>JBGPOW010000006.1:0-49653 GCA_041488235.1 Binatia bacterium
CCGGCCGGGGCGGCGTGGGGCGGGGGCCCCACCCGCTCGGGGGTTTTCTCCCCGCGAGGACCGCGGGTGCGGCGCCCGCCCCGAAATTTCCCGCCCCCCCCCCCCCCCGCCGCCCCCCCCCCCCCCGCCTGTGACGGCGCGCGTTCGACGGCGGCGCGTCGCGCGTCGACGCGGTCCGTGCCGCGCTCTCGAGCGCCGGCGTGTCACGCGCGGCGGGAGCACGCGAACGACGTGCGCAGGGCCGCAGAATTTGCGCGCTGACCACGGCGCGCGTGCGTAGTCGACGTCCGCATGCGCCCGTGACGCTCGCGCGGACGCGGACCGGGGCGCGCGCGTGCCGGCCCGGCGCACGTCGTTCGCGTGCTCCCGCCGCGCGCGCGCCGCCGGTTCATCAACGTCGCGGCGATCGGCAGCATGGGATTCGGGATTCGCCAGTCACGATGTGCCTAGACGTGGACCATTTGCTTGACATGTCCAGAGATGTCCAATAGCCGAGAGCGGTGCAACTCGGTGTCCGCGACGTATCGAGGCTGCTCAACGTCTCGGAGAAGACGATCTACCGCTGGATCAGTCGCGGCGTGCTCCCGGCGTATCGCGTCAACGAGCAGTACCGCTTCAACCGCGCGGAGCTGCTCGAATGGGCGACGTCGCGCCGGATCAACGTCGCGGCGGAGGTGTTCGACGAGCCGGAGAGCAACGCGTCGCCGGTTCCCCGCCTCGTCGAGTCGCTGACCGCGGGCGGGATCTTCTATCGCCTCGGGGGCGCCGACAAGGAGTCGGTGCTGCGGGCGGTGGTCGAGCACATGCGCGTTCCCGAGGAGCTCGATCGAGAGTTCCTGCTGCGCGTGCTCCTCGCACGCGAGGCGCTGCAATCGACGGGCGTCGGTGACGGTATCGCCGTCCCGCACGTGCGGAATCCGATCGTCTTGCACGTGTCGCGGCCGATGATCACGCTCTGCTTCCTCGAGAGGCCGGTCGATTTCGCCGCCCTCGATGGCAAGCCGGTGCACGTGCTGTTCTCGTTGGTGAGCCCGACGGTGCGTGCCCACCTGCGCCTGCTCTCGCGGCTCTCGTTCGCGCTCCACGATGCCCGGTTCAAGGGCGCCGTCGTCCGGCAGGCGTCCCGCGAGGAGATCCTCGATGCCGCGCGTGCCGTCGAGGCGAAGCTCGACGGCGGCGGCGCCGTCAAGAGCCGGAAGCGCTGAATGCGGCTGCTGCTCCTCGCCGTCGGCGTACAATTGCTCGGAGGAGTCGGTGCCGGAATCTCCCGGCGCTCGCGGCAATGGTCGACGACGCTCGGCGTCGGCGGGGCGGTGTTGGGTGCCCTGCTCGGGCTCGTCGCCACCGCCGGAGTTCTTCTGGGGGCACCGCCGCAGGCGTTGTGGCTGCGGTGGGATGTGCCCTTCGCCGCGTTCGCCGTCGAGGTGGATGCGCTGTCGGCGTTCTTCCTGCTGCCGGTTCTCGGGCTCTCGGCGCTCACGGCGGTCTACGGCGGCGAGTACCTGCTGGCGGACGAAGAGCGACGGTCGCCGGGCGCGTCGTGGTTCTTCTTCAACCTGCTCATCGCCAGCATCGTGCTGGTCCTCGTCGCGCGTAACGCGGTGCTGTTCCTCGTCGCGTGGGAGGTGATGGCGCTCGCGTCCTTCTTCCTGGTGACCGCGGACGACGAGGACGCCGCGGTCCGCGAGGCGGGATGGACCTACCTCGTGGCGACCCATCTCGGCACCGCGTGCCTGCTCGTGATGTTCGTCGTGCTCGGACGCGGCGCCGATCCGCTCGACTTCGACCGCTTCTCCGGTGCGTCGAATGCTGGACTGGTCTTCCTCTTGGCCGTGGTCGGGTTCGGGACCAAGGCGGGGTTCGTGCCGTTCCACGTCTGGCTGCCGGAGGCGCATCCGGCCGCGCCGTCTCACGTCTCGGCGGTCATGTCCGGAGTGATGATCAAGACGGGGATCTACGGTCTGGTGCGGGTGCTCACCATGCTCGGCCCGCCGGCGCCGTGGTGGGGGTGGACCCTGTGCGGCATCGGGATGGTGTCGGGCGTCGGCGGCGTCCTCTTCGCCTTGGCACAGCACGATCTCAAGCGGCTACTCGCCTACCACAGCGTCGAGAACATCGGCATCATCGCGCTCGGGTTGGGGTTGGGCGTCCTCGGACGCAGCATCGGTGCTCCTGCCCTCGCGGTGCTCGGCTTCGGCGGCGCGCTGCTCCACGTCGTGAATCACGCGATCTTCAAGGGGCTGCTCTTCCTCGGAGCGGGGGCGGTGGCGCAGGCGACGGGAACCCGCGACCTCGACCATCTCGGCGGCCTGCTCGGACGGATGCCGGGAACGGGCCTCGCGTTCCTCGTCGGCGCGATCGCGATCTCCGGCCTGCCGCCGCTCAACGGGTTCGTGAGCGAGCTGCTGATCTACCTCGGTGCCTACCACGCACTCGTTGCGCGGAGCGCCACGACGACCCTCCCGGCCCTCGGCGTGATCGGCGCGCTCGCCTTGATCGGGGGGCTCGCGGCGGCCTGCTTCACCAAGGCGTTCGGCGTCGTCTTCCTCGGCACGGCGCGCAGCAGTCATGCGACGCATGCCTCGGAGCCGGGGCCGGCGATGCGCTGGCCGATGTACGGCCTCGCGGCCGCCTGCGTGCTGATCGGGCTCCTCGCACCGCTGGTGGTGCGCAGTCTCGCCCCGGTGCTCGTCGTGGTGACGCAACTACCGTCGGACGTCGTGCGCGCGGACGTGGCGAGCGCCACTGCGGTCTTCGCACGCGTCACCATCGCCGCGATCGGCCTCCTCGCGATCGCCGCAGCGCTCGCGGCGGTGCGTCGCACGCTGCTGACGAGCCGCGACGTCCGCGAGGCCGGCACATGGGATTGCGGATACGCCGCGCCGACCGCACGCATGCAGTACACCGCGTCGTCGTTCGCGCAACCGCTGACGCGGCTCTTCGACGGCGTGCTCCACACCGAGCGCCGGCTCGTGGCGCCGCACGGCTTCTTTCCGCGCGAGGCGGCGCTCGCGACGGAGACGCTCGACGTCGCGCGCGAACGCCTCTACGCGCCGGTATTCGGTGGCATCGGCCGGGTCCTCGGGTCGTTGCGCTGGCTGCAGCACGGGCGCGTGCACCTCTACGTGCTGTACGTCGCCGCGACGTTGCTCGTGCTCCTCCTGTGGAAGCTCGGATAGACGATGGCGATCGCGTCCGTCGTCCATGTGCTGCTCGCGTTGGTGTGTGCGCCGTTGATGCCGGGTATCGTCATCCGCACCAAGGCGCTCGTCGCCGGCCGGATCGGCCCGCCGCTGCTGCAGCCGTACTTCGACGTGCTGAAGCTGCTCAGGAAGTCGGCGGTCTACAGCCGCACGACGTCGGGCGTCTTTCGCGCCGGCCCGGTCGTCGGGCTCGCCGCGCTGCTGATCGCGACGCTGCTGGTTCCGTTCGGCGGCTCCGCGGCCGTCCTGGCGTTTCCGGCCGACGTGGTCCTCTTCGCCTACCTCCTCGGCTTGGCGCGCTTCGTCACGGTGCTCGCCGCGCTCGACACCGGCTCCAGCTTCGAGGGAATGGGAGCGAGCCGCGAGGTGACGTTCTCCGCGCTCGCCGAGCCCGCGCTGCTGCTCGGGCTCGCGGCCATCGCGTGTCACACCAGCAGCCTGTCGCTGTCGCCGATGTACGCCGGCCTCGGGCCCGCGGCGTGGACGCAGGCGGCGGCTGCCTTCGCGCCGCTTGCGGGTGCGCTCCTCGTCGTGTTTCTCGCCGAGAACGCGCGCATGCCGGTCGACGACCCGACCACGCACCTGGAGCTCACGATGATCCACGAGGTGATGGTCCTCGACCACAGCGGACCGGATCTCGCGTTCATCGAGTACGGCAGCGCGCTCCAGCTGTGGCTGCTCGGCGCCCTGGTGGTGGGTCTCGTGGTCCCGGTGCGGACCGGATCGGTCTGGATCGACGGCGCGGCCGCGATGGCAGGCATGGTCGCGCTGGCGATCGTCACCGGGCTGATCGAGTCGTCGATGGCTCGCCTGCGCCTGCTCCGCGTTCCCCAGCTGCTGATCGGTGCGAGTGTGCTGTCGACGGTCGCATTGGTCCTGATGTTGCGGTGACCGAATGAGCACGTGGACCGACACGATTCTCGTCTGTCTTGTGCTGACCGGCTTCGTGCTGCTCGGCTCCAGTCGGCTCCTGCGCCACATCCGGATCGTGGCCGCGCAGGGCGTGCTGCTCGCGCTGCTCACGCTCGCCGCGCACCAGCACGCGCTCTCGGCGCGCGTGCTGGTACTGGCGGTGACGATCGCTACCCTCAAGGGAGCGGCGTTTCCGTGGCTGCTGTCCCGAGTCCTGCGCACGGCCGACGTCCGCCGCGAGGTGGAGCCGTTCGTCAGCTACAACGTGTCGCTCCTGATCGGGGGGTTGACGCTGCCGGTCGCATTCTGGTTGAGCGCACGGTTGCCGCTGCCGGCGCCGCCGATCTCGTCGCTGGTCGTGCCGGTGGCGTTCTTCACCACGCTCCTCGGCCTGTTCGTGATCGTCAGCCGGCGCAAGGCGTTGACGCAGGTGCTCGGCTACCTGGTGCTCGAGAACGGCATCTACGTCTTCGGCGTCGGCCTCACAGCGGACGTGCCGATGGTCGTCGAGTTCGGCGTCCTGCTCGACGTGTTCGTCGCCGTGTTCGTGATGGGCATCGCGATCTTTCACATCAATCGCGAGTTCGATCACATCGATGCCGACCAACTGGCGGCGCTCCACGACTGGACATGATGATCCTCGCCTTGCTTCTGGTGCCGACGCTCGCCGCAGCCGCCGCGTACTTCGTGCGACCCGATGCGCCGCGCCGTGCCCTGCTGGTGGCGACGGCAATCGCGCACGCCGCGCTGACCGCCGCGATGTGGGTACGGCAACCGGCGCCGGTGCTGGGCGGATGGCTGCAGCTCGACGCCGCCGGCCGCCTGTTCCTGACCATCACCAGCGTCCTCTTTCTCGCGGCCGCGACGTACAGCGTCGGGTACTTGGGTCGCGAGCAGCGCGGGACCCACCGTGATTTCGAGGAGGGATTGCTGTTCGCAAACGCCCCCGAGCCGACCTTCACGGCGTGCATGCTGCTCTTCCTCGCGGCGATGACGCTCGTGACGACGAGCCATCGCTTCGGGTTGCTCTGGGTGGCGATCGAGGCGACGACGTTGGCGAGCGCGCCGCTCATCTATTTTCACCGCCATCACCGCTCGCTCGAGGCGACGTGGAAGTACCTGCTGATCTGCTCGGTCGGGATCGCGCTCGCGCTGCTCGGAAATTTCTTTCTCGCCGTCGCGGCGGCGAATCCCGGCGGCCCGCCCGTGCCGTTGATCCTGGACGACCTGGTGCGCGAGGCGCCGCGGCTGAACGTGCCGTGGTTGAAGGCGGCGTTTCTGCTCTTGTTGGTCGGGTACGGCACCAAGATGGGCATCGCGCCTTTGCATACGTGGCTGCCCGATGCCCACAGCGAGGCGCCGTCCGTCGCCTCGGCGCTCCTCTCGGGTGCGCTGCTGAACTGCGCGTTCCTCGGCATCCTGAGGATCCAGCAGGTGTGCGCGGCCGCGGGCCAGGCCGCCTTCGGACAGCAGCTGTTGGTGATCTTCGGGATCCTGTCGATAGCCGTTGCCGCCGTCTTCATCGTCGGACAGACGGACTACAAACGGATGCTCGCGTACTCGAGCGTCGAGCACATGGGAATACTGGCCCTCGGCGTGGGCGTCGGCGGCGTCGGAGCTTTCGCCGCGCTGCTGCACGCCCTCGGTCACTCGCTCACGAAGGCGATGCTGTTCCTCGTGTCGGGAAATATCCTCGCTGCGTATCGCTCGAAATCGACGACCGAGGTCAGCGGCGTGCTGCGCGTGCTGCCGATCTCCGGAGGCCTGTGGGTGGTCGGACTCTTCGCGATCACCGGCTCGCCGCCGTTCGCGCTCTTTCCGAGCGAGTTCACCCTGCTGCGTGCGGTCTTCGCCCAGGATCGCATCGGCGTGGCGATCGTCTTGCTTATGCTGCTGGCGGTGATCTTCGTCGGCATGGCGACCGCGATCCTCGGCATGGCGCAGGGTGTGCCGGTGGCGCCGCGCTCGAGCCAGGTCGGTCATGAGCCGCTGTCGGCCGTGATGCCGGCGCTCGCGCTTGCCGCGGCCGTGCTCCTCCTCGGCGTGTACATTCCGGCACCGTTGCGGAGCGTGCTCGAGCAAGCGGCGCGCACGCTCGGGTGAGGCAGGTGGCGGCCGGCACCGCACTCTTGCTGCGCAACGGCGAGCCGGCCCCGGCCGGCGACCTGCCGGTGCTCGGCGTCGACGCGTTCATGGCGGAGGTCCTCGCGAGCCTCGACGCCGGCGGGCGGCTGGCGGCATTCTTCGGCCAGGTGCTCGACCCGCGGCGCACCCGCTTGATCGCCGTGGTCGCGAACGACGAGACGGGGATGGCGCTCCTCATGGCCACCGACGTGGAGGCGTCGTATGCCGCGCTCACTCCGCGCTGTCCACAGGCGCACCGATTCGAGTGCGAGATCGCCGAGCAGTCCGGCGTGCAACCGCTCGGACATCCGTGGTTGAAGCCGGTGCGCGCGATCGAGCCGTCGATGGGCACGCGCTTCTTCGAGGTCGGCGGCGACGAGGTGCACGAGGTGGCGGTGGGCCCGGTTCACGCCGGCGTCATCGAGCCGGGCCACTTCCGGTTCCAATGTCATGGCGAGACGGTGCTGCACCTGGAAATCGCGCTCGGGTACCAGCATCGCGGAATCGAGCGGGCGCTCGCCGGCGGACCGGACAAGCGCACGATCCACTACATGGAGACGCTCGCCGGCGACACGTCGGTGGGGCACGCGATCGCGTACTGTCAGGCGCTCGAGGGCCTCGGGCGTTGTCGCATCCCGGCGCGCGCCGAGGTGCTCCGCGGCGTCGCGCTCGAGCTCGAGCGCATCGCCAATCACGCCGGCGACCTGGGGGCGCTGGCCGGCGACGTCGGCTATCTGCCGACCGCGTCGCATTGCGGCCGCATCCGCGGCGACTTCTTGAACGCCACCGCGATGCTCTGCGGCAGCCGTTTCGGACGCGGCCTGGTGCGACCGGGTGGCACCGGCTTCGACATCGATGCGGCCACGTCCGCCGCGCTCATCACGCGGCTCGACGCGGCGATGGTGGACCTCGGCGAGGCAATCGGGATGCTCTGGGACGAGCCGTCGGTGCAGGCGCGCTTCGAGGACGTCGGCGCGCTCCCGCGCGACGCATGCGAGGCGCTCGGCCTCGTCGGTGTCGCCGCGCGCGCGTGCGGCGTCGGGCGCGACGTGCGGCACGATTTTCCGTCGGGGATTTTCCGCTTCGTGCACATTCCCGTCGCGACGTGGCACACCGGCGACGTCTTCGCGCGCGCGTACGTGCGCTGGCTGGAGATCCAACGATCTGCGGCGTTCGTGAAGGAGCAGCTCGGCGCGTTACCCGAGGGGCCGACTCGCGTGCCCGTCGAGCCGCCGCAATCGGCAGCCCTCGCCGTGTCCTTGGTCGAAGGCTGGCGCGGCGAGATCTGTCACGTCGCGGTCACCGACGCACACGGCCGGTTCGCGACCTACAAGATCGTCGATCCGTCCTTCCACAATTGGCCCGGACTCGCGATCGCCATGCGCGACCAGCAGATCTCGGATTTTCCGCTCTGCAACAAGAGCTTCAATCTCTCGTATTGCGGCCATGATCTCTAGGATCCCGACATGCTGAAGGCGCTCCTCGCGCGCGTCCATCAAGGCCGCCGCACGCTCGCGTATCCGACTGCGGTCCCGCCGCTGCCGGAGCGCTTCCGCGGCCTGCCACGCCTCGATCCCGCACGCTGCGCGGCCGGCTGCCGCGACTGCGCCGACGCCTGTCCGACGGACGCGATCCGCGTCGACGGTGCGCGCCCCACGCTCGACCTCGGCCGCTGTCTTTTCTGTACGGATTGCGCCGACGCCTGTCCCGAAGGCGCGCTCACCCACGGCCGCGAGCATCGACTGGCCGCGCGCCGGCGCGAGGATCTCGTGATCGCCGGCGACGCGCCGCCCGCGGTCGCCGCCCTCGATCGCGAGATGCGCCGCATGTTCGGCCGATCGCTCAAGCTGCGACAGGTGAGCGCCGGCGGGTGCAACGGCTGTGAGGCCGACGTGAACGTCCTCGGCACCGTCGTCTTCGACCTGGCGCGCTTCGGAATTCAGTTCGTCGCGTCGCCGCGTCACGCCGACGGTCTGCTCGTCACGGGCGCGATCTCGGGACACATGACGGCCGCGCTCCGCAAGACCTACGACGCGATCCCGGCGCCGAAGCTCGTCATCGCGGTCGGCGCGTGCGCGATCTCCGGCGGGCCCTTCGTCGATCATCCCGAAGTGCGGAACGGCGTCGACGCCATGCTGCCGGTCGACCTCTACGTCCCCGGCTGCCCGCCGCATCCGCTGACGATCCTCGACGCGCTGCTGCGCCTGCTGGGCACGATGGAGTCCTGAGCGCGCGCGCGGCATGGCCGATCTCTGCGAGTACGTCGGTTACTCGCCGCGTGCGTCGCGCGCCGCCGGCTTCGCGGTGTCGCTCGCCGCGGGGACGGTCATCGAGATCGGCGATGCGACAGGTTGCGGACGCGACTCTCCGCGGCGAGCGGCTCGATCGCGCGCGCCGAAGCGGAAGCGGAGCATTGGCGCGCACGCCCGCCGACCTCTTGCGCGGACTTTCCGCGGCGATCGACCGCCAGCTCGAGGAATGGCAGCTGACGCCAGCGGAGAAAGAGGTCGCCTTCCTGCTGCTGAAGGGGCTGAGCTTCAAGGAGGTGGCCGTCGTCCGCGGCGCGAGCCTCAGCCGCGTCTTCGCCGGAGCACCTTCAAGGCCTCGAACCACGTCACACCGACCACGCCGGCGCCGACGCAGACCACGAGATCGTCGCCGTGCAGCACTCCCATGCGGAACACGGCGCGGAGCGCGGGCGCATACAGCACCAGCGCGAGGAGCCCGAACGCGCTGCCCACGACCCACCAGAGTGCGCGGTTGGTCTGGCGCAAGGTCTCCCACATCGTCCGACTCCACGAGCGGTTGGTCAGGATCAAGGCGACGTTGGCGACGATCAGCGTCGTGAACGTGAGCGCCCGCGCCTCGAGCTCATCCTTGCCGCGCCAGAGCGTCGAGAGAAAGATGGCGCTCAGGATGAGCAGCACGCTCAGTCCTTGAAGGAGGCTCGGGACGAGGAGCGCGCCGCCGAAGAGCGCCACGCGCGGATCGCGCGGCGGGCGCCGCATCACCGCCGGGTCCTCGGCCTCCATCTCGAACACGACCGAGCACGCCGGCTCGATGATCATGTGGAGGAAGGCGACGTGCACCGGCAGCAGCACCAGCGGCAACCCCAGCAGCACGGGCACGAGCGACATGCCGGTGATCGGCACGTGCACCGCGAGCACGTAGGCCATCGCGTTCCGCAGATTGTCGAACACCCGGCGGCCGAGACGGATCGCGGCGACGATCGAGGAGAAGTCGTCGTCGAGCAGCACCAGCGCCGCGGCCTCGCGCGCGACGTCGGTGCCGCGGCCGCCCATCGCGATGCCGATGTCCGCTGCCTTGAGCGCGGGTGCGTCGTTCACGCCGTCGCCGGTCATCGCGACCACCTCGCCGGCCGCTTGTAGCGCCTGCACGAGACGCAGCTTCTGCTCGGGAGCGACGCGGGCGAACACGTCTACGGCACGCAGGCGAGCGCGTAGCGTGGCGTCGTCGAGCGCTTCGAGCTCGAGCCCGGTGAGCACGTCGGAGTCGCGCAGGCGGATCTCGCGCGCGATCGCGCGCGCCGTCTCGGGATGGTCGCCGGTGATCATCAGCACACGGATGTTCGCCTGGCGGCACTCGCGGATCGCGGCGGGGACGCCGGGGCGGATCGGATCGGCGAGGCCGGCGAGACCGACCCACTCGAAGTCGAAGTCGTGCTGCTCGGGCGGCAGCGTCGCGGGTGCGAACCGGGCGCGGCCGACGCCGAGGACGCGCAGACCTGCGGCGGCCAGCCTCGCGACCTCGGCGCGTATGCCGTCGCTGCGCCCGGCGTCGAGGTGGCAGAGATCGGCGATCGCCTCCGGCGCGCCCTTCGCCGCGATCACGTACTCCGCGCCGTCGGGCGAGCGCCAGACGTGGGAGATCGCGAGCAGCCTGTCGGAGAGCGGGTACTGGCGGACGAGCGTCCAATTCGGATGGAGGTGCTCGGTGCCGGCCAACCGTCGGCTGCCGAGATCCTGGAACGCTTTCTCCATCGGATCGAACGGATCACGCTGGCTGGCGAGGATTCCGTACTCGACGATCTCGTGGAACGCCTCCGGGATCGCGCCTTCCTCGGGCGGCACCTCGTAGGATCCGGCAGCGCAGGCGAGGGCGCGCACCGTCATGCGGTTCTGGGTGAGCGTCCCGGTCTTGTCGACGCACAGCACGGTCGCGGATCCGAGCGCCTCGAGCGCGGGGACCCGTCGCGTGAGCACGTTCTTGCGCGAGATGCGCCAGGCGCCGAGTGCGAGAAAGATCGCCAGCACGGCAGGAAACTCGTTCGGCAGGATGGCCATGGCGAGCGTCAGCCCGGCGAGGAACCCGCCCAGCCAATCGCCGCGCGTGACGGTGTACGCGGCGACGACCACCACGCAGAGTGTGACGGCGACGACGAGCAGGCGGCGCACGAGTCGCGCGGTCTCGCGCTGGAGCGCGCTGCGCTCGGGCTCGACCGCTGCGAGCGCCTTGCCGATGCGGCCCATCTCCGTGCGCGCCCCGATGGCGAGCACCTCGGCGATTCCTTGGCCGCGCGTGATGAGCGTCCCCGCGAAGACGAGCGCGAGATCCTCGCCACCGGGTCGGCCGAGCGTGGGCACGCCGTCGATCGCGAGCTTGCGGACAGGTACCGACTCGCCGGTGAGCAGCGACTCGTCGGCCGCGACGTGCGAAGACGAGCGCAGCGCTGCGTCGGCGGGCACGCGGTCACCCTCCGAGAGCACGAGCACGTCTCCGCGCACCACCTCGCGCCCGGGAATGCGCTGGCGGACGCCGTCGCGGATCACCAGGGCGCGCGGGCTCGAGAGGTCGCGCAGCGCCGCGAGCGCGTGCTCGGTCTTCTGCTCTTGGTACACGGTGATCACCGCGACGAGCACGACGAAGCCGAGCAGCAGCAGCGCCTCCTGGGGATCGCCGAGGAGAAAATAGATGGCGCCGCACGCCAGGAGGAGCGCGAACATCGGCTCGCGCAAGACGTCGACGGCGAGCCGTCCCATTCGGCGGCGATCGCGACCCGGCAGCTCGTTGAACCCTTCGCGTCGCAGGCGCTCCGCGACCTCGGCGGCGGTGAGGCCGTGCACGCCCCGGAGCGGATCGTCGCTCGATCGCGCGCCGATCGAAGCTTCCCCTGCCGTTTCGGTCATGAAGCCCGATGGAACAGAATAGATTAGAGGTCGTCAAGTGAAGCGATCGGCCGTGCTCGCGTCGCACGACTTGCCGCGACGCGACGGGGCTCGTTACACTCGTGGCTCGCGCGCGCATGGACAACACGCGACAACCGCTCTTCGTCGGGCCAGCCATACTACCAGTGGCACGCGGTGGCGCGGCGCGCGATGCGTATGCTGCTCGCCGGACGGCTCGCGCAGGCGGAGACGCTGATCGACGAGGTCTTCGCGCTCGGCCAACGCGCGCGCACGCCGAACGCGACCCTGCTCTACATGGTGCAGCTCTTCACGTTGCGCCGTGAGCAGGGACGGCTCGCGGAGCTGGAGCTCCCGATCCGCACCCTCGCCGAACAGTACCCGATGATCCCCGCGTTCGTTTCGCCGCGCGGGTGCGTACTGGTCGCTGGCGTTCGCGGGACGGACCGTGCGTGTCCCTGATGCGAAAGGGCTGCACTACCTGGCCGAGCTGATCCGGCACCCCGGACGCGAGCTCCACGTCGTCGACCTCGCCGGCACGGCGGCGCTGCGCGAGGCCGACGCGACACCGACGCCGGACGCGCGGGCCCGCCTCGCGTACCGTGAGCGTCCGGCCGAGCTGCAGGCGGAGCTCGAGAATGCCGAGCGCATGCGGAAGGCGGTGCGCAAGTGCATCCGCGGCGAGGTCGACAAGCTCGTGCGCGTCCACGGCGGCGGCACCGACGGCGCGGCGGCGCTGCCGCGCGCGATCCGTACACGCGCTGCCGGCCGAAGGGTGCGGCACTGTGAACGCGGCGTCCGAGTGCCGCTCGGCGCGGCGTCGTGCGCGAGCTGCGGGCCGAGGACGGTGGACGCAGCGTCGTGCGCGGTGTTCAGCCGAGCACGCGCTGTCCCGGGCAGGGGGAGACGCGCAGGGGTGTGCCGTTGACCCGTTGTGGGCCCGGGACCTTTTGCGCACGCGGGGTGCAACGGACACCCCTGCGCGTCTCCCCCTGCCCGCGGAGAACGTTGATCGAACGATCAGCCGCCCGCCGCGAACGACGTGATCACGCGGGCTCGACGCGCCCTTCGCGGAGAACGAAGCGCAGCCCGTACTCGGTCTCGAGCGACATCGCGTCGGACATGGCGTCGTCGACGACGTCGATCGTGACCTCGGCCGCGCGGTACGGCTCGACCATTGCCGGCTGGAGGTAGACGCCGACGCCCTCGACCTCGCCGATCTTCTCGGCGCCCGAGCCGAGAACGGCATCGGTGAAGAGATGCGGCGCGGTGCCTTCGCAGCAGCCGCCGTCGATCGTGAACGTCAGCGTGCCGGCGCGCTCGGCGCGGACGCGCGCGACGACGGCGGCGGCGCGCGGCGTGATGTGCACGGTCGTCACGGCGGAGATGAGCGGCGACCGCGCCGGCGCGACGGCCGGCGGCCACAGCCGCCCGCCGCCGCGCGTCCGCGGTCACTCGGGAACGATCAGTTGAGCAACAACTGCAGGTAGAACTTGCCTTCCGGCGGCGTGTTCTCGCCGACGTGGATGTGCTTCACCTCGTGGTACTCGGCGAGACCCCACTTGCCGAGCTCGCGGCCGACGCCGCTCTGCTTGTAGCCGCCGAACGGGAACCGGAGGTTGATCATGTGGTAATCGTTGATCCACACGGTTCCGGTGTCGATGCGACGCGCGACCGCCATGGCGTGATCTTTGTTGGCCGACCACACCGCGCCGCCGAGGCCGTAGACGGAGTCGTTGGCGATGCGCACCGCCTCGTCGTCGTCGCGGTAGCGGATCACCGACACGACGGGCCCGAAAATTTCTTCTTGAGCGATGCGTTGTTTGTTGTCGACCTCGTCGAAGATCGTCGGCTCGTAGTAGTAGCCCTTCGCCATGTTGGCGGGACGCTTGCCGCCGGCGACGCACTTGGCGCCCTGGTCGCGGCCGATCGCGACGTATTTCTCGACGGTGTCGCGCTGCGCGGAGCTGACGAGCGGCCCCATGCCCGTCGACATCTCCATCGTGTCGCCGATCTGGATGCGCTTGATGCCGGCGATCATCTTCTCGACGAACTGATCGTGGATCGACTCGTGGACGAGGACGCGCGTCCCCGACTCGCAGATCTGGCCCTGGTGCATGAACGTGCCGAAGAGGGCGCCGAGCGCGGCGGTATCGAGGTTGGCGTCGGGGAGGATGATGTTCGGCGACTTGCCGCCGAGCTCGAGCGTCACCTTCTTCAAGGTGCCGGCGCCGAGCTGCATGATGCGTCGCCCGACTTCGGTCGAGCCGGTGAACGCCACCTTGCCGACGTCGGGAGAGGTCGCGAGCTCCTCGCCGGCGGCGCCGCCCGGGCCGCTGATCACGTTGACGACGCCGGCGGGGACGCCGGCTTGGGTGCAGATCTCGCCGAGCATGAGGCTCGTCACCGGGGTGACGGACGCCGGCTTCAAGACGACGCAGTTGCCGGCGGCGAGCGCCGGCCCGATCTTCCACGACGCCATGATCATCGGGAAGTTCCACGGCGTGATGCCGACGCAGACGCCGATCGGCTCGCGCACGACGTAATTCTTGCTCGGCACCGGCGCGATCTCGTCGTACTCCTCCTGCAGCATCGCCTTGTACTCGTCGCCGCAGATGTACTGGCCGTAGTGCATGAACGTCTGCGCCGTCCCCGGCACGTCCATGCTCATCGCCTTGCGCATCGTGCCGCCGCCGTCCTGCACCTCGGCCGCCGCGAGCTCGCTCTGACGCTCGAAGACCGCCATCGCGACCTTCTGTAATATTTCTCCGCGTTCCTGCGGCGACTTGTTACGCCACACGCCGCTTTCGTGCGCCTTCTTCGCGGCGGCGACCGCCTTACGCGCGTCCTCGCGGTCGGCGACGGCGACGGTCGCCCAGGGCTCCTCGGTCGCGGGATTGATCGTGGGCGCGGTCTTGCCGCCCTTGGCGGCTTCCCACCGACCATTGATGAACAAGCCGAACTCTTTCATGGCAGATCCTCCTCGGCGCCCGTGCAGGGTCGTGCACGGAATGCGGGTGCGGGGTCGTTGTCCCGTACCATATGGCAGGCTGCGTCGCCGGTAGGAAGGACCTCACCCGCCGGAAGCGTGAATTCTCACGGCCCAAGCGTCGCGGGCACGCACAGCTCGCGCAGGTGATCGACGAAGAATGTCGTCGCGCCGAACTGGTTGTCGACGTAGATCGGCTGCGCGGGAGCGCGGAACCGAGGCTGGCCCGGCGTCGTCTTCACGACGTAGCACATCAAGGGTGTCTGCGGATCGTTGATACCCTCGCCGTTCTTGTCGGCGGGGACGCAGAGCCGGAACGGCTTGGTCACCTTCATCGTCAGCGAGCCGAACTCGTCGTCGACCGTGACCAGTGGGACGCGGCGCTTCGCGTGTCTCACGCGGTAACACTTGAAGTGGTTGAGGGTCGAGCCGACGAGCGGCCCCGGCGGGCCGGTCAAGCTCTTCGCGCTCGGGACCTTCATGTAGTCGGGTCGCACGAGATCCAGGGTCAGTGAGCCGAACTGATCCGTCACGATCTGGTTGATGATCTTGATGAAGTGCGGCGTCACCTGCCGGATGATGTATCCGACCAGGTGCCCCGGATCGTTGACCGCCGTCGGATCGGCGTCGTCCACGTTGGCCGGATTGCAGATGCGATGCGGTCGAACGACCTCGACCGTACTCGGCCCGAAGGCATCGGCGAGTGACGCCGTGAAGCGCGGAATCGGTACGCGGTTCAGCTCATAGCACTGGAATGGGTCTTGCGCCGGCGTCGGTCCCGTTGACGTCGAGGTCGGCGTTGCCGTTGCGCTCGGCGTCGCCGTTGCGGTGGCGGTCGGCGTCGCGGTGGCGGTCGGCGTCGCGGTGGCGGTCGGCGTCGTGGTGGCGCTGGGCGTCGGCGTCGCGGTCGACGTCGTGGTTGGCGTCGCCGTCGCGCTCGATGTCGCAGTCGCCGTAGCGGTGGCGGTCGGCGTTGTGGTCGCGGTCGGCGTGGCGGTCGCCGTCAGCGTTGCGGTCGGGGTTGCGGTCGCCGTTGCCGTCGTGGTGCTCGTGGCCGTCGGGGTCGCGGTCGAGCTCGCGGTCGCCGTCGGTGTCGGCGTCGGGGTCGATGTTGCCGTGTCGGTTGGCGTCGGCGTTGCCGTCGACGTTCTCGTCGCGGTCGGAGTTGCGGTCGCCGTCGGCGTGTCGGTCGGCGTGGCGGTGTCAGTGGGTGTTGCGGTGACCGTAAGCGTTGCGGTGCCGGTCGGGGTCGCCGTGTCCGTCGGCGTTGCGGTCGTGGTCGGCGTGCCGGTCGGCGTGGCGGTGTCAGTGGGTGTTGCGGTGACCGTAAGCGTTGCGGTGCTGGTCGGTGTTGCCGTGGCCGTCGGTGTTGCGGTGGCGGTTGCCGTTGCGGTGGCGGTTGCCGTTGCGGTGGTCGTTGGCGTCGGGGTGGTCGTCGCGGTCGGCGTGGCGGTCGGCGTCGCCGTGGCGGTGCGTGTCGCGGTCGCGGTCGGCGTCGCCGTTGGGGTCGGAGCGGCCCAGCTGTTGCTCGCCGTACCGGTCACACTGCCGTTTTCAGGTGGCCCGGCGAGCACGATGCCCTGGTGCGTCGAGTCCTTGTACTCGAGACCGACGGGCACGGTGAAGCTCGCCGTCGCGGTGATCGTGTCGTTGCCTGCCGTGTGATTGGCGTTCGTATACGTGACGGTGGCTTGGCCGTTCGCGTCGGTGGTGACGGGAAAGACTTGCGTCCCCGACACGCCGGTTACGGTGACCGTCACAGAATAGTTGGGTATCGGCTGGCTGTTCGTGTCGGTGAGCGTGATCGTCACCGTGTGCGTGTCCAGCGACGGGTTGCCCTGATGGAGCGTGCTCGTGGCCGTGGCCGGTGCCACCGTCAAAGTCTGCGGTACCGCGGCCACCGAGCCGCACTGATTCTGTGCGGCGGTGATGATCGCCTGCGCGCGGGTCGTGATCGTCGACGGACTGTCGACGTGGAAGTCGTCGGTGTAGAACCAGATCGCTCCCTGGATCGCGGCGGCTTCCTGGGCAGACGTCTCGCCCGACGGAACGGCACCGTTCGGATAGAAGTTATTGAGGATGTATCGCACCTGACAGGCGTTCGCATACGTCGGCGGAGCGATCTGCGGAACGCAGTTGCCGGCGCCGATGCTCTGGAGGAGATCGATGCAGTACGCCTCCGTGACGGGGCCGGCGTCTATTTGAATGTTGAAAGTGCCGGCGTAGAGCTGCGCGCCGCCGTCGAAGGAGTTCGGGGGATTGGAGTCGGTGTGGCCCGTTACATTGGTATGGACCGCCGGCGAGGCGCTGAACGTACTCGTGAGACACGCTTGGCTGGCGAGCGCGGCGGCGGGCGCGAGCACCAATGCCGCGAGGCTCGCGAACACCGCGACTGTGTGGCGAAATCCGGCCATGCGGCGTGCTGGGGGAGGTGCGTGCATGGTGACCCTTCCTTGGGGCAACGCTGATGTTCGTGATTCACGATGAGACCCGTGGTCGCGATACCACAATTGTGCGCGGTCGCAACGATTAAAGTGGAGTACGGGCGAGTCACGAGTGATTTTTTCTGCGCCACATCGGAGCACATCGAAGACGACGTGCGCACACGGACGGCGGCGTGGCAGTCGCGTTCCGTGCCCAGCAAAGGTGTCGTCGTCGCGTCGCCGCCGGTCAGGCGCGGATGCCGTGCTTCTCCATCCGATACCGTAAGGCATCGCGCGAGAGGCCGAGGAGCTTCGCGGCGCGTACCTGATTGCCGCCCGCTTGTGCCAGCGCCTGCTCGATCAGGCTGCGCTCCAGGTCTGCCCACACGATGCCGTCCGGCGGGAACGTCACCCGGAATTCCGACGTCGGCTGCTGCGCTGTCAGCAACGCGAGATCCTTGGGCGCGAGCGTGTCGTGCTCGGCGAGAAGGACGGCGCGCTCCATGACGTTCGCGAGCTCGCGGACGTTTCCCGGCCAGCGGTAGGCACGCAGCGCCTCGCGCGCCGCGGCGCTCAGCGTCGGTGCGGCGACCCCGTACTGTGCTGCGTGCTGCGCCAGAAAATGGTCGGCGAGCTCGAGCGCGTCGTCGCCGCGCTCGCGCAGCGGCGGCATCCGCAGCTCGAGCACGCGCAAGCGGTGGTAGAGGTCCTCGCGGAACTCGCCGCGGCGCACGGCCTGCTCGAGGTCGCGGTTCGTCGCGGCGATGATCCAGACGTCCGTCGCCCGGTCGCGGACGCTGCCGAGACGGCGAATGGTGCGCTCCTCCATCACCTTGAGGAGCTTCGCCTGGACGGCGGCGCTGACGTGGCCGATCTCGTCGAGGAAGAGCGTGCCGCCCTCGGCCGCCTCGACGAGGCCGGGCTTCGCGGCACGCGCGTCGGTGAACGCGCCCTTCTCGTAGCCGAAGAGCTCGGCCTCGAGGAGCGTCTCCGGAATCGCCGTGCAATTCATCTCGATGAACGGTCCGCCGCCGCGCGCGCCCTCGGCGTGCAGCGTGCGTGCGAGGAGTCCCTTGCCGGTGCCGGTCTCGCCGGTCACGAGAATCGTCGGGCCGCCGCCGCGCGCGCGCTGGATGCCGCGCAGGCGCTCGAGCGTGCGCCGTACCTGCGCCATCGCCTCCGAGGTGCCGATCAGCCCACCGCCGCCGCGCGCGTCGCGCTTGCCGCGGTGGTACCGCAGCTCTTGCTGCAGCCGCTCGTGTTGGATGGCGCGCTCGATGGCGAGCTCGAGCTCGGCGATGCCGATCGGCTTGCGGACGAAATCGGCGGCGCCGAGACGCATCGCCGTCACCGCGTCCTCGAGCGTCGCGAACGCGGTCATCATGATGACGAGCAACGACGGGTCGTGCGCGCGCAGCGCCTGCAGCGTCTCGAGCCCGCTCGCGCCCGGCAGGCGGTTGTCGAGGAGGACGAGGTCGGGACGGCCGTCGCGCTGCACGTACGCGAGGCCGGCCTCGCCGCTCTCGACGGTGGAGATGGTGTGTCCCATGCGCGCGAGCGAGCGCGCGAGATTGCGCGCCAGCACCGCCTCGTCCTCGACGATGAGGATCTGCAGGCCGCGCATGCGGTCGGGAGCGGATTCGTCGGCGCTCATGGCGAAACGATCATCGGTGCAACGCGAGTGGCGATCATTGAAACGCATGCACGCCTATCAAAAAGCACTCGGGAACGGCAGGGATCGTAGGCGCGAGGTGGCGGACTGAGTGAGACGCGCGCGGTGTGACCCCCCGCACCGCGCGTGCGCAAAAGGTTCAGTGCGCACAACGGGTGCGGAGAGTCACACCGCGCGCGTCTCACCCAGCCCGCCGCCTCGCGAGTCGCGGTTCACGGCACCGTTGCCGTGAGCGGCAGGTCGATCGTGAAGCGCGTCCCGTTTCCCGGCTCGCTGTGGACGGTGATCGTGCCGCGGTGGCGCTCGACGATCTTCTTCGCGACCGCGAGGCCTAGGCCCGTCCCGCGCGCTTTCGTGGTGAAGAAGAGCGTGAACACGCGGCGCAGCTGGTCGGGTGGGATGCCTGGGCCGGTGTCGCCGACGTCGATCCGCACACGGCCGTCCTCGACGACTCGCGCCGCGATCGTGATGCGGCCGCCCGCCGGCATCGCATCGACGGCGTTCGACAGCAGCACGAGCAACACCTGCTCGATCTGCGCGTAGTCGAGCTCGACGGGCGGCAGCGCGGGATCGGCGTCGACGACGAGCGCGATGCCGCGCGCGGTCATCTGACTCTGCAGCGACGCGGCCGCGTCGGCGACGATGTCGGCGATGCGGCACGGCGCCGGGTGCGGCTCGAAAGGCTTGGCGAAATCGAGCAGGTTCGTGATCCGCGCCTCGAGCTTGTCGGCCTCCGTCACGATGTCCGTGATCGTTTCACGCAGCGGATGCCCGTCCGAAATCTCCAAGCTCGCGAACTCGGCGGCCGCCTTGATACCCGCGAGCGGGTTGCGGATCCCGTGTGCGACCGAAGCCGAGAGCTCCCCGATCGCGGCGAACCGCTCGGTCTCGATCAAGCGCGCTTGCGCAGCGTGCAGCTCCTCGTTCGCGCGCAGCAAGAGGCGGATCAGCTCCTCGCGTTCCGCCAGGCGCTGCTCGAGCGCGTGCCGCGAGCGCTCGAGCTCGACGCGCATCTGCTCGAACGAGCGCCCGAGCGTCGCGAGCTCGTCGCGCCGGTCGCCGATCGCGACCGGTTGCGAGAGGTCGCCGCGCGCGACCGTCTCGGCGGCGTCGGTGAGCTGCTTGATCGCGCGGACGAATCCGTTCAGCACCGGCGCGGCGACGAGCGCGGCGGCAAGCAAGAGCGCGAGGCCGATCCCCCAGAGCGCGCGTTGGAACTGCCAGATGGGCGCCATCGCGTGCGTCGGCGACTGCCCCGCGCGTACGCGCCACGGCGCATGCGACAACGACAGCGACGCGAGCATGGGCGGCTCGGCGTCGGCGTTCGACGCATCGACGCGCTGAAAACGCCGCGTCGGATCGGTATCGGCGAGGACGATACCGTTCTGATCGACGACGTCGACGAATCGACCACCCGCCGTCGACACCGCGGCGAGAATGTCGGTGAGCTCCGTCGCCGCGAGGTCGATCACGCCGGCGAGAATCCCCTGCAGCTCGCCGCCGTCGTTTTGAATCGGCACGCCGATCAGCACGTGCGGCCCCGAGACGAGCTGATCCGCGGCGAGCACGCCGGAGATCGCGCTGCGGCCGGTGCGGTAGATCTCGGCGATCGGCGCCAAATCGCTCAGCGTCTGCCCGTGCGAGGGCAGGTCCGGCGGCTCAGTCCACAGCACCTTGCCGCTGCGGTCGAGGAGGAGCACGCCGCCGGTGAAGGGCGGTGTCTTGAAGAAGAGATAGTGCAAGGTCGTCCACGGCGGGATGAATCCGTCGCGCTTCGCGTCCTGGATCGTTTGCAGGCCGTACGCCAAACCCGGAAGCCGGCTCACCGTCTCCAGCCGGTGGCCGCCGGTTGCGACGTACGCGTCGAGCTCGGCGGCGACGATGCGCGCGGTCTGCTGCAGTCGGTCGTGCGTTTGGTCGAGCTCGCGTTGATAGAGGTAGAGCGTGAACGCGCCGTAGACGACCGAGAGCGCGACCAAGTAGCCGACCGCGAGCATCACGCTTTTCACGCGGATGCTGACGCCGCGCCGAGGCGTGGGGGCCGTCATGCGCCGGTCAGCCGCGCGCGGCGACGTCGGCGCGCACGTCGCCGCGCGGCGGCACCGTCAGCGGTTGCGTGACGGGCAGCCAGTGCTGACGCCACACCTTGAGCGTGTACGCGCCCGCGGGCACGTCGCCGATCGCGTAGCTGCCGTCGCGCGCGACGACGGCGAAGTAGGGCGCGTCCAGGACGAGGATGTGCGCTTCCATCTCCATGTGGATGTTGCAGAGGATGCGCACGTCGCCGGGTTCGCTGAAGGTGACGCTGTGGACGTAGCCGGGACCGTGCGTCCCGAGGTCGAACTTCCCTGCGAGCCCCGAGGGCGTGAAGACGTTGTGCTGCACGTCATCGCTGTTCGTGAACTCGACGACGGTACCGCGGACGACGGGCAACACTGCGGGGACGAAGTTCAGGTTCTTCTGGTCCATCACGGCGTGCGGCGGCGTGCTCGCCGCCGGCGACGCCAGCGCCGGCTCGAGGTACACGACGGCGTTTGCCGCGGGCGCGTCGCCGATCGTCGCGGTGCCGGTGACGGTGCCGGCGTGCGCCGCGACGCTCGCGAGGACGAGCACCAGCGCCGTCACCAGGCGCGCGAGCCGGAGAGGCGCCCGGCACGCGTTCAGAGGGGGTACGCGGCGCGCGATGACGGCGTCTCCACCATGTCGGACCAATGATCCACCCCGAAGAGCGGTTGCAGCGCCCAGAAGGCGGTCACGACTCGCATCGTCACCGACCAGGTGCCCGATGGGTCGCCACTGACGGTCTCGCGGTTCTCGCCGTACGTCGCCTCCGCGACGAGCTTCACGTTCTCCAACAGCAGCCATTGGCCGCCGCCGGTGACCGCCCAGAGCCGCCGCCGCGCGCGCGCGTCGCCGCCCGCGCGCGTGTCGTCGAAGCGCGACGTCCACGCGTACTCCGCCCGCAGCAATCCGAGGAGGCGCGCCGTCAGACGACACTCTCCCTCGACGAAGCCGGCATAGTACCACAGCGACTGCGCGTGCCCCGTCGGATTCGACTCGTAGTTGGCGAGGAACTGCGCGAGCACGCGCAAGCGGCGTGTGTACCAATTGAGGTCGGGACCGAGCCGCAACGTCCGATTGCTCGGCCCGTTGCGGTACACGTCCGGGCTGTAGAGCAGAAAGAATCCGAGCCGGTGGAGTCCGATCGCCTGGGAGAGGTGCAGATACAGATCGCGGCTCGCCTCGTCGTGCAGCTGGTTGTTGCTGCCGTTCGTCACGCCGGCAGCCCAGGCGAAGCCCGTCGACGGTCGTAGCGCGCTCAGCTCGGCACCGATCTGCGCCTCGCCCGGGATCGGCACGTCGTCGCAGCGCACACCGGGAGGCGCGCGGTCGAGCAGCGCGCAGCCGGTGAGTCCGTACGTCAGATAGGGCTCGGCCGAGAGACGGTGGACCCGCGGCGACACGCCGAGCGGCAGCTCGAACCATCCGAGACGCGCGTTGCCGAGCCACCCCATCGTGTCGAGGTGCGCTTGCAGGTACGCCTGCTCGGGCAGCGTGTTGACGGTCAAGCTGCCGACGTCCGGCTCCGTCTCCAGGATCTCGTAGTCGACGAGGAACGCCAGGTGCGGGCCGAGCTCACCGCCGGCGAGAATGCTCAGGTAGTCGAGATCGAGGTGCTCGCGGAGCGGACTCGGCTCGCCGTGCGCGTGCGTCTGGCTCAAGTCCTCACCCGCCGTGAGGTAGAGCGCGAGCGGCAACGTGCCGGGGAGCTGCAGGTGCGGGCCGACGCGCATCGGCTCGACCGCCGTGGGCAAGCCGTGGAAGCCGTGCGCGCGGAAGTCCTCGCCTTGAGGATTCAGCTGCGGAAAGACGGTGTGACAGGTGCCGCATGGCTTGTTGTAGATGCGGGCGAACACGGGAATCGCCGCCGCCGGCGCGGGATGCAGAGCTGCGGCTGCAGTCGCGATCGAGAGCATCGTCCGTGCGATCACGCTGCGCATGTCGGTCTGACGAACCGTTCCGCGTCATATCCCAGCGTGGCGACCCTGCGCGAGGAGCGGCGATCGTCGGATGCGGGGGGCTGTGAGGAGCGTCAGCGCGACCCAGGCGATGCAGAGCCGCGCATAGCTCGCTGAAGGCAGGAGATGCGACCCGCTCGCGCCACCGTCTTCGTGCGCGCCCGAACGCCGCCCCTCCAGTCCTGTACGGATCCGTGCCGTCATGCTCCGATCCCGTGCTTCTCCATGCGGTAGCGAAACGCGTCGCGCGAGAGGCCGAGGAGCTTCGCGGCCCGGACCTGGTTGCCGCCGGCCTGCGTCAGCGCCTGTTCAATGAGGCTGCGCTCGAGATCGGCCCACACGATGCCCCCCGGCGGGAACGCGATGCGAAACTCCGCCGCCGGCTCGAGCGGCGGCAGCATCGCGAGATCCTTCGGCGCGAGCGTGCCGCCGTCGGCGAGGAGGACGGCGCGTTCCATGACGTTGGCGAGCTCGCGGACGTTGCCGGGCCAGCGATACGCGCGCACCGCCTCGCGGGCCGCGGCGCTCAGCTGCGGCGCCGCGACGCCGTATTGCGCCGCGTGCGACGCGAGAAAATGCTCGGCGAGCGCGAGCACGTCGCCGTCGCGCTCGCGCAGCGGCGGCACGCTGATCTCGAGGACGCGCAAGCGGTGATAGAGGTCCTCGCGGAACTCGCCGCGGCGCACGGCACCTTCGAGGTCGCGATTCGTCGCCGCCAGGATCCAGACGTCGATCGTGCGGTCGCGGACGCTGCCGAGACGCCGCACGCTGCGCTCCTCGATGATCTTCAGGAGCTTCGCTTGCACAGCGGCACCGACGTGGCCGATCTCGTCGAGAAAGAGCGTGCCACCCTCCGCGGCTTCGACGAGACCCGGCTTCGCCGTGCGCGCGTCCGTGAACGCGCCCTTCTCGTAACCGAAGAGCTCGGCCTCGAGGAGCGTCTCGGGAATCGCCGTGCAATTGATCTCGATGAACGGCCCGGCGCTGCGCGCGCCGCCGGCGTGGACCATGCGTGCGACGAGCCCCTTGCCGGTGCCGGTCTCGCCGGTGACGAGGATCGTCGGACCGCCGCCGCGCGTCCGCTGGACGCTGCGCAGGCGATCGAGCGTGCGCCGCACCTGCTCCATCGCCTCCGAGCTGCCGATGAGCGCCGCGCGGCTCCGCCCGTCGCCCTTGCCGCGATGGTAGCGCAGCTCCTGCCTGAGGCGGTCGTTCTGGACGGCGCGGTCGATCGCAAGCTCGAGCTCGGCGAGGCCGACCGGCTTGCGCACGAAATCGGCGGCGCCCATCCGCATCGCGCTCACCGCGTCCTCGACGGTCGCGAACGCGGTCATCATGATCACCAGCAGCGACGAGTCGTGGCCGCGCAGCGCTTGCAGGGTCTCGAGGCCGCAACGGCCGGGTAGCCGATTGTCGAGAAGGATCAGGTCGGGCCGGGTGTCTTGGACGTACGTCACCCCCGCCTCGCCGCTGTCGACGACGGCCACCGTGTGTCCGATGCGCTCGAGCGAGCGGCGCAGGTTGCGTGCGAGGACGGGCTCGTCCTCGACGATCAGGATGTGCAGGCCGGTTACGCGGCTGCCGACGCCGTCGTGCTCGGGTGCCGCTGGCGGCAAACTAGGATCGGGCGTGATCAACAGGACCTCGGAAAGAGCGCTCGCGTGCGCGTTTGGTGCGTCGCGGAGCACACGCGCCGCGGGCCCGAAGCGTCGAACGCTCCGGGCCCGCGGTGACGTCGCGACGCACGACGGTGCGTCCGTGCGTCGAGTTAGGGGGTGAGCCCGGCGCAGGGATCAGGCGTGCAGGTCCCGGCGCCCATGTTCGTGCCGCCCTCGCCGTCACACTCGGCTGGCGTGCGGTCCTCGCACTCGAAGCTGGTGTTGTCGTGGTGCGGGACGCAGCACCGGATGTCGGGATCGACCAGCGGCGTCACCGGGCCGCAAGGATTCGGGTCGCACGACGTGCCCGCCACGACGACGCCGCCCGCGGCGGAGCATTCGGCGGAGGTTCGGTCCTCGCACTCGGGGCCGCTGTCGTCGGGCGTGCAGCAGATGACCTCGTCCGCTTCCGGTGGGGTGGTCGTATCAGCGCAGGGATCGGGCAAGCAGGAGGTCGCGGTCGAGACCGTCCCGCCCTCGGCGGTGCACTCGGCCTCGGTGCGATCTTCGCACTCGGCGCCGTCGTCGTCGGGGACGCAGCAGACGATCGTCCCGTCGTCCGGCGGTGAGTCGAGCGTTACACGGAGAACCTGCGCGCCGTCGGCGCGCTCGACGACGACGCTCGCGCCGCGCGGATCGAACCCGAGGAGCAGATCCTTCGACGAGCGCGGGCGGCTGCGGAAGCGAACCTTGCCGTTGCCGCCGCGGTTCGTGGTGATGCTGCCGACGCGCACGCCGTTCACCAGCACGTCGAACATCGCGAGCGGATCGAGCTTCTTCACCTGCACCTCGAACTTCCCGTCGGTGCCATTCTTCACCTGCAGATTGGCGCTGCCGTGCGCGTTGTCGTCGATGCCGGTGCTCTCGAGCTGCGCCTTCTCGTGCTCGGTGCGCGCCGCCGCGGGCGCGGCGATCGCCGCGGCAACGAGCACCGCCAGACCCGTTGCTACCCATGTGTTCGCTGCCTTCATGACTGAATCCTCCTTGGATGAGATGCGTCCTCCCGGGGACGCGCGTTTGGAGTGCAGCGTGCAACCGACGTGCCCCGACTGCGCGCTGCTACATCGCGGAGTTAGCGCGGGGCGAGCGTTGGCGGGTGCGTGGAATCACGCAGTGTGCGTGAAAAGGCACAGCGAGGGGAGCGCGGCGCGGCTGTCAGCCACGTCGGTGACGGCGGCCGGTGCGACGGGAGGAACACCCGTCGATCACGCGGCGGCGCGCGCGGCGTCGCGCTGCTCGGGTCTGCGCACGAGAAAGTCGCGGCAGAAGTTCCACGGCCGCAGAGCTCGCGCGCGACGTCGGCGGCCGCGTCACGGCAGGCGCGGCGTGAACGGCGCTTCGACTGCCGGTGAGCGACGCGGGTGGAGGAGAAGTGGAGCAGAAGGGATTCGAACCCTCGACCCCCACGTTGCGAACGTGGTGCTCTCCCAACTGAGCTACTGCCCCAAATCGGTGGGTACGCGTCGCCGCGCGCGCGTCACTCTGACGATGAACTCTCGAAGTAAGGCCGGAACTTAGCAGCGACGTCCCGACGCTTCAAGAAGCCGCGTCGCGCGACGGCGGCGCGCGACGGCCTCGCGTATTGCCGCCGATGGGACGACGTCGACAATCGACACCAGTACCGTTTGCGACAGATGTGCTACATGTAGCATAATGATTTCCATGAAAACCGCCGGGATCCGCGAAGCGCGTCAGAATCTCTCCGTGCTCCTCGAGCAAGTGGCGAAAGGGCGAGAGGTGTTGATCACCGATCGCGGCCGTCCAGTCGCGCGCCTCGTTCCTCCGTGCAGCGAGTCGAACCAGGCGTTCAAGTCCCATCGCCGCCTGCGTGCTGGTGTGAAGCTCAACGGTCGACCGCTCTCCGAGAGTGTGGCGCTGGACCGTGAGGATCGACTCTAGCCCCGTCTACCTCGATACGAGCGCGCTCGCCAAGCTCTATGTTCCGGAGCCTGGTAGCGACGTCCTGGAGGCGGCGCTGCTCGGTCGACGCGATCTCCTCGTCTCCGATTTGACCGTGACGGAGTTGACGTCAGCGCTGGCGCGGCGAGCGCGAGAGGGCGACCTCGATCACGTCCATGCCCGGCGGGTGTACGCGGCACTGCTGCGCGACCTCGCCGATGGCCAGTATCGCTGGGTCGAGGCCACGCGCGAGGTACATCGCGACGCCGAACGGTTGCTTCTGGGCGCCAGCCGTCGCGCGGCTCTGCGCGCGGCGGATGCTATGCACCTCGCGCTCGCCAACATCGTCGGCGCGCGAGTTCTCATCTCGTACGACGCGAGAATGAAAGCGGCCGCGGCGCTGGTGCCGAGTTTCACCGTCGCGCCGTAGGGGTCCAGAAGCCGACTGCCCGCAGCGCCCGCGGGCAGCAACCGCGACTGTCGGGCGAGCTCGACGTCCACTGCTCCAGTTCGACACAACGCCCCGGGTGTTCCTCGTCACGGACCGCATGTTCCTCCGAAGGTTACGCTCCCCTTCATCGAGAAGTCAGCCGCACCGGCTGGCTCTCGAGCCAAGGAGGGGACTTTCATGCGAACGCTTTCAGCTCGTCGTCGACTCACCGCTCTCTGCGCCATCTCCGCACTCGCCCTGCTCGTGTTGGCCGATCACCCGGCGCGGGCGACGGTGCCCGAATGCCAACAGGCAATTGCGAAATCCGGAGCCAAGTACGCGCAGGCAAGGACGAAGGCGCTCGCGAAATGCGAGATCGCGAAGGTCACGGGCAAGCTGCCGCTGAGCACGGTCTGTACGACCGAGATGACTACCGCGGCCAAGCTCACCAAGGCCGCGACGAAGCTTAGCAGCGCGATCGCCAAGGCGTGCGGCGGCGACGATCGTACCTGCGACGGCGTCGGCGACGACGATGCCGAGTGGCCGAGCGCCTGTCCCGACTTCGAGAGCCGTGGCTGCACGAACACGGTCGGCCCAGGCTGCGGCGGTATCGCGACGTGCCTCCAGTGCGTGCATGACGCCGCCATCGATCAGGCGATCGCGCTGTACGCCGCCGATCTCGCGCTGCCGAGCGCCGACGCCATCGTCGGCAAATGCCAGAAGACGATCATCAAAGCCTCGCAGGCCTTCCTCATCAGCAAATCGAAGGCGCTGCAGAAGTGTTGGGGCGCAGTCATGAAGGGCACCGCCACGGCGCCGTGCCCGAGCCCCGGGAACGGCAAAGCGGCGGCAGCGATTCAGAAGGCGGAGGACAAGAAGGTCGCCGCCATCTGCAAGGCCTGTGGCGGCGCCGACAAGATGTGCGGCGGCGGCGGCGACCTAGCACCGGGAGCGATCGGATTCGTCTCCAGCTGCCCCGATGTCACGAAGCCGGGGACCGGCACCAGCTGCGGCGCGGCCATCGCCGATCTGCAGAGCCTCGTCGACTGCGTCGACTGCGTGACCGAGTTCAAGGTCGACTGCATGGACGCGCTCCAGGTGCCGGAGTACGTGAGCCCGCTCCCCGCCGAGTGCAATCCGCCGACGCCGACGCCGACGTCCACGCCCGTTGCGGTCTGCGGCGACGGGATCATCACGCCGCCCGAACAATGCGACGAAGGCCCCACCACAGACGGCGGCTGCACAGCGACGTGTCAGGTGCATCCGGGCTTCATGTGTACGGGCGAGCCCTCAGTATGCACGTGCATCGAGCCGGCGTTGTGCGCCGATGCGACACCGACCCCGACACCCCCGGGCGTCGATGTGACGCCGACCCCGACGCCCACCGCCACGCCGGTCGCGCCTCGCAAGCGGGTCTTCATCTCGAGCACGACGTCGACGGGCAACCTCGGCGGGTTGAGCGGCGCCGATGCGACCTGCCAGAGCCTCGCGACCGCGGCGGGACTGAGCGGCACGTATCTCGCGTGGCTCTCCGACGCGACCCAGAGTCCCGTGATGCGATTCACCCAGGCCACGGTTCCGTACAAGCTCGTCGGCGGCACCGTCGTCGCGAACGACTGGACCGACCTCGTCGATGGAACGCTCTCCGCCGCGATCAATCGTAGCGAGACGGGCACATTGATCGACAACGCCGACGTGTTCACCAACACGAAAGCGTCCGGCGACGGGATCGCGACGACGCACTGTCAGAACTGGACCTCGTCCGCGCCCGCCGATGCCACCAACGTCGGCCTCGCAAAAACTGGCGCGACCAATTCGATTTGGACCGTATTCGCGTCGGTCAGATGCGACACCGCAAACCATCTCTACTGCTTCGAGCAATGAACGGCTGCGCATTGAGCGAAGCCAGCGTCACGAAATCAGGAGGGTTGACATGAAGGTACTGGCAATAGCGGTTACCGCCTTTGGATTGATCGCGATGACCTCGCATGACTGCCAAGCGACCATCGACGTCCCCGTGATCTACACGGTGCAAGAAAATCCGCTCAAGCTGGCCATTGCGGGGACGAGCGTCACTTTCGAGCTATTCTCCGACGCGACGTGTACGACCTCCGTATACGTCGAGACCGTGCCTATCGAGAATACGAGCTTGATATCTCGCCTCAAGCTCTTCAGGCCGAAATTGGCGCTGAAGCCGGTAAAGACCGATGAGCTTCGCTACACGCTTGTCGGTGTGACGCCCACTTCGCCGCTCTATCTGCAGGTGACGGGGACGGGAGTCGTTCCCGCCGGCGATGCATGTCAGGCGCAGGCGGCGGGCGTCGGCGTGGCAGGACCGGCAGGACCATCAGGCGCACCAGGTCCGCAGGGCAACCCGGGTCCGCAGGGCCCGAATGGTGCGACTGGACCTGCGGGTCCAGCCGGTCCCGCCGGACCTCAAGGTCCGGACGGTCCTGCCGGGCCGACTGGCGCTCCAGGGTCACAGGGAGTCGCGGGACCTCCCGGGTCAACGGGACCCCAAGGTCCGGCGGGGCCGCAGGGTCCGTCGCTCGCACGACCGAGCCTGGTGCCGGCCAACAACGTCCTCAGCCAGGTGGACGGCACCGCCACCCGCGCGCCATCCGTCACGATCGGAACCGATGGCCTCGGCCTCATCAGCTACCTGGACGCGTCAGCCAACGATCTCAAGGTCGCCCATTGCAACGACGTCGCGTGTACCGGTGCGACGCTGTCGACGCTGGACGCTGGGGGGAGCGTGGGCTCGGGATCATCCATCACCATCGGCGCCGACGGCCTCGGTGTCATCAGCTATGTCGATGGCACCAACCAAAACCTCAAGGCGGCGCATTGCAACAACGTCGCGTGCACCGCGGCGACCGTCAGTACGCTGTTCGTCGGTGGTGTCTCTGATGTGACCAGCATCGGCGTGGATGGCACCGGCACGACGGTGATCGCGTTCCACGAAGGGCCACGCTTGCGGCTCGGACGCTGCACCGACTCGACCTGCACCAGCATAGGCGGCGGGGGGGGCACCACGGTTGCGGGCTCGGGCTTTATTGGGACGCACGGCGTTTCGCTCACGATCGCCGGAGACGGGCTTCCCATGATGGTCTACCGAACGACAGGTTTCGACGTGGGGGTCCGCTACCAGAAATGCACCAGCCTCGCTTGCGGCAGTGCGCCCATTGTGTTCCTTCAGAATGGCGGAAACGTCGGCTACGGCGCGTCGATCACGGCCGGCGTCGACGGAACGGCCCTGATCAGCTACGTCACGAACGACACCGGAGATCTCAGAGTCGCACACTGCGGCGATCTCGCTTGCTCCAGTCCGACGGTTTCGACGCTTGCTCCAGGCGGCGCCTCGATCGTTACGTCGACGTCCATTACGGTCGGAGTCGACAGCCTTGGATTGATCACGTACGTCAGCAGCGGCTCGATCTACGCGGCCCACTGTGCCAACGAGGCGTGCACCGGCGCCACGTTCCAGGCGCTCACTGGCGGTCTTGAGATTCAATCTGTCACCGTCGGCACGGATGGACTGCCGCTCATCACCTACCCCGACAACAGCCAGCAGTTGGTCGCCCTGCATTGTCAGAACCTGTTCTGCAATCCGTGGATACGGCGCCGCTGAAAGTTTCGGGGCGACCATGTAGCAACTACTTTTGGAGGCAAACATGACGTCACGCACTGCTCTCGTCCTCGCAAGTCTCGTCACGCTCTCGGCTTCGCTCCCGAACGTCGCCCTCGCCAGTCCCCTCGCGGCGAAGAAAGCAAGCGATTTGCGAGTGGTCTGCGTCCCGGCGACGACGACTCCGTGAGGTGAACCCATGGCGATGCGACGACGGGGAGCGGCTGACGCGTTGCGATCAGACGCGCACCCGTCGTCGTTCCCAATGGACCCGCGCACCACCAGAAACGTATTCCGTCGCGAGGGCGAATTCTGGACCATCGTTTATGGCGGCGTGACCTGTCACCTTCGCGACACGATCGGTCTGAAGATGCTGGAGGTGCTCCTGCGTCGCCCGGGAGAGTTCATGACCGCGATCGACCTCGTCCGCAGCGTGCCACGCGAACCGACACTCGATGCACCCAAAGAGCGTGCCACTGACGCGCACGAGTCTTTCCTCGCACGCGAGCGCGCGCGGGTGCGCGCGACCCGGGCGATCAAGTCGGTCTTACAGAGACTCGCACAGCGGCTTCCGCCGCTTGCGGCGCACTTCGCGGCGACGGTCCGTACGGGGCACCGATGCGTCTACTTCCCTGATCCGCGCGTGCCGATCGTGTGGCAGGCCGATGGCGATCAGCCCGCAGACCGCTGACTCGCGTCGGGCATGTACGCGCAGAAGTAGCCGGTCCGTACGCTCGCGGTCAGGTGCGCGGCGAATGCGGGGTGATGCGTCGCGATCTGCCGGATCGCGGCGCGAATGCGTCGCGTGATGGCGACGCGCATGCGGTCGACGTCGGAGGCCGCGCGGCGGTCGCGGCCGCCGAGTCCGACGGCGCCGCGAAGCTGTGCGACGATCATCTCGCGGTCGGCGCGCAGGGCTTCGATGCGCCCGAGGTCGTGGTTGCGCTCGGCTTCGGCGAGATCGATGTCGAGATCGTCCAGGTGTTGGCGGTACTCGCTCTTGGCGCGCGCGTCGAGGAGTGGGCCGGCATCGCCGAGACCGCTGCTTTCCGTCTCTCCGGAGATCGCCGCAACGCTGGTGTCGACGGCGACGCTGCTGGCGCTCGGCGTCACCGCTTCCATCTCGCGCACGTGGATACGCTGGCCGGGATGGTGGATGAGGTAAGCGAGCAGTGACAGGCCGCGTCCATGGCGTACGAGCGTCGTGGTGCCCGCGTACATCAGAGTCCAGAATTCGCCGTCGCGACGAAACGTCAGCGCATCCGAGGGGGGCGGTACGGTGCTCGTGCCTGCGACGGCCGGCGCCGCTTTACGTGCTGCGTCGATCGCGCGCCCCGCCGCGGTCGCGGTCTCGCGCGTCGCTTCGGATGTCGCGTCGTCGTCGCGCGCTCTGTCGGCCTCGGCGCGCACCGCCCGCGCGCTTGCTTCCTCGATCAGGCGATGCAGCTCGGCACGGCGCTCGTTCGTGACGTCGTCCTCTCCGGCGCGCCAGCGGAGAGCGTCGAGGGCCCGCCGATAGTGCGCTACCGCGTCCTCGTAGGCCAACAGCCGGAGCGCGAGATCGCCGGCGCGCTGGCAGAACTCGACGGCCTTGTCGACGGCACCGTCGCCGAACGCGGCCTCGAAGTAGTGATGCGCGATCTCGGCGAGGTTGTCTGCCGGACCACCTCCCGTTTCGGCCTCGAGCGCCTCCGCGATTCGACGATGGAGATCGGCACGACGCGCGAGCGGAAGCGTCGCATAGATCGCCTCGCGCACGACCGCGTGGACGAACGCGTACCGGCGCGAGGCCGATGGGACCTGCCGGACGAGCTGCGCCGCGAGCGCCTCCTCAGCGAGGCCCAGCAGCTCGGCACCCAGGACGTCAGCGATTCCTCCGGCGTGCTCGAGTCGAAATTCCCGTCCGATGACGGCGCCGACATCGAGCAGGCGATTGCAGCTCCGCGAGAGCCGGTCGGCGCGACGGCGGACGAGATCGCGAAGGCTTTGGGGCAAGTCGAAGCGCGATCCCACGGTTCCGGTCGCATCGAGCATTCCCTCGCTCTCGAGAAAGCGCACGACTTCGCGCGTGAAGAACGGATTGCCTTCGGTGATCCGATAGATCGTATCGACCAAAGCCGCGACCGGCTCATGTCCGAGCATTGCGGCGACGAAGGTGACGAGATCGTCGCGCCCGAGGCCCGTGAGCGTGAGGCGCTCGCAGCCGGGCTCACGGATCAAGTCGGGAAGGCTTCGCGCGAGCGGGTGATCGTGGCTCAGCTCGCCTTCGCGGTAGGTCACTACGAAGAGAACTCGCGAATGGTGCAGTTCCCGCGCGGCGTCACGGAGCAAGAGGATCGTCGGGAGATCCGCCCATTGAAGATCGTCGATGATGACCGCGAGCGGGCGACGTTCCGTCATGACCCGCAGGAGGCGCGCGACCGCGTCGAACAAGCGAAAGCGCGCCATCGTGGGGTCGCGATCCTCGACGCTCGCGAGGTCCGGCAGATGGACCCGCAACTCGGGGAGCAGATCGGCGAGATCGGCGGCGTGGTCTCCGAGAGCGCTGGCGAGCGCAGCCCTATCGACATCTGCGATTTGCGCGCGCAGGAGCTGTACCCACGGCCAGAACACGGGGATGCCCTCGGTTTCGTGGCAACGTGCGGTGAGTACGTGAGCGCCGCGTTCGCGAAGCAGCGGGGCAAGCTCCTCGACGAGACGCGTTTTTCCGATCCCGGCGTCACCGGAAACGACGACGAGGCGCCGCCGCGTCCGTGAACGCTGCGGCGAGATGCGTGATCTCGTTGGTGCGGCCGACGAACGCGTCGGCGTTGGCTGGCACGCTGCCATGCGCCGCCACCTGATCGCACCGGGCGTCGGCGGCATCGGCGAGGACGGCTTGGAACTCGACGGCGATCTCGTCGGTCGTTAGATCATTCCCGCGATCGGTGCGGCGTAGCGCGATGACGTACGCGGCGAGCGCGCCGACGAGCGGGAGCGTCCAGGCGAGTGCCGGCGCCTCCGCGATGGTACCCGGCATCAACGCCACCGGTAGGAGCCCGATGGCAGCTCCGCCGAGGCTGGGCACCACCCACCGGCGGGGCATGTACCAACGATATTCGTATTCGCAGCACGAATCGCCGCGCGCGATGCACGCGTGCTCGCGGACGTGAGCCTTGGGCGCGCCGAATATGGTCGGTACCATCGCGCCTTGGGACATTCGTGACAGACAGACGAGCCGGCTCTCCGGACGACGGCTCGTCCAGCGCAATCGTGCCGAATTGCGGGTGTGCCCTACGAGCTCGAATCGACCGGCCGACGAGAAGTACGGATTGAGCCGCTCGGCGCTTTTGTAGAGGTTCGACGGCGTGATCGCGACGCGGGCCCAGCGAAAGGTTGCCGCATAGTCGAATCGGCACATCTCGATAAACTCGGCTTCGCCACCGGCGCGCGCGCGCGCGCCGGCGAGCACGCTCTCAAATTGTCGCCATGTCACCCAGCGGTATCGTTCGTCGCACCAAGCGAGATCGATGCCGGCCTCCGTAGACAGTGATCGGAGATCATCATCGCGGCCGCGCGCGCGAAACCAGCGCGGAATCGCGAGGAGGATGCCGAGATTGTACTCGAGCGGTTCCGACGCGCCCGCCGAGAGGACAGCGTCCGTGGACGCGTACTCGTCGGCCGCAGTGGTGCTCACGAATCCTTCTTCAGCGGAGCGTCACGGGCAGACGAATCGCCGCCGGCCCGGGTAGACCGATTCCCTGGTTGAACACCGCCGTAGTCGTCGGCGCGACGCAAAACGTCGCGACGAGGAGCGGCGACGTGGCACCGGCGCGTCCGCTCCTCACCAGCGCATCGACGTTACCGTCCGTGCCGGTGGCCGGCGCGGAGCACGGCCGCAAATGACCGGCGCAATGGTCGCCCGCGCGCGGACAGTCGGCGTCCGACGTGCAGCCCCGGAAGGATTCGACCGCGCACAGGTGATCCATCGGGCCGAGGCGACAGACCGCGCCAGAATCGCCCTCAACCTCGCACTGTCCATCTATGCAATCGTTCGGGAGCGCCTGCTGCGGACAGAAGCACGGCCGTCCCACGAAGGGATCCGAGACGCAGTGCTCGTCGGGTGCGAGGAAGCTCGTGCCGGTGGTGAGATCCATCGGCAAATCGAGCGTCGTCAGGAACGCCGACGGGTTCGGCGGGCAGTCGTAGCTCGTGTTGCCGAGAAGCGGCTCGGTACCGTGCACCGTACAGGACTCGCCATCACGTGCGCCGCCCTCACACACGCCCCGATCGCCGGGTCCAGCACCACTGCAGCGCGGGCAGGAGATGCCGACGTCGATGCCGACGAAGAACTGCCATTGGAGGTGCAGGGGAAGCATCAGCTGCCCGCTCGCGGGTCCATAGGTTCCAGGTCCGGCGGAGACGATCTCGGCGACGACGCACGACGGTACGCCGCCCGCCGTGAGGGGCAGCGGCGGACCGAAGAGATCGGCGCAACGGCTTCCGGGGCACTCATCGTCGCGCTGGCAGGCGATGTTCGTCGCATGGAGGCAGCGGCGGCTCGCAATGCCTGCCGCGGGTGCGAGAGGACCGGTAATGGTGCAGTTGCCGCAATCGGCCGCGGTTGCTGCGCTGCACGCCACCGCGAGCGTCAACGTGTCGCCCTCGTTGAAATGCGTGTCATGGTTGACGCCGCCAGTCCCCAGATCGAGGTCCACTGCCGCGCCATCGACCGCGAGCGTCACCGACGTGGGACAGGCGATAATTGTCGCGACGGGTGAGGGCGACGCGCTTGCGAGCGGAGTGGATGAAGAATCCGAACGACTGCTTCGGCCGTCTCCACAGCCCGCGAGAAGCGCGAGCGTCAGCGGCAGAGCCAAGTGAAATACGAACTGACGCATCACAGATCGGGTTCTCGCATACCCTCGACAACGAATCAAAATTTCTCCGTTACAATTCCGCGATCGCAGGTTCCAACGTCACATTATCACTGCTCCATTATGGAATATCTGTAGCGTACCAGCGTACAGACGTACACGGTCAAATCGTAACAGGATCGGTCGTGCGAGCGCGGCCTTGATCGCCGCTTCCCATGCCGTCGCGGCGCTCACGGACACGACGGGCGCGTCGCCGTAGCAAATCGCCGCGGCGTGTCCGGCGCTCGGCGCGCACCTGAGCGCGAGCGTGCGGACCGGCGTGCATTGCGTCTACGATCCGAAGGCGGACGAACGCGTCGAGTGGACGGCATGACCGACGCAGGAGGGGCCTTGAATGATAGCGAGAATCCGCAAGTAGACTTGCGTTTAGTGGCACTAAGCGACAAACTGCTGGCATATGGTAAAGCGGCTTTTCTGGCTTGGACGGATCGGTGCCGCATGGAGGACGCGTCGGATTCTCTGGGTCTCGGGCGTGCGCCGGGTTGGCAAGACGACCTTGTCGCAGAGTCTCGACGGCGTCGAATATTTCGACTGCGAGCTGCCGCGCGTGCGCCGCCGCCTGGAAGACCCCGAGGACTTCCTCTCCGCCATGCGTGGCCGCCGGCTCGTTCTCGACGAGGTGCACCGCCTCGGAGACCCCGCCCAGCTCCTGAAGATCGCCGCCGACCACTACCCGACGGTCCACATCCTCGCCACCGGCTCGTCGACGCTCGGCGCCTCCGCCAAGTTTCGTGACACGCTCGCCGGCCGCAAGGCCGAGATCTGGCTCACGCCGATGATCGGACTCGACCTCGAGGACTTCGGCCGGCGCGACCTCGATCACCGTCTGCTGCGCGGCGGGCTTCCACCCTTTTTCATGGCCGATCCTCTGCCCGAGCGTGATTTCCAGGAGTGGATGGACGCGTACTGGGCAAAGGACATCCAGGAGCTCTTTCGACTCGAACGGCGCGCGTCCTTCCAACGCTTCGCCGAGATGTTGATGGCGCAAAGCGGCGGCGTCTTCGAGGCGACCAAGTTTGCCCGGCCCTGCGAGGTCAGCCGCACCACGATCGTCAACTACCTGGCGGTGCTCGAGGCGACGTTCGTCGCGCACGTCATTCGGCCGTACAGCTCGCGGCGCCAGCACGAGATCGTCGCGGCTCCGAAGGTGTACGCGTTCGATACCGGGTTCGTTTGCTACCATCGCGGTCTGCACGACCTCCGCTCCGACGATCGCGGCATCCTCTGGGAACACCTCGTCCTGAACGAGATGCACGCGCATCTGCAGTCACGCGAGGTGCGCTACTGGCGCGACAAGCGCGGCCACGAAGTGGACTTCGTCGTCGCGCCGCGCGGCCGGCCGCCGGTCGCGATCGAATGCAAGTGGTCCGCGCGCGACTTCGACTGGACGAACCTGCGCGCGTTTCTCGGCCAATACCCGACGGCGACAGCGCTCGTCGTCGCGCAGGACGTTAGCGAGCGCTTCACGAATCGGAGCGGCGAGCTTTCCGCGACGTTTCTGAGTCTCGCCGGTCTGATCAGCACGCTGACGAATCCGCGTTCTCGTCTCCCCGTTCGCTGAGCCCGCGTCCCGCGGAGCTGCCCGCAGCGTCGGAAAGGCGCAGTAAGGCGCAGTAAGGCGCAGTAGGGAATCACCACAGTAGTGCGACGTCGTAGCGCGCGATGTGTCGATCGTTGGTCACGAGCGTGAGCTCCTCGACTTGCGCCTGTGCCACCAGCATCCGGTCGAAGGGATCCTGGTGGTGGCGGGGAAGCCGAGCGGCACGCTCGGCGTGCGCGAACGCGATCGCGAGTTTCTCGAAGCCGCTCGCCTCGACGCCGGCCTCGATCGTGCCCGGATACGCAAGGCGTCCGAGCGCGGCCTTGATCGCCGCTTCCCATGCCGCCGCGGCGCTCACGAATACGACGGACGCGTCGGCGATCGCCGCGCGCGCGGCCTTCGGAAGCCGGCGATCGTTTGCCTGCCACCAGAGGAACGTCTGCGTGTCGAGCAGGAGCTTCACGCGCCCCGTTCGAAGGCGTCGCGCAGCCGCTTCGGCAACGGCGCGTCGAAGTTCTTCGAGATCCGAACGCGCCCTTCCCAGCCGCCGGGCTTGCGTGGCGTCCGCGGCGTGCGAACGGGGACGAGCTTCGCCCGCGGGGTGCCCGCCTTTGCGATGATGATCTCCTCCCCCGCGGCGGCCCGATCGACGAGCTTCGATAGCGCCGTCTTCGCGGCGTACAGGTTGTAGATCCGTCGCGTCACAGTAGTCTCTCCCACTTGGTCAACATTGACCAAGTGTACGAGTGCCGGACGCGCGTGATCAAGCTGTCAGGACGCCTTCAACCGCAGATTGCAGGCTGTCCCGTGGCCATTGTACGGTTCGGACCGCATTCCCCATCCCCATGAGCTCAGCCCCGGTAACGCTATTGTTTACCGATCTGGTGAACTCCACCGAGCTGTTGCAGCGCGCGGGCGACGAGCAGGCGCAGCGGATCTTCCAGGCGCACCACCGTCTCCTCAAGCGCTGCGTGGCGGCGCACGGCGGCGAGGAGGTAAAGTGGCTCGGCGACGGCTTGATGACCGTCTTCGCGTCACCCGCCGATGCCCTGCGCGCCGCCGTCGCGATGCAGCAGGCGGCCCGCCGGCGCGCGGCGGGCGAGCGGCTCGCGATCCGCGTCGGGCTGCACGTCGGCGAGGCGCTCCGCGAGGAGAGCGACTACTTCGGGACGGCGGTCGTGATCGCGCGCCGGCTCTGCGATCACGGGCAGGCGGGGCAAATCCTCTGTAGCACGCTCGTCTCGGGGCTGCTGGCGGGCCACCAGGCGTTCTCCTTCCGCGACTGCGGTCCGCTCGCGCTCAAGGGCGTCACGGCGCCGGTTGCGGCGTGCGAGGTGCTATACCAGCAGGATCAGCCGACGGCGCTGTTGACGCACACGCCGTTCGTGGGGCGCGCCGCCGAGCTGACGCGTCTCGCGGCGAAGGTGCGGGAGGCGCGGGCGGGGAGTGGCGGGTTCGTGATGCTCGTCGGTGAGCCTGGGATCGGGAAGACCCGCACGCTCGAGGAGTGCGCCGAGACGGCCCGCGCCGAGGGGGCGCTGGTGCTCTGGGGCCGCTGCTACGAAGGCGAAGCCGCGCGGCCTTATGGGCCGTTCGTCGAAGCGCTTGGGGACTACGCGCGCGGGGCTGCGCCCGAGGTGCTACGTGCGGACCTCGGTTTCGGCGCCGCGCCGCTGGCCCGCCTCGTGCCGGCGCTGCGCGACCGTCTGCCCGACATTCCCGAGCCGGCGCCGATGCAACCCGACGAGGAGCGCGTGCGGCTCCTCGATGCGGTGGCGCAGTTTGTGATCGGGCTCGCCGCCCGCGCCCCGGTGGTGCTCGTGCTCGACGATCTGCATTGGGCGGATGCCGCGAGTGTCGCCGTGGTGCGGCACGTCGCACGCTTCGCGCCCCGCCACCGTCTCCTCTTGCTCGGCGCCTATCGTGACGTCGAGGTTACGTTGCAACAGCCTCTGACCGATACGCTCGGTGCCCTGCCGCGTGAGACTACCTATGAACACCTCGCGCTCCCCGGTTTGGATGGCACTGAGGTCGGCCAGCTGCTCGAAGCCGTAGCCGATCAGGAAGTGCCCGCGTCGTTAGTGACCGCGATTACCGCCGAAACCAGCGGCAACCCGTTTTTCATCCGCGAGGTGCTGCTCCACCTCATAGAAGAGGGCAGAATCGTGCGCTGCGGCGGGGAGTGGATCTCGAGCCTCCCGATCGAGCAGGTAGGGATTCCGCAGGGCGTGCGGCAGGTGATCCAGCGGCGACTCGCCCGCTTGTCCGAGGCCGCCAACCGCTTGCTTCGCGCCGCGGCCGGGTTCTCTGGCAGCGTTCGATTCGACCTCGTGTCCCGCGTTGCGAGTCTCGACGAAGAGGATGCGCTTGATGCCATCGACGAGGCGCTGGGGGCGCAGCTGTTGCGTCCCGCCAGCGACGCCGAGCACATCGACTTCACCCACGCGCTCGTGAGGCATACGCTCTATGCCGAGCTCAGCCAGCCGCGGCGGGTGCGGCTCCACCGGCGAATCGCCGAGGCCATGGAGCAGGTCTATGGCAACCGCGCCGGCGAGCATGCGGACGAGATCGCGCGTCACTACCATCAGAGCGTGTCGCTTCCGGGTGCCGAGCGCGGCGTCTCACATGCATTGGTTGCTGCCGCTTCGGCGGAGGGAAGTGCGGCGTTCGCCGAGGCGAGTGAGTACCTGCGGATGGCGCTTGCGCTCAGCAGTCCCTCGGAACCCCGGCGCCCCCGGATGCTTGCGCGGTTGGCGTTGGCGCTCACGTGGAGCCTCGCACTGGAACAAGCAGAGCAGACGGCGACGCAGGCCGCTGCATCGATCGCGGTCGCCGAGGGAAACGACGCGGCCGCCGAGTTCGTGGCGGACGCGACCGACGCTATGTGGGCGGCTTCGACATCGCGCGCGTGGTCGCTCGCCACGCAGGGGCTCAAGTACATCGGCGCTCGGCGCGACACCACCTGGGCGCGGCTGATGGTCCACGATATCGAGCGCCGCGAGGCCGCCGATCCTGAATATCCGGGCATCCCCGTCATTTCGGCAGAGCGGCAAGAGGTGACGACACGTCTTTGGGAGTTGCCGGCATTTCGCCATTTCGGCCAACGGACGTTCGCATACATGGGGTTCCGCTCGCGAGCCGACGCGCTGGCGCGGGCCGGTGATGACCCAATCGCCCTGGTGTTCTGGGCTGGCGAATACCGGAAGGTGCTGCCGCTACTCGAGCATGCGACAGCGACTGTACTGGAACGTGGGCAGGTTGCGCTTGCGATCTACTACCTGACGATGATTGCTCGCCTTCAAAATGCGCGCGGCGATTTGGCATCCTCGATGTCGACCTACGGCCGGCTGCTCGAACTATCCAAACGTATAAACGACCCGCCGTGGCTGCAGCCTTTCGTGCTGGCTGTGCAGGTCTCTCACTTCATCGTTACGGGCGAGGGGTGGGAGTTCGTCTTGACAGCGGTAGATTCGCGGGTGCGGGAAGGTACAGCAGAGAACCAATGGGGCATGGTTTCAATGCGGAGCATGGCGGCATACGGCTCTGCACACGTCGGCCGCACCAACGACGCCTTACGGTGGCTTGCGTCCACCCTTCCCGCGATCGATCGCGCGCCGGGCTCGGCGGTCAACTACCCTGCGTTGCTATCTATGGCTATCACGACCCTCGAAGAGCTCGGGCGCACGGATCACATCGACCTCCTCGAGCGCAACTTGCGGACGAAGTGGCTGGAACCCGACTTCCGCTATCTATTGACTGATTCTCGGTTCTCTCTCGCGATGCTCTGTAGCCTGCGGGGGAAGTTCGAGGAGGCGGTCGAGTTGTTTGCCAAGGCGCGCGCGATCTTCGAGGAGCAAGGATCAGCTCCAATGCGCGCGCGCACCGACTTCTACGAAGCGCGCATGTACTTCCGCCGCAATGGACCCGACGACCGCGACCGAGCCGCGACGCTGCTCCGGGCCGCGCTCGAGCAGTTCGGTCCGCTCGGCATGACCGGCTGGGCGCGTCGCGCCGAAGACATGCTGGCGGTCGTCACGGAACGGGCACCCGCGCGCGACGTCGAAGGCGAGACCAGCTCCGCGATCGATGGGGAGCGCCCCCGCCAGGTGGCGGATCAGTCGACGTTTCGCCGGCAGGGTCCTGTTTGGACCATTACGTTCCGGGGGCAGACGTTCGGCCTGCCGCACGTGCGCGGCCTCGCCGACCTGCAACAGCTGATCCTGCACCCCGGGCGCGAGCTCCACTCCACGCGCTCGAGTCACTCGATTCCACATCGTCGGCGGAGCCGAGTGCGGCCGGCGCGGGCGCGCCCGACGGGCGCGGCGACATGGGGGTGAGCGTCGTCGCGGACCTCGGTGACGCGGGCGAGCTGCTCGACGAGCCCGCGCGGCGGGCGTATCGCACGCGGTTGGTGGAGGTGCGCGCGGAGCTCGACGACGCGGAGCGCTGCCACGATCTCGGCCGCGCCGAGCGGCTGCGGGCCGAGCTCGAGGCCGTCGAGCACGAGCTGCGGGCGGCGGTCGGACTCAGCGGACGGCCGCGCAAAGCCGGCGCCGACGTCGATCGCCGCCGGGTGGCGGTGACCAAACGCATTCGGGCCGCGATCGCGCAGATCGCGGAAGTCTGCCCCGCCCTCGGCGACCACCTCACCGCAAGTGTCCGCACGGGCATCCACTGCGTCTACGATCCGCATCGGGATGAGCGCGTCGACTGGACGGCGTAGTCAGGAGCACTGCAGATACGTCCGGTCGGGGAAAAGCAATTGACGTTCCGATCTCGGAACGTCTAGGCTCGCCCCAGCGTGGCAGCGACGCAGTCGGTCTGCTGCAAAGATCAGCTGGATAAGGACTCGTCCGGTGCATCGCTCCTGTCGTCCCTGCACGTTTCGCCCGTCCCTGGTCGGCCTGGTGGCCGTAGTCACCCTCCCCGACATCCCGGCGTCGGGGCCGCGCCGCCAACGGCGAGCCGAAGACGACGCCTGCCGCCTACTTGTAGGTCTTGGCCGGCGACTGCCGTCGGGCTAGATCGTCGCCATGGGTCGAATCACGACGTCCGTCCTCGTGCGCAACACGCTCGATCCAACCAAGGAGATGCGTATCGATGCCTTCGTCGATACCGGCGTCGGCTGGCTCACGCTCCCGATGGCCTGGCGCGACCGGCTCGGCAACCTGCCGTTCATCCGAACCGGGCAACTGGAGACCGCCGACCAACGCGTGATCCCCGGCGAGGTCTGCGGCCCAGTCACGATTCAGATCGACGGGTTCCGTCCCATCGTGAGCGAGGTCATCTTCATGGAGATGGAACCTCGCGACGGCCGCTACGATCCCCTGCTCGGCTACCTCGTCCTGGAACAATCCAGCGCCGCCGTCGACATGATCGGCCGCCGCCTGGTCGCCGTCCGCTACGTCGACGCCAAGCTTTGCCGGGCTGCGTAGTTAGCTCGTTCGCCGAACCATTGCGGCGCATCGCATCGCTCGTGATCGGGTGGCCGATCGGGCGCCGCGACGCGCGAAGTCAGCCGTCGTCGAGCCGCAACTTCGTGACGAGGTCCCGCAGGTACGGCCGTAGCTTCGCGGCGAGATCCGGGCGCTTCAAGGCGTACTCGATGTTCGCTTGAAGGTAACCGAACTTGTCGCCGGCGTCGTAGCGCGTGCCGCGAAACGCACAGCCGATCACGCCGCGCGCGGCGCGCAGGCGGTCGAGCGCGTCGGTGAGCTGGATCTCGCCGCCCTTCCCGGACGGCGTCGCTTCGATCAGCGGGAAGATCTCGGGCGGCAGCACGTAGCGGCCCATGATCGCGAGGCGCGACGGCGCCGTGCCGGGCGCCGGCTTCTCGACCATGCCTTCCACCTGATGCAGACCAGGCGCCAGCGGACTGCCCTTAATGACGCCGTACGCCGCCGTCTGCTCCTCGCTCACCTCGAGCAGCGCGATCACCGCCTGCCCGCGCGCCGCGAAGACGTCGATCAGCTGGCGGATGCACGGCGGGTCGGCGTCGAAGATGTCGTCGCCGAGCAGCACGGCGAAGGGCTCGTCGCCGACGGCGGGGCGCGCCGCGAGCACGGCGTGGCCGAGGCCGCGCGGCTCCTTCTGCCGAATCGCGATGACCTCGCATTTGTCGGCGATGTCGCGCACCATCGCCAGCAGCTCGTCCTTGCCTTTCTCGGCGAGGAACTGCTCGAGCTCGGGCGCGCGGTCGAAGTGGTCGACGAGCGCGTCCTTGCCGCGGCCGGTGACGAGGATCACGTGCTCGATCCCCGATGCGATCGCCTCGTCGACGACGTACTGGATCGTCGGCACGTCGACGATCGGCAGCATCTCTTTCGGGATCGCCTTCGTCGCCGGGAGAAACCGGGTGCCGAGCCCGGCGGCGGGGATGACGGCTTTACGAACGCGCACGCGCTGGGGTCAGTGGACGCCGCGGAGCTTCCGCTCCTCGGCCTCCTGCAGCGACTTGCAGTCGATGCAGAGCGTGGTGACGGGTCGCGCCTTCAAGCGGTCGAGGCCGATGTTCTCGCCGCACTCCTCGCACTTGCCGTACGTCCCGTCCTCGATGCGCGCCAGCGCCTCGTTGATCTTGACGATGAGCTTGCGCTCGCGGTCGCGGATACGAAGCGTGAAGTTGCGGTTCGATTCGAGCGAGGCGCGGTCGGTCGGGTCGGGGAAATTCTCCTTGCTGTCGGTCATGCCGTCGACGGTGCGGTCGGCCTCGGCGAGGAGCTCCGCGAGTTTTTCATCGAGGAGCTTGCGAAATTGCTTGAGGTCGCGCTGGGTCATGCGTCGTGTTTCGCGCCGAATGGAGCACAGTAGCACGAGCGAAAAATCGCTGTAAAGAAGAATGCTTGCGACGGTAGAAGGGGCGCGATACAGCGCCTCCATGCAGGCGTATTTCGACGCGTTTTCCGGGATCAGCGGCGACATGACCGTCGGTGCGCTCGTCGACCTCGGATTTCCGTTCGCCGAGCTCCAGCGTCACGTCGCCGCGCTGCCGCTCTCCGGCTGCGAGCTCGTACTCGAGTACCGCGAGCACGGCCCGATTCGCGCCGCCAAGTTCGACGTCCGCGTGTCCGGCGCGCAGCCCGAGCGCACGTTCGCCGTGATCCGCGGCATCCTCGAGGAGGCGGCGCTGCCGCTGCGTGCGCGCGAGCTGGCGCTGGCCGCGTTTCATGCGCTCGCCGAGACGGAGGGGCGCGTGCACGGCGTCGCGCCGGATCACGTCCACTTCCACGAGGTCGGCGGCGTCGACGCCATCGTGGACATCGTCGGTGCGGCGCTCGGCGTCGACGCGCTCGGCATCACCGCGATCACCGTCGCGGCGCTGCCGCTCGGCTCGGGCATCGTCGACACGCAGCACGGACGTATTCCCATTCCCGCCCCTGCGACTGCCGAGCTGCTGCGCGGCTTCACGGTGCGCCCCGGCGACGGCGAGGGCGAGATGGTGACGCCGACGGGCGCGGCGATCCTGCGCGGTTTCGGCGCGGTCTCGAGTACGTCTGCGGCGCTGCGTGTCGATCGCGTCGGCTACGGCTCGGGAACGCGGCGCCTCGCCGACCGGCCGAACGTGCTGCGAGTCCTCGTCGGTGAGTCCACGCTCACGGCCGCCGCTGACGCGATGCTCGTCGTCGAGACCAACATCGACGACATGAGTCCCGAGCTCTACGAGCATGCGACGGCGCGCCTCTTTGCCGCGGGCGCCGTCGACGTGACGCTCGTGCCGGTGCAGATGAAGAAGGGACGCCCGGGGGTGCTGTTGCAAGTGCTCGCGCCGCCGGCGCGTCGCGACGACGTCGTCGCCGTGCTCTTCGCCGAGACGACGACGATCGGCGTGCGCTTCCATTCCGTCGAGCGGCTCACCTTGCCGCGCGAAGTCGTGCACGTCGCGACCGTCTACGGAGACGTCGCCGTGAAGATCGCGACCGGCCCCGCCGGCCGCACGGTCGCACCCGAGTACGAGAGCTGCCGTGACGCCGCGGAGCGCTACGGCGTCCCGCTGCGTCGCGTGTACGACGCCGCCCGCCGCGCGGTGCAGTGAGTGATTGATTGATTTCGCCCCCGTGCGCTGCGCTCGCGATAGGCGTCGCCGCCCGGAGTGAATCCGGGCGGCTCCCTCGCTCGGCTACGCCTCGCGATCGGCGGCGGCGACGAGCGCGTTCAGATCGAGGTGCGCGTTCGCGAGCGCGGCGAGCCGCTTGCGTGCCGCGTGCGCAGCGTCGCCGCCGGCGCGGAGCGCGCTCAGCGTCGCCGGCGCGTCGACGAGATGCGGCAGCTCGCCGAGGAGGCGCTCTGCGGTGAGGGTGCGCAAGAGATCCGTGTTCGTGTCGACTGCGAGGTCGCCGGCGGGCGCGAGTCGGTTCACGACGTACCCGGCGACGCGGACACCGTGCGTCCGTAGCACCTCGAGCGACAGCAGCGCGTGATTGATCGCGCCGAGACGCGACCCGACGACGAGCACGACCGGCGCGTCGAGCATGCGTGCCAAATCGGCGTACGTCGCCGCCGGCGCGAGCGGAACCAGAACGCCGCCGGCGCCCTCGATCAGGAGGACGTCGACGGTCGCCGCCCGCTCCGCGAGCAAGCGGATGAGCACGTCGACGTCGATCGTCGCGCCGGTGCGCGTCGCGGCGAGCCGCGGCGCGAGCGGATCGGGAAAGCGGTACGGGCACACGACGTCGAGCGTCTCCGACGTCGCCGCGGCGGCGGCGAGCGTCGCTGCGTCCTCGGGGTAGAGACCGTCGGCGCGCATCGCGCAGCCGGTCTCGACGGGCTTCGCCACACCGACGCGCACGCCGCGCGCGTGCAGCGCGGCGGCGATCGCGGAGGTGACGAGCGTCTTGCCGGCGCCGGTATCGGTACCGGTCACGAGGAGCGCGCTCACGTGCCGGTGCTCACTCCTCCGTCACCTCGGCGATCGACTCGGCGGCGACGGTCACCAGCGTCTCGATCTCGTCGGCGCGGATGCTGAGCGGCGGCATCAGGACGAGCGTGTCGCCGAGCGGCCGCAACACGACGCCGCGACGGCGCGCGGCGAGAATGATGCGGTGGCCGAGACGCTCGCTCGGCACATACGCTTCGCGACGCTGCGGCGCGCGCATCAGCTCGACGCCGATCATCAGCCCGCACTGGCGGATCTCGGCGACGTGCGGCAGGGGACGGACGCGAGCGTCGAGCTCGCGCGCGAGCGCCGCCGTTTTGTCCGGCAGGCTCGCGAGCAGCGCCGGCGTGAAGAGGTCGAGGTTCGCGAGCGCGGCGGCGCAGGCGAGCGCGTTGCCGGTGAACGTGTGGCCGTGGAAGAACGCGGTGTACTCCTCGTACGGCCCGAGAAAGGTGCGGAAGATCTCCTCGGTCGCGAGCGTCGCCGCGAGCGGCAGGTAGCCGCCGCTGAGGCCTTTGCCGAGCGTCAAGAGATCGGGCACGACGGCCGCGTGATCGCACGCGAAGAGCCGGCCGGTGCGGCCGAATCCGGTGGCGACCTCGTCGCACACGAGCAGCGTGTCGTAGCGGCGGGTGAGCGCGCGCACGGCGGGCAGATATTCGACCGGCTGCGGCCACATCCCCGCAGCGCCTTGCATGAGCGGCTCGAGGACGACGGCCGCGACGCTGCCGCGATGCTGCGCGAGCGCCGCCTCGAGGTCGGCGAGCGCGGCGGCGAGCGCCGCCCCGGGCGCGAGGCCGCGCGTCCGTTGTACGACGTACGGTGCCGGGACGCGCGTGACCGGCAGCAGCGGGGTGTAGAAGCGGTGAAACGGCGCGGAGAAGCCGACGCTCATCGCGCCGAGCGTGTCGCCGTGGTAGCCGTCGACGAGCGCGACGAAGCGCGGGCGCTCCTCGCCGCGGAGACGCCAGTACTGCAGCGCGAGCTTGAGCGCGATCTCGACCGCGGTCGCGCCCGCGTCCGAGTAGAAGACCCGCGTCAATCCCGGTGGCGCGATTGCAGCGAGGCGTGCCGCGAGCTCCGCACTCGGCGGGCTCGCGAGGCCGAGCAGCGTGGTGTGGGCGACGCGCTCGAGCTGCGCGCGGATCGCCGCGTCGATCTCGGGCCGGCGGTGTCCGTGGACGTTGCACCATAGCGACGAGACGCCGTCGAGGTAGCGCCGCCCCGCGGCGTCGATCAGGTAGTTGCCGTCACCCGCAACGATGACGAGCGGCTCAGCGGCGAGCCACTCCTGCATCTGCGTGAATGGGTGCCACAGGTGCGCGCGATCCCAGCGGACGATCTGCTGCGCGGCGACGGAGGGCATGAGCGATGCGTGTAGGCAACGACCGGCGGTGTGTCAACTGACGGCGCTGTCCCGGGTTGACGAGCGCCGCGACTCGACGGCGAGAGACTCGATGAAGCGCGCGACTTCCGCGCACACGCGCTCCTGCTCGTGGTCCACGGTTACGACGTGGTAGCTGCGCTCGAGCAGCACCAGCTGCTTCTCGTGCGAGCCGAGACGGCCGTACAGCTCGCGCGCCGCGCCGACCGGACACGTGTGATCGTGCAGCGCATGCACGACGAGCGCCGGCTGCGTCACCTGCGGCGCCTCGCGACGGACGAGCCGCTGGAGCATGAGAATGTTGAGCAGCGCCCGCAGCGGGATCTGACGGTACCCGGGATGGTGCGCGCGCACCTCGTCGTTGGCGATGTCGCTGCCGGCCTTTGCGAAGAGCACGCGCGCGAGTCGGGCGCGGAGCATCGCCGAGCGGGCGTCGAGCGCCGCGAGCGCGTGCAAAAAGCGCGACAGGCGCCGCACCGTCCCGCGCCGCAACGCGATCGCCGGCGAGAGGAGCGCGAGCCCGGCGACGTGCGCCGGCTGCTCGATCGCGAGGTGGATCGCGAGCAGCGCCCCCATCGAGAGCCCGACGACGACGATGCGCGGCGTGACCGCCGCGAGCGCGTGCAGTCCTCGCGCCGCCGAGTCGTACCAATCGAGCCACGACGTCTCGGCGAGATCGGCAACCGTCGTCCCGTGTCCCGCGACGCGGACGATCCAGAGCGGGTGGCGACGGTGAAGCGCGTGCGCGATCGGCATCATCTCGGTGGGCGTGCCGGTGAGGCCGTGGACGAGGAGGCAACCGAGGGCGCCGTCGCCGGCAACCAGGTGCTCGACGGGCAGGTCGGCTGGGGATTCGTCCGCCACGCCGCGCGGCCCGCGCTCAGGTGCGCGCGCCGGTCACGATGTCGGGGTTGATCGCGACGTCGGCGCGCCGTTTCAGCATGTCGCGATAGGCCTCGATCGCTGCGTTGCGCTTGCGCGCCGCCGCGCTGCTGCGCAACGACTCGCGTGTGTCGGCTGGTGTCGCGTCGTCCGCGGGTGTCCGCGCTTTCAGCGCCAGCACGACCGCCGCGTCGGGGAGCTCGTGGACATTCGCGAACGGCGCCTCCGGCGTGAGCGCGAAGAGCTCGTCCTTGATCGGCGCGCCGGCGAGCTTCTGGAGCGGCTGCGTGCGGCTGAACGGGCCCGTGTCGTCCGTGGCCCAGCCCTTCCCCTGCGCCGTCGACACCAACGCGGCGATCCCGCCCGGGCCGGCTTTCGCGGCCGCGAGGAGCTCGTCGGCGGCGGCGCGCGCGGCGGCGCGCGCCTTGTTCGCACGCATTGTCGCGACGATTTGATCGTGCGCATCGGCGAGCGGCTTGATGTCGCTCGGGATCTTCGCCGTCACCTTGAAGAGGTAGTAGGGGGGCTCGGTGCCGACGATCTCCTCCACCGCGCCCTCGTCGAGGCCGATCGCGGTCGCGACGAGCGTCGGGCTCGTGACGCCGGGCAGCGGCTCGCCGCGCGAGACCGAGGGTGCCGTCGTCGCCTTCAGGTCGCGTGCCGTTGCGAGGTCTTCGATGCTCGTGCCGGTGCGCGCCTTCTCGAGGTCGGCGTCGATGGCGTCGCGCGCCGCCTGCTCGGCGCCGGCTTCGCGCAAGGAGCGCTCGATCTGATCGCGCACCTCGGCAAGCGGCTGAGTGCCCGACGCTTGCTTCTCCTCGACTTTGACGATCGCGAATCCGCGCGACGTCTCGAGGAGATCGCTCACCTGGCCCGAGTCGAGCGCGAACGCCGCCTCGTCGATCGTGCCCTCGAGCTTGCCGCGCTCGACGAGGCCGAGATCGCCGCCGGCGTCCTTCGTGAGCGGGTCGCCCGAGTGCGTGCGCGCGAGCGTGGCGAAGTCGCCGCCGTTCTTTGCCTCGGTGAGGACGCCATCGGCGGTGCTGCGGATCGCCGCGCGCGCCGCGTCGTCGCTGCCGGCGGGAACGACGAAAAGGATCTCGCGCAGGTGCGCCTTCTCAGGGGTCTCGTAGTCGCTCTGATGCGCGTCGTAGTATGCCGCGACGCTCTCGTCGGTGACGGGGACCGAGGCTTCGAGGTCCTTCGGCGTGTACGTCACGTACGTCAGCGTGACGCGCTCGGGACGGCGGAAGAGCTCGCGGTTCTGCTCGTAGTACTCGCTCACTTCCGTGTCGCTCACCGTCGCCGCGTCTCGGTACTTCGCGTAGGGGATCTTCACGAACGTGACGTCGATCGTGTCGTGATCGAGCGCGTAGAGGTCGTGGAGCTCGCGATCGGTGACCGTGATGCCGTCGGTGATCAGGTTCTCGAGCTTGCTGATGAGCAGGCTCTCGCGCTGCGACTCCTCGAACTCCGTCGGCGTCGTGCGCGTCGCGCGCAGAACGGCGAGGTAGCGCGTCCGATCGAAGCGGTCGCCGCTGCGGAAGTTGGGGACGTTGAGAATGGCGTCGCGCACCTCGTCGTCGGTGACTTGCAGGCCGAGGCGGCGCGCTTCGCGCTTCAACAGGCGGTCGTTCACGAGATCGTCGAGCGCACGCTGGTGCAGGTTCAGTTGCGTCGCCACCTGGGGCGTGAACTTCTCCCGATAGAGCTGCTGGTACATGCGCTGCATGTTCTCGAAGGCGCGCGCATACTCCTGGGCGGTGATCGGCTCGCCGTTCACCATCGCGGCGACGTTCACTCGGTTGCCGCCGCGAACCATGACGCCGACGCCCCAGGAGACGAACACCGCGATGAGTATCCAGAAGATGACCTTGATGAACGTGGAGCGGGCGTGCTTCCGCATGAAGCCGAGCATCCCGCGACGCTATCGGACGTCGTGCGCGATTTCAACGCGC
>JBGPOW010000007.1:0-49591 GCA_041488235.1 Binatia bacterium
AGCGCGCGCGAATTACGCGCCGCATCTGGTCGCGGCGTGCGTACGGCGTCATCGAGGCAGCCGAATGAGGAGTGGGAAGTCGTGCTGAAGCCGCTCCTCCGCGCCCCGCTCTACAACCTCGCCCGGCGTACCGGCCGGTTGCGACCGCTGCCGACGAACCTCACATTCAGCGTCAGCTACCGCTGCAACTCGACGTGCCAGACGTGCAACGTGTGGCGCAAACGCGTCCAGGACTTCACGCTCGACGAGTACGAGCGAACCTTCCGCAGCCTCGGCCACGTCCCGTACTGGCTCACGTTCAGCGGCGGCGAGCCGTTCCTGCGCCGCGATCTGATCGACATCATCCTGAGCGCGTACCGCGAGTGCCGTCCGGGCATCATCAACATCCCGACGAACGCGATCCTCACGTCGCGCGTCGTCGAGGGCACGGAGCGGCTCGCGCGCGAGGCGCCCAACGCGCAGATCGTGCTCAACCTCTCGCTCGACGGCATCGGCGCGCGCCACGACGAGCTGCGCGGCGTCCCCGGCAACTACGCCAAGCTGCGCGCGACCTACGCCGGCGTACGGGCGCTGAAAGCGCCGAACTTGACGGTCGGCATCCACACGGTGGTGTCGCGCCACAACATCGGCGAGTTCGAGGCCCTCCACGAGCACGTCCGCCGCGAGCTGCAGCCCGACTCGTTCATCACCGAGCTCGCCGAGGAACGCGTCGAGCTCGACACGATCGGGCTCGACATCACGCCCGACGCCGACGAGTACCAGGGTGTCGTCGACCGTCTCGTCGCCGACGCCGACGCGGCGCCGGCCGAGGGTGTGGCAGGGATCGCGCAGGCGTTCCGCCGCCACTACTACGACATCGCGCGCCGCACGATCGCCGAGCAGCGCCAGGTGCTCCCCTGCTACGCCGGCATCGCATCGGCGCACGTCGCGCCGAACGGCGACGTCTGGACGTGCTGCATCCGCGCCGAGCCGATGGGCAATCTCCGCGACACCGGCTACGACTTCCGTCGCGTCTGGGAGACGACGCGTGCCGACGAGCTGCGCGCCAGCATCAAGCGCGGCGAGTGCCACTGCCCGCTCGCCAACGCCGCGTACAGCTCGATGCTCTGCGATCCGCCGAGCCTGCTGCGCGTCGCGCGGAACCTCGTGAAGAGCAAGGCGCGCGCGCGCCATGCGAGGCCGTCGTGATCCGCTGCACGATCGGGATGATGGCGCACAACGAGGAGCGCAACGTCGTCCCGGCGTTGTGCGCGCTCCTCGATCAACAGCTCGACGGCTGCACGATCGACGAGATCATCGTGATCGCCAGCGGCTGCACGGATCGGACGGTCGAGCTCGCGCGTCACGTCGCCGCCGGCGACACAAGGGTCTTCGTCGACGTCGAGCCCGAGCGCACCGGCAAGGCGACCGCGGTGAACCGCCTGATCAAGCGCGCGCGCGGCGAGGTGATCGTGCTCTCGGGCGCGGACACGCTCCCCGATCGCGTCGCGATCTCGTGTCTCGTCGCGCCGTTTCGCGACGCCTGCGTCGGGATGACGGGCGCGCAGGTCGTGCCCGTCGACACTCCCGACACGGTGCTCGGCCGGATGAGCCACATGCTGTGGCGGCTTCATCACCTGATGGCGCTGCGACGGCCGAAGCTCGGCGAGATGGTCGCGTTCCGCAACGTCATCGCGGGCATCCCGCCCGACACCGTGACCGACGAGGTCGCGCTCGAGGCCGAGATCCACGCGAAAGGCTACCGCCTCGTGTACGCGCCGGCGGCCCTCGTCTTCAATCGCGGTCCGCAAACCCTGCACGACTTTCTCTTGCAGCGGCGGCGCATCTACGCCGGCCACCTGGTGCTCGCGCGCGAGCAGGGCTACGCCGCGTCCTCCCTCAGCCTGACACGCGTCCTGCCGCTCGCCTGGGAGCTGCTCGCGGCGGAGCCGCGGCTCGCGCCGTGGATCCCCGTCCTCGCCGCGTTCGAATGCTACGGACGCGTCCTCGGGAAGCGCGACGCCGACGGCGGCCGCAAGGGCTTCATCTGGCCGATGGCGCACACGACGAAACAGGTCCAGCCGGTGCACCGTCCGCTCGCCGCGCTCGTCCTCGAGTGCCGTCCGGGAGCGACGTGGTCGGCGACGACGCGTCACCGCATTCGCCGTCTCGCCCGCGCGACGCGCACGATGCTGTGGTGGAACGACGACCAATGCCGCCTCGTGTTCGTCGTCCGTCCCGACGGCAACGCGCCCGCGAGCGAGCGCGCGCGCAGCCTCACGCGCGACGTCGAGAGCACGCTCGGCGGCGACGCCGCCGTCAGCGCCACGCGCGTCGTCGCGTTCCGTGGACTGCCGTCGATCGAGAGCGCCACCGTCACCGCTGCCGCCGAGGCGACGAGCCCCCAAAGAGCCGCGCCTTCGGGGCTCGTCGCCCCCGCGCCGCCGCGGTGAGCGCCGGCGGCGCCACCGAATGGCGCGCTGACGGCGCCGCGGGCGTGCTCGCGCGCGTCGTCGTGACGGGCGCGAGCGGATTTCTCGGTCAGGCGCTCGTCGCGGTGCTGCGGTCGCGCGGCGCCTCCGTGCGCGCGCTCGTGCGTCCGGCGACGCTGGCGCGCGCCGACAGAAGCGTCAAGGCGCTGCGCGCGCTCGATGCCGATCTGGTCGGCGCCGACGTCCTCGACCGCGATGCCGTCGCGCGCGCGGTCGCCGACGCGACGTGCGTCTTCCATCTCGCCGGGCAGCTGCTCGTGCCCGGCATCCCCGATGCCGACTACGAGGCGCTGCACGTCGAAGGCACGCGCCACGTGCTCGAGGCGTGTACGCAGGCGCACTGCACGGTCGTCCACTGCAGCACGACCGGCGTCCTCGGCCCGACCGACGATGGACCCGCCGACGAGGACGCGCCGCTCGCGCCGAGTAACGTCTACGAGCGCACGAAAGCGGCCGGCGAGCGCCTCGTCCTCGCCCATGCCGCGGAATCCGGTCTCTCGCTCGCCGTCGCCCGGCCGGCGCTGGTCTATGGGCCGGGCGACCTCCACCTGCTCGGTTGGTTTCGCGCCATCGCTCGCGGGTGGTATCGGGTCGTCGGCTCGGGGGAGAGCTTGCTGCATCCGGTGTACATCGACGATTTGAGCGAGGGCCTCGTGCGCTGCGCGACGCACGCGCCGGCATCGCCGCGCGTGTACCACCTCGTCGGTCCGACGCCGGTCGCGATCGGCGATCTCGCGGCGGCAATCGCCGCCGCGGTCGGACGCCGCCTACCGCGGACGCGCATCCCGCGCGCCGCCGCATGGAGCGTCGCGCGCGTGCTCGAGGCGGTGCCTGGGGTGTCGCCGGCACAGCTGCCGCTCACGCGCAGCCGCATCACGTTCATGACGCAGAGCCGCGCGTATCGCGGCGAACGCGCCGCGCGCGAGCTCGGCTTCGTCCCCGCGGTCGACCTCGCGACCGGCTTACGGCGCACCGTCGAGTGGTACCGCCGCGAGGGTCTCCTGTGAGCGAGCGCGAGACGGGAGCGGTGACGGACACGCCCCGGGCGGACGACACGTCGATCGTCACGCCGCCCGCCGCGACGGCGGACGGCGGCGCGGCGGCGGGCGAGCACGTGGCGGCAGACCGTGGGTCGGCGCCGCGCGCGCGCGCGGCATCGGACCGACCGCATTGCTCGGTCATCGTGCCCTCGTATGCGTCGCAGGGCACCATTCGCTCCTGCCTCACCGCGCTCCTCGAGCAGGACGCGCCGTTCGCGTACGAGGTCATCGTCGTCGACAGCTCGCAGGACGAGACGCCGGCGATCGTGCGCCGCGAGTTTCCCGACGTGCAGCTCATCCACCTCGCGGAGCGCGCCGGACCCGAGACCGCGCGTAATCGCGGCGCCGAGCAGGCGCGCGGCGAGATCCTCGCGTTCATCGACTCCGACTGCATGGCCCAACCCGACTGGCTGCGCCGCCTCGTCGCCCGCGTCGAGGAGGGCTACGACGCGATCGGCGGCGCGACCGCCAACGGTAACGGCGAGACGCTCGTCAGCTGGGCGGGCTACATCTGCGAGTTCCGCGAGTTCTTGCCCGGCGGACCGGTGCGGCCGATGGGGTATCTATCGCCGAACACGGTCGCCTACCCGCGCGACGTGTTCTGGTCGGCGGGCGGCTTCCCGCGCGGCTATTACCCGATGGAGGACCAGATCTTCCACCGTCCGCTGCGCGAGCGCGGCGCGCGCATCGCGCTCGATCCCGAGATCGTCGTCGCGCACATGCACCGCAGCGAGCGCGCGCAGTTCTTCCAGCACCAGCGACGGCTCGGGCTCGCGAACGTCCGTGTCCTGCGCGTCCTCGGCGGCCGCGGCGCGGCGCTTGCGCGCTCGCCGCTGCTGGCGACGCTCCTCATGCCGGTGCTCGTCCCGTTTCGTTTTCTGCGCATGATCGTGCCGTCGCTCGGGCTCGAACACGCGCTGGTGGCGCGCCGGCCGCAGCTCGCGTGGTTGTGCTTCCTCGGCATGTGCTGGTGGGCGCGTGGATTCGTCGAGGGTACCCGGCTGCCGTCCGACACGATCGAGGACGAGACGTGGCAACGCACGTCACCGACGTCGAGCTGAGCGCGCCCGCGCCGATCGTGCTGCCCGACGGCACGACCGAGGTGCTCGCGCTCGTACGCTGGCACGGCGTGCCGATCGGCGTCGCACATCTCGAGGGCGAAGCCGCGATCTCCGCTGCACGTGTACGCGAAATCGTAGCCGCACAGGTACCGGCCCCCGAGCCGCGTCCGGAGCCGCCACCAGCCGCGACACCGCTCTCGGTCGTCGTATGCACCCGGGAGCGCGCGGCCGATCTCGCCCGTTGCCTCGATGGTCTGCGGTCGATCGCTGCGGCAGGACACGAGGTGATCGTCGTCGACAACGCGCCTGTGACGGACGCCACGGCGGAGATCGCTGCGCGCCATCCCGTGCGCTACGTGCGTGAGCCGCGCGTCGGCCTCAGTCACGCGCGGAACCGCGGACTCCGTGAGGCGCGCCACGCGATCGTGGCGTATACCGACGACGACGCGGTGCCCGACGCGCGCTGGGTCGACGCCCTGGCGCAGCCATTCGCCGACGAACGCATCGGATGCGTGACCGGCTTGGTGATGCCGATCGAGCTGCGCACGACGGCGCAGCACGTTTTCGAAGCGTACGCGCAACACCGCCGCAGGTTTGCGGCACACGTCTTCACCGCCGCCGACACCGCGCCCGCGACGGCCGGCGTCGTCGGGATTGGCGCGAACATGGCGCTGCGCCGCGATCTCGCGTTACGGCTCGGCGGATTCGACCCGCGTCTCGGCGCCGGAGCACGCACCTGCGCCGGGGAGGAGAACGACATGTTCGCGCGCATGCTCGACGCGGGTGTCGCGATCGCCTACACGCCCAAGGCGCTCGTGTGGCACCGGCATCGCGACACGGACGCCGAGCTGCAACGCTGCATCTTCGGGTACGGCGTCGGAGTGTACGCGTTCCTGACCAAGCGCGTGGTCGAAGGTGGCGACCTCCGCGCGCTCGTCGTCGCGGCGCGCTGGCTCGTCGGTCCATTCCTACGTGCGGCACGACGCCGCTTTGCGGGCGAGACAGCCGCGCCCATGCGCCTGCTCCTCCTCGAAGCGGCCGGCGCCGCCGCCGGTCCCGCCCGCTTTCTCGCCGAGCATCGCCGCCAGCGCGCTGCGTGACGGCAACCATGCCAGCAGACGACCGTCGAAGCGCGGCGCTCCGACGCTCGGTCGAGATCGCCGCACCGGCGACGGTCGCGTCCGCGCGCGCGATCTTCCTGCCGGTCGCCGTCGGCGTCGTCGCTGCGGCGATGAGCGGCCTGCCGCTCTTCCAAGACGGCAGCTCCTACCTGCTCGAGCTGCTGCTCACGCACTCCGCGGTCCGCCATCACCGCCTGAGCGTCGTGCTCCTGCAAATCCCGACGCGCGCGATGATGCGCACCGTCGGGATGCTCCATCTCGGCGATTCGCGCGCGGTGCCGCTCGTGCGGCTGGCGTTCGCGGCGAGCTACGCAGCGGTGCCGCTCGTCGCGCTCGGCCTGTCGTGGCTGATCGTCCGCCGCCGTCGCCCCGATCTCCTCGTCTGGCCGGCGCTCGTGATCTTGTTCGTGAACCTCGTGAACTTCTCCTGGGTGTCGGAGTTGTTGATCGGAATTCAACTCTCCTGTCCGCTGCTCCTCGCGACGGTCCTCTTGCTCGGCACGCCGACCTATTGGCTGCTGACGGCGCTCCTCTTGCCGATCGTGTGGCTCCTGCATCCGTTGCTCGCGCCGCTGTTCCTCGTCATTGCCGTCGCCGCCGCGCAGGCGAGCCGGCACACGGAGACGCTTCCGGCGGTCCCGTCGCGGCAGGTGCGGAGCGCGGCGCGATGGACGATCGCGATGTACGTCGTCGCCGCTCTCCTCAGGGTAGTCGTGAGCCTGCTCAGCTTGACGAAGTACGAGTCGGGATTCACCGGTGGCGACGAGATGCGCACGTATCTCTTCGCGACCAGCTGGCAGAACGCGGCCTTTCTGACGGGCGCTCTCGCGATCGCGTGCGCGTGTTGGCGCGCCAAAGCGCTGCGCGCGACGCAGCGCCGGCTCGCGTACCGTGGCAGCGTGGCAATCGCGACGGCCGCCGCGATCCTATTGATGTCGCAGTATCTCGTCGGCAGCGGCGCCTTCCCGCTGAAAACCGGACTCACGCTCTTCGTCACGAGCGCCGTACTGTTCATCGCGATGCTCGACAGCCGGACGCCGGCATCGGCGGATGAGACCCGGGAGCGCGTGCGGCTCGCGGCCATGCTCGCGTTGGTATTCGCGGTGGTCGTCGTCGCCAAGTCTCTTCTATGGCACAGCGCCGTCACGAGAGTGGTGGCGACGCTCGCCACGGCGCGCGCAAGCTGCGTCGAGACGGTCGCCGACGATTTCGTGTGGCTCCATCGCGCGCCGTACACGATCGTCGACAACTGGGCCTTGCCGTCGTTGGCCCTCGTCGTCCAGGACGCGCGCCCGCGCAGGCTACTGCTGGAACGCGGCGATTGCGCGGCGTTCTTCGCATCGGGAGCCGTCCGGGTGGATCCGTGGACCGTCATTCCCGCGCACGCGATCGTGCCGCCGCTCGATTGACCATGCGCAAGCGCGTCGCGACGACGGACCGCGCACTCGTGACCGCGCTCGCGATCACGTTTCTGCTGTGCCTGTACGGCGTCGCCGTACGGCAGATGCACCCCGATGCGATGGCGTTCCTGCCGCTCTTCGCGCCCGGCAAGCTGCCGTTCGATCCCGGATGGTTCGAGAAGCCGCCCTTCTACCCGTACTGCAACTATTTCCTCGCGGTGTTCCCGCTGTCGACGGCTGCGCGCGTGCTGCACCTATCGGCCGACGTCGCGATGACGGCGCAAATCATCTGGTCGCGCATCCTGCTGTCGTGTCTCCTCCTCGGCTCCGCGGGCCTCGTCTTCACGATCACGCGGCGCGCGTACGGCACGGTCGCAGCCCGGGCGGTCGCCGTCGTGTTCGTGACGAGCGCCGGGATGGTCGCATTCGTGCACCAGCTGACCGCCGACATCCCGGTCATGTGGTGGATGCTGGTCGCGTTCCATTTCAGCGACGCGATCGGGCGCGACGATCGGACGTCGAATTACGTGCTCGCGGGCCTCTGCACCGGGCTCGCGACCGCGACCAAATACAATGGTCTCGGCGTCGGCGTCGCAATCGTCGTCGCGCACGTCCTGCGGGCCGCCGCCGCGCGTCCGCCGCGTACCTGGCGTGCGTGGCGCGGCATCGTGCTCGACACGAAGTTGGCGCTCGGCCTCGTGATGGTGCCCGTCGGGTTCGTGCTCGGGAATCCGTTCGCGATTCTCGATCGCCGCACCTTCAAGGCGGATTTCCTTTACAACTACATGGTCGCGTCGGTGTACGAAGGACAGACGGGGCACAGCTGGGGAACGTTCTTCCTGCGCATCGCCGACATCATCGGCGCCCCCGCGTTCGCGGCGTTCGCAAGCGCCGGCGTGATCGCGACCTGGGTCGTCGTGCGGCGTAGACGGCTGACGGCCGCCGACGCGACGTTCTGGTCCACGCTCGCCGTCTGCGCGCTCTACTACGTCAAATTCGCGCCGTTCCCTCGCTTGGAGACGCGCTTCGTGCTGCCGATCGTGCCCTTCTGGATGATGCTTTCGGCGCCGTGTTGGGCGCAATGGCGGCGACACGCGACGCTCCGCGGAGCTTTGCTCGGCGCCCTCGTCGCGTACAACGTGCTCTGCAGCGCCTACGTCGGCACGCGATTCCTCGGCGATCCCCGCACCGCCGCGCACGCCTGGGTGCGCGACCACGTACCCCGCGACGCCGCGGTCGAGTACGACATCTATTCACCGGTCGATAAAACGGCCCGGGTGCACGCGACTACGATGCCGTTCGTCACCGGCCGCGAGCGGCTCTTCGAGCAGGTCTTTCCCGGGAATAGTTTCATCAACGGCTCAGAGGCCACGCGGCTCCGGGCGGAGGAGCGGGTCAGCTGGTACGCCGTCGAGGCGCTGACGCGTCGCGCTCCCGATTACGTCGTGATCGACTCGCTGTACTACGGTCGGTTCGTCGAGCCGGGTCTGCGCAGCGATCTGTACCCATCGATGCGGGAGTACTTCCGCGCGCTGCTGGCGGGAGAGTCTCCGTACCGGATCGTCTTCGACCGCCGGTCTCCGCCGGTTCCGCCGGTGATCTATCCGCGCGAGATCGATTTTCTCGACAACCGCGCCACGATCCTCGCCAAGAACGCCGACGCGCTCAGCGCGCGTTGACGCGAACGTTCCGATCGTCGCGCTGCTGCCACACGCGCGCGACGCGCACGATCTCGCCGTCGCTCGTCACCGTCGCCGCGCCGTAGCGTCGCAAGATCGCGCGTTCGAGGTGCGGGGTACGACCGGAGCGCATCACGAACACCGTGTTCGGACGTTGCTCTTGCCGCACTCTCGTCCATGAATTCACGCTCTCGACGACGTCGCGGTCGGCGTAATACATGAGGAACGGCCCTTCGACCTTGAAATTGAGCAATACATGGTCGGTGAACGCCGTATTCTGCTGCATCCACTCGCCGAGCTCTTTGTAGAACTCTCGATCGGGCGTGCGCTCGCGATGGATAGGCAGAGTCGTCTCGGCGCTGAGAACTACGAACGCGATGATGATCGCGCTCACCGTACCGATGCGCCACGGCGCGGCGATGCGCGCCACACTCATTTCCTTCATGGCCAGCCCGGCAGCCATCGCGACTCCCGGAAGCAGGTAATAGAGGTAGTAATCGTGCCCCATCGCCTCCTGCTTGAAGAGGAGCAGGTGACTGGCGCCGAAGATCAGCAGCATGAACAGCGCGCCGTGCGCGGCGTCGACCCGCCGCTGCGCGATCATGTGGCCGACCGCGCAGCCGACGCCAACCGCGGCAAGCGCGACGATCGGTGCAGTGAACCACGTCACGCTGCGCTGCAACTCCGTCCGTAGGAATTCGCGCGTCGTGAACGAGTCGCCCCAATCGACGCGATTGTAGAACCACCCTTTCGCGCACGAATTTTTGAGCTCCACGAAGAGCGTAGAACCTTTGATCAAGTATCCGTGCACCACGAAGATGCCGAACGCGAAGAGCGCAATGGCGATGAGCATCCGTGTCAGCGCTCGGCGGTCGCGGTTCCGGGGAAAAGCAAAGCGATGGTGCAGGGGCAGAACCACGACGAGATAGTATCCGGGCCATGCCGTCAGCGCGGCGAGAAAGACGCAGATCCCGAGCAGCGCCAGGTCGCGCGGCGTCCGCGTCTTCGTCCATCGCAGATATGCCCATGCGGACGTCACGAACCAGAACAGCTCGAACACCTCGTGGTTGTACATCCGGCCGAAACACATCGTGAGCGGGCACAGCGCAATCGTCACGGTCGCGAAGAGCGCGGTCCTCGAGTCGAAATGCTCTTTCACCAGCACGTACGTCATCGCCGCGGTGAGAATCGTCACGACGGACGCGGCGAGTCGGGCGACGGTCTCGTGAATGCCAAAGAGACGGTAGAGCTCGGTGAGAATGACGGTGATGAAGACGCTGTGGTGGGTATAGTAGGACACCTCGGTCGGCAGCGGGCCCGCAAAGTAGGCGTGCCCGAATTTCAACGGCGAATATCCGTAGCGGAGAAAATTTCGCGCGAAGACGCTCCAGAGGGCGCCGTTCCAATCGCCGACACCGAGCCACGGACTTCCGGCCCGATGGGCGAGGCCGGCGAACGCGAGGAGCAGGATTGCGACGAGCGTCGTCGTTTCAACACGCGACGGACGGCTCGGCGCCGCGTTCATCGATCGCTTGTACACAAATGGCGTTCGACGAACTCGATGTACGGCATCGCCCGCCATCCGTCGGTGAAGATGGCGCCGATTCTCTCCAATACCTGTCGGCGATTGCAGCGCAGCACCATGTTGCCGACATGGCCGTACTCTGCGTACCGTATGTTCCCCTGCTCGGTGTCGATGTCTTGCGGATGGAAATAGCCGATCAGGGGCCGGCTGCCCTTTCGTCGCCGGTCGAATATCGCGCGCAGCAGAAACCAAGGAACTGTCCGGAAGCACGCGCCGCTGGCGAACGGTAAGGAAACCCCCGCAAACGATATGACGCTGACGGGAAGCTCGTACACTCCCGCGACGGGTCTGATGGTGTCGCCGAAACCGGACCATCCGTACAGAGGATTACGCCCGGGCAACACCGAGCTGGAATAGACGAACTTCAGATCCGCCAAGACTTCATACGCCCATGCGCACTGTTCCGTGAACGACAGGTACGGAGCACGGAATCCGACGACCCGTTTCGCGCCGGCCTTGTACAAACACTCGAGGCTCTTCGAGATGTCGTCTTTGAACTGTGCCGGCTGATATCGCTCCATCGGCACGTGTCGCCAGCCATGGCAGCCGATCTCATGACCCGCCGAAATGACGTCGGCGATCAGCTCGGGGTGCGCGCGTGCAGTTTCGCCGGATACGAAGAACGTCGCGGTCACGTCGTGCGCTTGCAGGAACGTGAGATACCGCGCAGTCGTGTCCGGTAGTCGGTCGGCATTGCTCCAGCCGCCGACGAGCTCGCCTCGGACGTCCTCATAATCGATGCTGAATAGATAGAGGTTGGACACGTCGGGCATGGGAGCACGCGCGCGCGTCGGGACGTCCAATTGCCAGTTGCGCAATCCGGGGGCGCTCATGATCGTGGCGATGCGGCGTCGTCGATACTGCAGGTCGGCAGTATACAGTACGTATCGATCCGTTGGCAGGACAGCACGAAACCGCCGCACGAAGATTCGACGCCTACATGCGGGTGCAGGAAAAGATCGTCTCGAGATCGCAAACCCGCTAGTACCCGGCCGCCACCAGCGCCCGCTCCAGCTGCACCTCGGTCGCGCCGTAGAACTGCTCGAGCGTCTTGGCGCGCTTGAAGTAGAAGTGCAGATCGAGCTCCCAGGTGAAGCCGATGCCGCCGTGCATTTGGACCGCCTCACCGCACACGAGACGGGCGGCGTCGCCGGCGTACGCCTTCGCGGTCGCGCAGGCGAGCCCGGTTTGCGGGTCGTCGGTGTCGAGGCACCACGCGGCGCGATAGACCGCGGAGCGCGTCGACTCCGTCTTGAGGAGCATGTCGGCCATGCGGTGCTGCAGCGCCTGGAACGCGCCGATCGGGCGCTTGAACGCTTGCCGCGTCTGCACGTACTCGAGCGTGAGCTCGAGCGCCCGGCTCATGATGCCGAGCATCATCGCGCTGGCGCCGACGGCGCCGAGCAGATCGATGCGCTCGACGAGCTCCGGCCCGCCGACGAGCGTGCCGTGATGATCGAGCTTCACCTCGCCGAACCGTTGGCCGAGGTCGAACGTCTGGAGCGGCACGACGTCGTACGGCGCCTGCACGAGGACGATGCCTTGCGGCGTCGTGACGAGGAGCGCGTCGGCCTTGGACGCGAACGGCACGAAGTACTTCGTGCCGCGGACGCGGCCGGCGGCGAACGTCGTCGCGCTGCCGTTGGTGCCGCTGAACGGCGCGTCCTGGCGCGCGATCGTGACCAGCGACTTGCCGGCGACGACGTCGGCGGCGAGCTTCTGCTGACCGCCGGCGGCGGCGAGGATCGACGCGGCGAGGACTGTATCGAGGAACGGCCCGGGCACGCACACGCGCCCCATCTCCTCGAGGACGATCGCAAGCTCGATCGTGCCGAGCCCCTGGCCGCCGACGGTCGCCGGCAGAGCGAGGCCGATGTAGCCCATGTCGGCGAGACTCCGCCATGCCGGCGCCTCGTACCCGTCGGCGCCGTGCTCCATGACGTTGCGCGTCTTCTCGAGCGGCAGCTCGCTCGTTAGAAAGTCGCGCGTCGAATTCCGCAGCAGCGCTTGGTCTTCCGAGAGGTCGAACTTCATCGCCCTTCCTGCGGCAGGTTGAGGACGCGCTTCGAGATGATGTTGCGCTGCACCTCGGACGAGCCCGAATAGATGGTGCCGGCGCGCGACCAGAGGAACTCGCGTGCCCAATCCACGTCGTGCCGCGCCTCGGCGCTCTGGCGCACGAGCTGCCCGCCGGGACCGAGGATGTCGAGCGCGGTCTCGCGGAAGCGCTTGTCGAACTCGCTCCAGAAGATCTTCTCGATCGACGATTCCGGACCCGGAACCTTGCCGTCGGCGAGGTTCGCGAGCATGCGCAGGCCGTTCGCGCGCAAGACCTCGTTCTCGATGAGAAGCCGCGCGAGCTTCTCGCGCACGGCGGCGCTCTCACGTCCGATCTCCTTGCACGTGTCCGCCAGTAACTGCAGATCGCGGCCGTAGCGCTCGGACGCGGCGAGGCTTATGGCGCCGCGCTCGAACGCGAGCACGGTCATCGCAATGCGCCAGCCCTCGCCGATCTGCCCGACGAGATTTTCGCGCGGCACACGCGCGTCCTCGAAGAAGACCTCGCCGAACTCGCTCTCGCCGGTGATCTGGCGCAGCGGACGCACCGTGATGCCGGGTGTGTCGAGCTTCGCGAGGATGAAGGAGATGCCGCCGTAGCGATCTTTCGGATCGGTGCGGGCGAGGACGAAGATCCAGTCCGCCCACGGGCCGAACGTGGTCCAGATCTTCTGGCCGTTCAGCACGAAGTCGTCGCCGTCGATGACGGCGCTGGTGCGCAGCGCCGCGAGGTCGCTGCCCGCGCCTGGCTCGCTGAATCCCTGGCACCAGATCTCCTCGCCCGAGAGCATCGGCGGGATGAAACGACGGCGCTGCGCTTCGCTACCGTGATGGATGAGCGCCGGGCCGAGAAGGCCGATGCCGAGGGTGTTCAAGATCGGCGGTGCGTCCGCGCGCGCCAGCTCGGCCTCGAAGATCGACTTCTCGACCTCCGTCGCGCCGCGCCCGCCCCACTCGACGGGCCAGTCCATGCCGAGGTAGCCGGCCTCGTAGAGCTTCCGCTGCCAGGCGCGGCGCAGCTCGATCAGGCTGTCCTCGGTCGCATTCGGGTCGCGCAGCCCCTCGCGCCAGGGCTGGCCCACATTGGCCGTGAGCCAGGCGCGAAGCTCGTCGCGGAACTTGAGATGAGTCTCGGAGAGCTGGAGGTCCATCGTTCGTCCTTCGCGATGCGGTTGGGGTCGGGCGAAGCGCCCGGATCTTGCAGCCCTGGCGTATTCGGCGCGGTACGTCAAGGCACTTCGCCGCGACGCTGCTCGTCGGCGGCCGCGGCTCTGGTCGACCATCGGGACGGACCCGCATCGACACGGACGCATCATCGCGGCGAATCGACTGGCGGGCGTGTCGCCTCGCCGGGACCGCGCGGTCCGTGACGCCGTACTGTCGTGGACCACCGAACGCCGCCGGCACCGCCACCGGCGAGACGCACGCGTCGGAGCGCGGCGGACGCTGCACGTCGTGCGACGACGTGCATGTGCCGCGCGCTCCAACTGCACGCATCATTTCCGATGCGCGCATTGCGTTGCGCTATCGCATATTGGTTGACGGCGCAGCGCTGCACGTCATGTTCATACTAGTCCGCGCGATGACAATGCCGTTAATGTTCAATACGCGTGCCGATTCGCCATTTCGTATGGCAACAGAACGCCCGACTCGCATGAGCACATCCGGACGACTGCGCAGCGCGGCGTTGCGTTACAAGCGACGGTTGCGGTCGCTGCTGCGCAGGGACGACACGGCGCACACGACTGACGCGTACACGCGGACGCTGCTGCGCAACTGGGGCATCGAGGGCTCCTGCCGGATGGAATATCTCGGCGGGTCGACCGGCGGACGTTGGCTCGTCGAAACCCGTCGAGAGCGGTACGTGTTGCGCGAGGTCGTCGTCGCGAAACCCTACCTCGAGTACGAGTTGATGGTGATGGAGTATCTCGGCGCATCGCAGTTTCCATACGAGGTGCCCGTCGTGGTGCGCACCACGACGTCGTCGCAATATCTGTCGGACGGCCGTCGCCACTGGGTGCTGTATCGTTTCGTCGAAGGCACGCGCGGCTCACCGCCATCGGCGCGGGAACGCGCGAGGAGCCTCGGTGTTCTGGTGGCGCACTACGACCGCGCCATCGAGCCGCTCGACCTCGGCACGTCGCGGGGGCGTTTTCGGCTGACGCTCTTCGACGTCGGGCACACGACCGCCGCCCTGGCGCGCGCGCGCGAACGCATCGGCGATGGCCGCGGTCGGCGCATCCTGCGCCGCTTGGTCGTGGAGGAGGCGACGCCCATGTCGGATGCGCTGCACGCCGCCGCGGAGTCGTCGACGGCGGTCCAGCGGCTTCCCACGATCACGGCATACGACGACTGGCACCGCCACAACGTCCTCGAGCGATCCGGTGCAATCACCGGGCTGATCGACTTCGACAGCATCGTCGAGGCGCCGCGCATCGTCGACGTGCAGAACGCACTCACGTACGTCCTGGCGAGCACCGCGACGCCGCAATGGCGGCTTCTCGCCGCTTTTCTCGACGGCTACGAGAGCGTCGCACCCCTGACGGACGATGAGCCGCCGCTCGTGTACCCCGTGATGCTCGATCGCGTCGCGTGGCTCACCGCGGACATCCTGGACGAGATCTGCAGGACCGGGCGCAGCACGCGCGAGAGCGTCGCCGTCGCGTTGATCCGCCTCTTCGCGTGGATGAGGTCGCACGAGCGCGAATGGATTGCGCTCATGCAGGCACGGCGCCCGACGCGCTGACGAGCGCGCACGCTCCACTCGCACGAGGTCGCCGTGTTTTCCGTGGCGCGGCGCTCCACGGCGCGGCTGCGCCGATCGGCGGCTCAGCGCTCGAGCCAGCGGGCGAGCCGGCGCGCGAACTCCTCTCCGCTCCAGTCCTCGACGGCAAATCGCGGCAGCTCGTAGCGCTCGCTGCCCTTCCAGACCGGTTCGGCGACCACCGTGCAGCCGCAGGCGAAGCCGGCGTCGCGGACGAGGCCGGGCGACTCGGGCGCGCGCTCTCCGTGCGGGTAGGCGAAGGTCGTGACCGGCGCGCCGAGAATCGTCTCGAGCGCGGTCTTGCTGTCGGCGAGCTCGCGCGCTTGCAGCGCCGCCGCCTGCGCGGGGAACATCGCGTGCGTCACGGTGTGCGACCCGACGTCGACGAGACCGCCGCGCGCCAGCTCCACGAGCTCGTCCTCGCGGACGACGCGATGACTGGCGCGCGCGGCGCCACGGTCACCCGCCCACGACGCGATTGCATCGATCACGTCGCGCCGCTCGGCGAAAGGCAGCGGTAGCAGCACGCTCCAGACCGCGTAGTAGAGGGCGTGGCGCGAGCCCAGCGCGCCCTGCCACGCGCGGCGTCCGCGGTCGCGGCGTCGATCCTCCTCCTGGTACACGGCGGCGCTGCCGACGTCCCAGTGGTGCATCGTTCCCGCGATCGCGAGGTCGAGCGTCGGCGGCAGTGTCCCGGGAGCGAGCAGCAATCGCTCGAGCTCGTCCCACCAGAACTCGCCGTCCTTCGCGATGTGTCCCGTCGTGACGAAGACCGTCGCCGGGACGTCGTAACGCTCGAGCAGGGGCTTCGCCGTGTGGAGGTTGTCGGCGTATCCGTCGTCGAACGTGACGACGACGCCGCCTCGCGGGACGTCGCCGCGCTCGTGGTCGCGGACCAACGCCGAGAGCGTAATGGGGGTGCCGCACTCACGCAGGACCGCGAGCTGCTCGGCGAACCGGGCGGGCGAGACGCAGAGCCCCCACGGATCGGACTCGCCCGCCGGATCGGCGATCCGATGGTACATGAGGATCGCCGACTTCGCCGCCCTCCACCTCCGCAGCCGCACGAGCGGCGACCTCATGACCGTGAGCGCATTTCGGCCGCGAGCGCCACGTCCTCGCGGCGTCCCCACAGCGCCTTGAGCACGCGCAGCGCGTAGATCGCCGGGCTCGTCACCCGGCCCCAGAAGGGGTGGCGGTACGGCCACAGCTCGCGATGGAGCGCGCGCCAGAGCGCCGTATCGTCGATCGATCGCTGGCGGAGATATCTCGCGAGCCATTCGAGGAACGTCTTGCGCGCGACGTTCGGTCGCCACGGATGATACTCCCCCCGCTTGATGGCCACGCTCGAAGTGGACTCCTCGTGCTGGCGATAGCGCTCGCCGCAGCCGCCGTCGGTCACGACCGCTGCGGCGAGACAAACCTTCGCGAGAAAGACTTGGTCCTCGTACATGTGCTGGATCGTCTCGTCGAAGCCGCCGACCTCCTCGACGACGCGGCGACGCGCCAGCACGCTGCAGATGCACGGCACCGTACCCGGATCGCGCAGAAAGCGCGTCACGAGCTGCGGGGGCCGGAAGACGGCGTTTCCCGCCACGCCCAGGTGACTCACGAAATCGCGGCCGCCGCGAGAGTCATGCTCCCAGCTGAACCAATACTGCGTGCGCCCGTAGACCATCGCCGCCTCCGGGTGGGAACGGAGGAGCGCCAGCTGGTGCGAGAGCTTCTGCGGTAGGAACACGTCGTCGGCGTCGAGGAACGTGACGTACTCGCCCCGCGCCGCATGGATGCCGAGGTTACGAGAGACGCTCTTGCCGCGGTTCGCGTGCCCCGGGTGCTCCAGGTAGCGCACGCGGTCGGGGTGCTGCTCCGCGTGGCGCCGCGCGATCGCGCTGCCGCCGTCGCGCGAACCGTCGTCGACGAGCAGCAGCTCCCAGTTCGGATGATCTTGCGCCAAGACGCTGGCGACGGCCTCGTCGAGAAAACGGGCGGCGTCGAGGAAGATCACGACGACGGAGACGAGCGGCGCGTCGGCGTCCATCATCACGGGCGCAGTGCGCCGGCGAGCCGGCGCGGCGCCGTCAGCAACCGATGTAAGGTCGGATGACGCGACGGCCAGAGCTCGCGCTGCACGGCGCGTGCAATCGCGGTGTCGGTCCCGACTCCGTGCGCGGCGAGATACGCCGTCAGCCATTCGAGCAGCGGCCGCCGGCCGCGGTGGTACTCCTCGGCGGTCGACGCCTCGCTGCAGCTCTGCGCGTGCTGCCGGTAGCGCGCCCACAACGCGTCGGCGACGAAGACCGGCCACGCGAGGTGGACCTTGAAGAAGAACGCCTGGTCCTCGTAGAGCGCACGAAACGACTCCTCGAAACCGCCGACTTGATCGAGCACGTCGCGTCGGATGATCGCATTGCAGGTCGTCGGCGTCTGCACCTTGTTGTCGAGGAGCAGGTAGAAGAGCGTCGGCGGCTGGACCAGCGTGTTCGCCGGCACGCCGAGATCGAGGACGTGGTCGCGGGCGACGTCCTCGGGGCGGCCCGTCCAACCGTTCCAGATGAGCGTCCGGCCGTAGATCATCGCCGCCTCGGGGTACGCCTCCAGCAGCGCCACCTGCTCCGCGAGCTTCGACGCCAGCCACGTATCGTCGGCGTCGAGGAAGGCGACGTACGTGCCGCGTGCGGCGCGGATCCCGAGGTTGCGCGCCGCGCTCATGCCCCTGTTCTCGTGCGCGGGATGCTCCAGATAGCGCACCCGGTCGGGATGGCGCGCCGCGTGGCCGCGCGCGATCGCCGTGCTGCCGTCGCGCGAGCCGTCGTCGACGAGCAGCAGCTCCCAGTCGCGGTAGGTCTGCGCGAACACACTCTCGACGGCCTCGTCGAGGAAGCGCTCGGCATCGAGGAAGATGATGATGGCGGAGACGAGCGGTCGGTCGCTCGTCGCCGCGTGCGCGTCGCCGGCGTCGCTCACGAGCGCTCGCCCGCCGCCTCGCGAAGCGCCGCGCCGGCCGTGGCGGAATCACGGCGGCGATCGTCGCCGCTGGACGTTCGGACTGGGTACCCCGCGAACTCCAGCCAACCGACCGATCGCCGGCACGCCTCGTCGAAGGCGACCGACGGTCGGTAGCCGAGCACCCGCGCCGCCTTCGCCGACGGCAGCTTGTACCGGCAGCGCTGGAGAAGCGCCATCTCGCGCGTCGCGCGCGGCGCACGCGCCGCTGGCGCCCCCCACCTGTCGGGCGCCGCGCGACCGTTCGCGCGCCACGCGTCGACGGCGGCGTACGCCGCCGCGCGGAGACGCATCGGGAAGAGCGACAACACGGAGCGCGCGGCGCTCGTCTGGCGCGCGGCCTGGAAATGATCCCACCAGTCGACGCGCTGCTCCTCGTACGCGACGCTCGCCACTGCGTCGAGATCGACGCCGAGCGCCGCCGCGATCGGTCGATAGAGATCCGCCCACGTGTACTGCTCCGCGTCGCCGACGAGGAACGCCTCCTTGTCCGCTGCCGGCGGCGCGAAGGCGAGGTGGATCGCCCGCACGAGGTTGTCGACGTAGACGCCGTTGCAGATTCCCGCGCCGCCGTCGACGAGATACGCGACCCCGGCGAGGAGGTCGTCCGCGAACGCGGCGGTCCAGCGCGACCGTGGACCGTAGACGATGCCCGGGCGCACGATCACGACCTCGACGTCCCCGCGCTCGCGCAGGTCGAGCAACGCGCGTTCGGCCCGGACCTTGAGCGCGTTGTACGGGAGCGGCTGGCGAGCGGAAAGCGCGCTGCGCTCGTCGGTGCCGGGATCCGGGTCCTGCCCGTGCACCGCGGCCGAGCTCAGGTAGACGAGGCGCCGGACGCCGGCTGCCTGCGCCGCCTCGTACAGCGGCGAGAGCGTGCCGAGAATCGTGTCGCGGTCGCCCGCGACCGCGTGCACGACGACGTCGCAGCCGGTGAGCGCCGCGGCGAGCGCGGCGCGATCACGCGCATCAGCGACGCGCCAGTCGAGGTCGAAGCGCGCAGCGCGAGCGAGGCGCGACACGCTGCGGACGACGGGACGCACGTCGGCGAGCCCCTCGAGGTGGAGCATCTCCACGGCACGGCTGCCGATGAAGCCGTTCGCACCGATGACGGCGACGCGGATCACGCAACGCCACCCAGTTGGCGAGCGCGCGCGAGCTCCGTACCGCCGAGCCACGGCATGCTCATGAGCGCGCGGCGGCTGCGGCATGCGTCGATCGCGCGCAGGCTCGCGAGACCGTCCGCAGCGGAGACGACGAGCGGCGCGCGGCCGCCGGCCGCGTCGACGACGTTTCGGATCTGGGCGACGAAGCTTTCCTCGAAGCCGCCGCGCGGCGCGCCGAGCGCGGGATGCGAGCCGTCGCGTGCGACGCGGTGGATCTGGGCGCGGAAGCCGGCGTCGACGTCGCCGAGTCCGAGTTCGACTCGGTCGGCGTCATGGACGTGCCAGCGCAGCCAGCCGTCGGCGCACTCGAAGACGTAATGGTTCGGCTGCACCGTGTCACGGCTGAGCCGCACCTCGCCGATGAAACCGTCGGGGTACGTGAGATGGATGCGGCAGTTCGCCTCGACGCCGCCCATCGCATCGTCCTCGTAGTCCACGTGCTCGGGCTCGCCGAGCCACCAGCCGAGCAGGTCGAGCGTGTGCACGCCGACGTCCGCGAGCACGCCGCCGCCCGCGCCGCGCCGAAAGAAGTCGGGCGAGCGCGCCGGCCAGCGGAAGTCGCCGCCTTCGGCGCAGTGGAAGCGGCGGAGCGCCCCGAGCCGGCCGCTCCGCAAGAGCTCGCCGATCGCCTGCGCCGCCGGCAGGAAGCGGCGGTAGAACCCGACGGCGAGCACTCGACCGGTGTCACGCGCGGCGCTGACCATCGCCTCGCCGTCGGCGACCGTCGTCGCCATCGGCTTCTCGCAGAGCACGGCGACACCCGCACGCAATGCCGCAATCGTCTGCTCGGCGTGGCAACGCGGCGGCGAGGCGACGATCGCGAGATCGATGGCGGGCGCGGCGATTGCCGCCGCATCTTGTGCGACGGTTGCTGCGGGAAAAATCGCGCACAGCTCGGCCGTCCCGCGTACGTCGGGGTCGCAGAGGGCGCGCACGTGCAGCACGCCTTCGCACTCGAGCGCGCGCAGCGCCGGCGCGTAGTAACGGCGGGCGACCGCGCCGCAACCGATGACCGCGATCCTCAAGGGTGCGTCAGGCATCGCTCACACCGTAGCGACCGCTCGTGACCCGCTCGCGCGCGTACCGCGCATGCCGCCGGTTCGATACTTCGGTGGCGAAGCGCGTGCGCCTCATCCACAGGGCGTCTCCGCGGACGGCCGCAGCCGACTCGCCATCCAATGCGCGGCGACCCACGCGATGCGCGCGAGCGTCCGCGGCGAGCGGCTGAAGCGCAGCGCCTCCTTCACCTGGTTCACGACCGCGACCGTCTGGCGCTCGCCGCACATCAGCTCGGCGGTGTCGAGCGCGGAACCGGCGTAGGTCTCGCACGCGCGCTTCGTGATCGTGTCGGCGATCGCCGGCGGCAGGTACGCGCCGAAGATGCGGATCGCCTCGCGCGTGTAGCTCATGTCCTCCGCCGAGCGCAGGTGGCGGCCGGTGTTCGAGTCGCGGTGCATGCGGTAGATCGCGAGCGGCTCCGTCTCGTACCAGACCGGGTATTGCGCCGCGATCCGCACCCACATCTCCCAGTCCTCGCTGCAGAGGAGCCGCCGGTCGAAGCCTCCGAGGCGCTCATACACCCCGCGGCGGACGACGATCGACGGCGTCATGATGCGCTGCTCGCTCGCGAGCCGGACGAGCGCGTCGGCAAGCAGTCCGCTCTCCGGCTGCTCGAGCGGCGACACGCTCTGCCAGTGGCCCTGCGCGTCGGCGAAGATGTGGCGGCAGAACGCCGCGCCCACCGCGTCCTGCATGAACGTGCGCTCGAGGGCGCGATAAAACCCGGGGCGCACGCAGTCGTCGCCGTGCAGCACGTGCACCAGATGCCCGCGCGAGCGTTGCAGCGCGGTCGTGAGGTTGGTCGTGACGCCGGTGTTGCGCGGCTGGCGAAAGAACTCGACACGGCCGCGGCCGAGCTCGTCGACGACGACCCGCGGATCGTCGCGCGTCGAATGGTCGTCGACGACCTCGATCTGCATGACGTCGGAACCCAGGTCCTGCGCGAGCACGCTCGCGAGCGTCTCGCGCAGGTAGGCGGCGCAATTGAAGGTCGGGATCATGACCGACCAGAGCGGACGCATGACGCCGGGAGGAACCGGCGTAACGACGCCGCGGTTACCGCCCGGCTCGTCGCCCGTCACCGCCGGCGCGGCGGCTGCGCGCGCATCGGCGCTTTGCGGATGCACATCGGTGCCCGTCGGCCGAGCGTCATGCATCTCGAGTTTCTCGGTCATTCTCTCATGCCCTGCTCGCCGGCGCCTCGGGACGCATCGCACGCCGGCCGAGGCGCCGCCGCTGTAGCTTGAGCCACATGGTGCCGAGCTCGACGAGCGGCGCGAGACCTGGCGGACGCCGCGCGAGGCATCGACGCAAACAGCTCGTCGCGGCGTCGAGATCGCCACGGCGCGCGTACTCTCGCGCCCAATCGTAGAAGTAGCGGAACGTCGCACGCGTGATCACGCTCTCGTAGCGCCGCCCGAAATTCACGTTCATGACGTCGTAGAACGCAGCCGTCGCGTCGAGCTTCCGGCTTTCGGCGAGCGCCGAGTAGAGGCCGCCGCTGTGATGACGGTAGACGGCCATCACCTCGTCGACGTAGCCGATCGTACCATGCTCGGCGTGCAGGATGTGCAGCGGCCAATCGGTGATCGGAAAGAGCGAGCGGTACCATGGCGGCACGTCGCCGATGAGGCCGTTCCGATACATCGTCGAGCACGTCGCGATGAAGTTGCCGTGCCAGAGATCGTCGAGCGTCGAGATCTCCTTCTGTCGGTTCGGCGTCCAATGGCGCGGCGGCCGCCCGTGGGTCTCGTCGACGACGAGCGCGTTGTGGAAACACATCGCGCATTCGGGATGCGTGTCGAGGAAATCGACTTGGCGCTGCAACTTCCGCGGCGACGTCCAGTAGTCGTCGCCGTCGAGGAGCGCGACGTAGCGCCCGCGCGCCACGCGCAGGCCGCGCGCGACGATCTCGTTGTCGTGCAGGTTCCGCTCGGAGAGGAGCAGGCGGATCTTCCCCGGATGCCGCTCCTGGTAGCCGATCACGATCTCGCGTGTGCGGTCGGTCGAGCAGTCCTCGCTGATCAGGACCTCGTACGCGAACGCCGTCTCCTGCGTGAGGACGCTATCGAGCGCCTGCGCGATCAGGTGCTCGTGATTGTACGTCATCACGAGAACGCTGACCGTCGGCGCCGTCGGCTTGCTCGGCTGGTTCACGTTGGGCACCGCAGCTACGCCGGCGTCGTCCACCGGTGCGGTAACACGACGCTCCCGTATTGCGTGAACGTCGGCACCGGCCAGCCGCGGACGAGGCCGTGGTCGACGTCGACGAACACAGCGCCTTCGAGCCGGTCCTGCAGCTCGCCGTTGCACGTGAGCGCCGCGTCGATGCGATAGCGGCCGGGGACGAGCAGCAGCTCGTCGATGTCGCACACGAACGCGTGACCGGGTGCGCTGCCGGCGATCTCCGAGAGCGACGAGTTGAAGTACGTGATCTGTTGCCCGAGCGGATCGAAGACGTCGAACGCGCAGCTCATGCCGGGAAGGACGCCGCTCATGTGAAAGCGAAACCGCGCCGGCCGTCCGGTCGTCAGCGTGCCGGGCGCGTCGTCGTCGGAGGTGACCTCGATACGCGTGATGCGCACGTCGCCCTTGCCGTGCCGATCGGTGCGGTCGCCGACGTCGTACGCCGAGGCGTCCTCCAGCGTCGCGAGGTACGCGGCGACCGCTTTCGCGACCGGCTCGTCGACGGTGACGATCCCGTGCTGCAGCACGATCCCACGGTCGCAGAGCGCGCGGACGGCGCCGAGATTGTGGCTGACGAAGAGCACCGTGCGGCCCTCGCGCGACACCGTCTGCATCTTGCCGAGACATTTTCTCTGAAAGGCCGCGTCACCGACGGCGAGCACCTCGTCGACGATCAGGATCTCCGGCTCGAGGTGCGCGGCGACGGCGAAGGCGAGCCGCACCTGCATGCCACTCGAGTAGTGCTTGACGGGCATGTCGAGGAAGCGCTCGACCTCCGAGAACGCGACGATCTCGTCGAACTTGCGGTCGATCTCCGCCTTGCGCATGCCGAGGATCGCGCCGTTCAGGTACACGTTCTCGCGGCCGGTGAGCTCGGGGTGAAAACCCGTCCCGACCTCGAGGAGCGATCCCAGGCGGCCGTGCACCTCGACTTGGCCGGTCGTCGGCGCGGTGATGCGCGACAGGATCTTGAGGAGCGTGCTCTTGCCGGCGCCGTTGTTGCCGATGATGCCGACGACCTCGCCCGGACACACTTCGAACGACACGTCCTTTAGCGCCCAGAAGCGGCGCTCGCGCGGCCGGCGGTCGCGACGGAGGAGCCGCCGCGCGCCCGCCCCGAGCGCCGAGCGCAGTGTCGGGTAGGCGTCGCGCACTTGCCCGAACGGGAACTCCTTCCCGAGAGCGTCGATGCGGATCGCGAGCGCGCTCATGCGTCGCTACACCGTGTCCGCGAACGAGCTCTCCATGCGGCGGAAGAAATACGCTCCGCCGACGAAGAGCGCGATCGCGGCGATCGACGAGACGAGGACCATCGAGCCGGGCGCGGTCGTGGTGCCGAGGAGCGCCCAGCGGAACCCCTCGACGACGCCCGCCATCGGATTGAGACCGTACACCGTGCGCCACGGTTCGGGAACGAGGCTGCTCGGATACGCGACCGGAGTCACGAAGAGCCACATCTGCGCGAGGAACGGCACCAGGTACTGCACGTCGCGATAGCGAACGTTCAGCGCCGAGAGCCAGAGCGCCGCGCCAAGCGCGGTGACGAGGGCGAGCGCCAGCAGCAGCGGCACCCAGACGACGTTTGACGTCGGCGTCAGACCGTAGAAGAGCATCAGCCCGATGAGCACCGTGAAGGCGATCAGGAAGTCGACGGCGCCGGCGAGGACCGACGCAATCGGGATCGTCAGCCGCGGAAAGTAGACCTTCTTTATGAGGCTCTGGTGGAGCACGACGCTACCGGACGCTTGCGCCAGGCCGGTCGCGAAGAACGTCCACGGCACGAGAGCGGCGAAGCTGAAGACGGGATAGGGCACGCCGTCCGACGGCATGCCGGCGAGGCGGCCGAAGAAGACGCTGAAGATGACCATCGTGAAGAAGGGCTGCAGAATAGCCCACGACGCGCCAAGGAGCGTCTGCTTGTAGCGCACCTTCATGTCGCGCCAGACGAAGAAGAAGAGCAGCTCACGGTATTCCCAGAGGTCACGCAGGCCGAGCCGCACCCATCCCGACGCCGGCCGAATCACCGTGATGGTCGTCGTCGGCAACGCGCGCTCGTCGGCAGGTTCGCGGAGCCCGATCTCTTGCGAGCGGACGATCATGCGGAAGCGGGCTCGTCCGCCGCGCTGGGCTTGACGGCGCGGACCGTGATCACGACTTGATAGTGCGGATCGCGGTGGTCGAGCTCGTCGGTGCGGAGATCCTCGACCGCGAGACCGTGGAGGAAGGCGATCGCGGCGAGCACGTTGCCGTGCGTCTCCATCGTGAGCGCGGCGGGCGGGAAGAACTCCTCGAAAAGCCGCCGCGCCGAGTAGAGCGTGAAGCCCCACGACCATGTGCCGCCCCATTCGCCCTGGTCCACGTGGCTGATGCCGGGAAACGTCGCCAGCAAGACACCGCCGGCCTTCAACACGCGACGTAAGGTCGCGAGCGCGGCGCGCACGTCGTAGATGATGTGCAACGTCTGCGTCAGCACCACGCAATCGAACGCGTCCGACGGCAGGTGATTGGCGTTCGCCAGGTCGCCGACGAACGTCGCCCGCGGGTTGCCCGCCTGGACGTGCAGCACGTCGCTCGCCGTGACGCGGTCGCCGCCGAAGCGCAGCGTGTAGGCGTTGTCGCCGATCTCGAGCACGCGGCCGCGGACGTCGTGCGCCTGCGCGGCGAGGAAGCGCTCGATGTAGTAGCGGTCGACGGGACGACCGCGGTCGTACCCGAAGCAAGTGCTGATCGGGGTCACCCGCCGCAGGTCGCCGAGGTTCACGTGGCCGACCCGCGGCGCCGTGAGCCGGCGCTGTAAGTAGTAGGCGACCTGGCGCACCCGCGCGCCGAACCGTCGGGCGGCCAACTTGAGACCGAATCGCATCATCGCCATCGCCCCTCGCAACGCAGCTCTGGGGTTGCGTAAGCGGCGCGGCTCGGCGCGCAGTTGCTCGAGGAGCTTCTCGTCGTAGAGCTCGCGCCAGCGGCGCCTGCCAATGCGAATCGCCGCGCTACGCGCCCGGTCGCCACGCACGTGCACCACCTGCTTGTCGAGCACCGCCAGGACCGCGTCGAGCATCATCGTCGCGTCCCGCGACATGTTCGCGCCGTGCCGCCGGTATTCGGCGACGATCGTATCGTGGCGGCACACGGGAAACTCGCGGCTCATTCGAAGATAGAGGTCGTAATCCTCGCAGGCGCGCAGCGCCGGATCGAATCCGCCGACGCGCTCGAGCGGCTCGCGCCGGTACATGACGGTCGCGTGCATCAAGATATAATTTTTGCGAAGAAACGCGCGATACGAATCGTCGTCGTCCATCGGCAGCGGCGGATACACCTTCAGCGAGCCGTCGCGCTTCACGTAACGGTAGTGACCTGAGGTGAACACGGCATGCGGATGCACCGCGAGGCAGGCGAGGCCGGCGGCGAGCGCGTCGGGTAGCAAGCGGTCGTCGGCGTCGAGGAACACGAGGTAGTCGCCGCGTGCGTGCCGCAGCCCGGTGTTGCGCGCGCCCGCGAGACCTTGGTTCTCCTGGCGAACGTAGCGAACGTCGGGGTAGCGGGCTGCGACCACCGCGGTCTCGTCCGTCGACCCGTCGTCGACGACGATCGTTTCGACCCGATCGTGCGTCTGGCCGCGCACGCTCTCGATCGCGTCCGCGAGAAACTGCGCGTGGTTGTAACAAGGGATGACGACCGACATGAGCGGCGATGCGCTCGCCGCCCCGGAGAGCGTCGCCGCATCGGAGGCCGTGGCTGCGGCGGCATGGATCTCCCGCACGGTCACGTCACCAGCCCGCATCCGACGAGATCGGGCGCCCGGCGCGCAGCGTCGCGAATCTCGCGCTCGAACGGGTGACGCCACCGAGCCGCGTGGCCCTTCTCGCGGAGGCGGTGGGATGCCGGATTACGACGACGTGCATGTCGAAGCGTTTGGCCAGCCATTCTGATGAAACAGCGCGAGTAATCCTCGATCGGCGTGTGGTCCCGCCGTCGCCGGCACGCCGCCCACTCGGGTTTCCGCGAGCATCCGCCCGACCGCGGCACGCGATCCGGCGAACCATCGGGCGGCGAAGCGATTGTATTGGAGGGGCACGGTGTTCTTGAAGGCCCGATAATACGGCCGTACGTCACGCCGCACCCAACCCCTTCGACGGGCGAATGACGCAACCGGCAGGGCGGGTGCCGATTCTTCCGCCAAACGTCATCGGCCCCCACCGACGCGCGGCGCCGTGCGCCGCCGCTGGACCCAAGACGCGGCACCGTGCGCCGGCGAGATCGCGCGCCGCAGGACCCACTTCGGGCCGTATCGCAGCATCGCCATGATGCCTCTCAATAGCTGGCCGCGATCGCGAAGTCGGCGTGGGTCTCGACGCAACTGGCCGAGAAGCTGCTCCGCGTAGAGTTCATGGTAGAAGCGCACACCCTCCCGCAACGCGGCTCGACGCGAAGGATCGGCACTCGCACGGCGCGCCTGCTTCGTCAGCACTGCGAGCGCGGCGTTGAGCATCAGGTTGACGTCGGTCGACATGTTCGCCTCGTGCTTTCGGTACTCGGCGACCATCTCGAAATGACGGCAGATGGGATATTCGCTCGCGAGTCGTAAGTAGAGGTCGTAGTCCTCGGACGCGCGTACCGACGCATCGAGATCGAATCCTCCGACGCGCTCGACAGGATGCCGCCGATACATCACGACCGCGGGATTGACGATGTGGTTCTTCCGAAGGAGCGCGCGGTACTCATCGTCATCGCGCGGTGACGACGGTACCGTCTCGTCGAGCGGTTTCCCGTCGTCGTCGATGTACCGGAACCGCCCCCACGTGAACGCCGCGTCTGGATGATCGCACAGGCTGTCGACCCCGGCGCCGAGCGCATCCGGAAGCAAGCGGTCGTCGGCGTCGAGAAACACGAGGTACTCTCCAGTCGCGTACCGGATGCCGGTATTGCGCGCGGCGGCGAGGCCTTGATTCTCCTGCGGGACGTACTTGATCTGCGGATAGCTGGCGGCAACCGCCGCCGTATCATCCGTCGACCCGTCGTCGACGACGACGATCTCGACCCGGTCATACGCCTGCCGCATCACGCTCTCGATCGCATCACCCAAAAACCGCGCATAGTTGTAGGCTGGGATCACGACCGAGACGAGCGGTCGTGGCACGGCGGGCACCGTCGATTCGTTCGGGCGAACGTCCGCCACCGTCACGTCACCACTCCGCTTCCGAGTAGAAGGCGCCCGCGACGTCGGCGACGTTGGCCCTGATGCGCGCGATCTCGGCGGCATTCAGACGGCGTTTCCAGTTGGAGACGTTCTGCGCGCTCGCGCGTCGTAGCGTTTGCTCCGATCCGACGGGCGCCGTCGTGTCGCGCGGATTCGCGTCGCCGCTGTAGCGCTCGACGACCCTCTCGACGGCCGGCGACCAGGCGAGGCCGAGCGCCTCGAAAAGCCGCCGGAAGCCCGCGAGCGGATCGCGGGACAGGTCCTCGTGACGGACGAAGATCCAGTCCGGATGCCGCTCCCGGAAACGCGCGATCGCATGGTGAATGACGCGCCACAGGAGCGATGCCTCGTCGACGAGGTCGGGAGGATGGCGTGCGGCGTCGCGGATCTCCTGCGCGAACGGCTGGAGCAGGTCGCGCATCAAGCCCGGTTGCTCGAGAAAATGCGCGAACGGGTGCCTCCATCCGAGCCGCGTGATGCTGCTCACGAATGCGGCCGGATGCCGGATGACGACGACTACGTGCATGTCGAAGCGTTGGGCCAGCCATTCCGACGAAAAGAGCGCGATTGGATCCTTGATCAGGGGACGGTCCCCTCGCCGCCGACACGTCGCCCACTCGCGACTCTCCGCGAGCGCCCGCGCGACCGCCGCAGGCGACCGGGCACGTCGTAAGGCGGCCAGGCGATTGTATTCGAGGGCCACGGTGTCCTTGAAGGCCCGATAATAGGGCGCTTCGTTCTCGGCCGTGACGTACGTGAACCAACGTTCGAACGGCACGTTGCAGACTCCCCGGCCGGGAGGATCCGAGACGCTGAAGGGCTCGTGGACGTAGAGGAGGCCGGGCGCGGTCGCGAGCATGCGCCCGACCCAGGTCGATCCCGAGCGGTGCGACCCGGTGACGAGAATCGGTTTCGCGGGGTGGGGCCCCCTTATGCCAGCTCGACCGAGAACCGGATGTTCCGCTTCGACATGCCGTCCAGCACGATCTGCGTCGCCCCGCTGCGCATCATCCATTCCAGGCGATGGTCGCGATACTCGCGGACGAAATGCCCCGACTCGATGAGCTGCGGCAGCATGTCGAATCCGGCCATCGACTCGGCGGCCGCAGCCATGACCTTCTGCGCGCTCGGGCGCGCGCGCGTTCGCTCGAGCCAACGCTCCAGTGCCGATCCCGCCGGCGGCGGAAAGCCGTTGAACGCGGCGGCGTTCACCGCCGGGAAGACCGAGAGATCGCCCCAGCCGAACGCCGCGCCGTTGAACCAGTCCCGGCCGCCGAGCTCGCGCTCGAGCCGAGCATTCACCGCCGCGATCTGCTCGCCGGCGCGGGCGACCAGCGTGTCCGCGAGCGCGCTCGTGGCGCGCTTGAAGACGCGAATCTCGTAGAGGGCCCAGTTGATCGCCTCGTAGTAGGTGTCGCAGATCTCCTCGATCATGCGGACGCGCGCGCGCTCGGCGGGCGAGGCGGGCAGCATCGCCGGCTGCGGCCACTTGTCCTCGAGATATTCGAGAATGATCGTCGAGTCGAAGACCTTCACGTCGCCGTCGACGAGCGCGGGAATCTCGAGACGCGGGTTCGTCGCCGCAAACTCGGCGCCGCCGCCCGAGAGGATGTCCGGAATCTGCGTCTCGAAGGGAATCCCCTTCTCGAGGAGCGCCAGCTTGACCTTCTGCACGTAGGGCGAGAGCGGGTGTTCGTAGAGCTTCAGCATCGGACCTCCTCGGAGACGCGTGAGCGCTTTTCATCGCACGTCGTCACCGGCGGGCCAAGTCCAAACGCCACGGCTAGGCGCGCGACCTGACCTGCGCGCGAGCGTACCAACGCCTTCGACGATCGGAAGCGGGGCACGCCAAAGGCTCCTCCCGCCGTCGACGCCGGTTGACATCTTTAGGTCGATTGTACTATTCCCGCCGCGCTAGCTTGGTCGATCGACCAAATTATATGACGGCTACGCTTCCCGAGTTTGGCGTCGAACGTCGCCACCGATGACACGCGCGGCGGCAAGGCGCGACGCCTCACGAACGTCAACGCAGCGGCGCGAGACCATCCTCGAGGCGGCGACGGCGATCCTCGTCGAAGAAGGACACGCGCGTCTCTCGACGCGCACCATTGCGGCGCGCGCCGGCATGCGCGCCGGCAACCTGCAGTACTACTACCGCGCGAAGGCGGACGTCGTGCGCGCGATGCTCGGGCGCTACCTCGAGCGCGCCGCCCGCGCCATCGAGACGCGGATCTCAGCCGGCGGCGCAACGGCGCAGGCACGGCTGCACGCCGCGATCGACGGCGTCCTCGCCGATCAAGAGTCGCCCGAGAGCTGCCGGTTCTTTCGCGAGCTCTGGGCGCTCGCGGCGCACGACCCCGCCGTCGACGCGGCGATGCGGGATTTCTACAGCGGCTATTGGCGACGCGTCGTCGAGCTTCTGCTCGACACCAATCGCGGCCTCGGCCGCCCGCGCGCCGAGCGCCGCGCCGCGCTCCTGATCGCGATGTTCGAGGGGCTCATGCTGTTTCGCTCGCCGCGGCCGCCCTACGCGCTGCCGATCCCCGCGCTCGAGAAGGAGCTGCACGCGCTCGCCGAGACCCTCGTCCTCGACGCGTGCTGAGCGCCGCGCCCGTGTTCAGCGCCCCGGCTGCCCCGCGGCGAGCGCGCGGAACCGGTAGAGGTAGTGCGGCTCGAGCTTCGCGATCGCGCGCTGCGAATGAAAGAGCACGGATCGATCCGACCGCCGCTACCCGTGCGTCGGCATCCGCGAGTGCCACGCGTCGCCGAGAAGCGCGGTGTTGAGCCAGCGGACGTACTCGGCCATCACGTCGCGACTCTGATCCCGGTAGCGCCACCAGCCATCGACCGCGAACGGGTCGAGACGCGCGCTGCGCACGACGAGTGCGACGCCGGGCGGGAGGCGCCGGCGCAAGAGCCAGCGCGCCCGCGCGGTGTGCGTCCGCGGCGCGAGAAAGAGCATGCTGCGCGCGCCGACCGTACGGACGTAATTCGCCGCGACGACGACCTCGTCCTCGGTGCCGGCGACCGGTCCCGGGAGCACGGTGACGGCCTCCGGCGGGACGGCGCTGTGCTCGAGGATCGAGCGCGCCAGGGCGGTGACGTCGAGGTGCGGCACCCCGATGCGGTGCAGCTCGGCGTCGAGCGGGTCGTCGAACCACTCGGCAACGACCAGCCTGCGGCTTACCCCATCATGGTAGAGCCGCGCCGCCTCGAGGGTGTCCTCGCGGACCGCGGCGCTCGAGATCATGATCACGTCGACGGGGACGAGCGCGTCCTCCGCGACGAGCGCGCTGCCGACCGCGACGAGCAGCGGACGGCGCACGCTCCACGCCGCGACGGTGATGAGCACCAGCGTCGCGACGACGATACGCGCGCGGCGGAATGCCGTGCTGGAAGAGGTGGCTACCGTCGACATCGTGGCCGCGCGTGCACCCGAAAATGCTCGCACAGCGCTCCATGTATTGATACACACGATTCGACCGGGAACGTGGCGGAGGGTGTGATGGACGCAACGGTCGCAGTGGATGGTGTCGGCTTCGTCGCCGGCGTCGCAATCGGGCTCGCCGTCGCCGGCGGCGCGTGGGTGGCTGCACGGCGCGGACGCGCGGGCGAGGTCGCCGCGGCCGTGCACCGCGCCGCCGATCTCGGCGCCCGCCTCGAGGAACGGACGCGACGTCTCGGCGAGCTCGAGCGCGAGCTCGGGGACGCGCGCGACGGGGCGGCGCGCCTGCGCGCCGAGCTCGCCGCCGCCGCCGAAACACAGGCGCGGCAGTCCGCCGAGCTCGAGAGCGAGCGCACCGCGACGCGCGACAAGCTCACCCTCCTCGCCGAGACGGAAACGCGCCTCCGCGACGCGTTCCATACGCTTTCCGCCGAGGCGCTGCGGTCGAACAACCAATCGTTCCTCGACCTCGCGCGCACCGCGCTCGGCGAGTTCCAGCAAACGGCGCTCACCGATCTCGCGAGCCGCCAGCGCTCGATCGACGAGGTCGTGCGGCCGATCCGCGAGTCGCTCGCGAAGGTCGACGCCAAGCTGCACGAGGTCGAGACCCAGCGCGTCGGCGCCTACGCGCAGCTGAGCGAGCAGGTGCGCTCGCTGGCGGTGACCCAGCAGCAGCTCACGGGGGAGACGTCGAACCTCGTGCGCGCGCTGCGCACGCCGCACGTCCGCGGCCGCTGGGGCGAGATCCAGCTGAAGCGGGTCGTCGAGCTCGCGGGCATGCTCGAGCACTGCGACTTCTTCGAGCAACAGACGGCGGTCGGCGAGGACGGCCGGTTGCGTCCGGACCTGCTGGTCAAGCTCCCGGGCGACAAGTTCGTCGTCGTCGACGCCAAGGCGCCGCTCGGCGCCTACCTCGATTCGCTCGAGCTCGACGACGACGACGCGCGCACCGCACTCCTGCGCGAGCACGCGCGCCAGGTCCGCACGCACATCACGAAGCTCGCGGCGAAGGCCTACTGGGAGCAGTTCCAGCCGACCCCGGAGTTCGTGTTGATGTTCCTTCCCGGCGAGACGTTCTTCAGCGCCGCCTTGCAGCACGACCCCTCGCTCATCGAGTACGGCGCCGGCGAGCGCGTCGTGCCGGCGAGCCCGACGACCCTGATCGCGCTCTTGCGCGCCGTCGCCTACGGTTGGCAGCAGGAGCGGATCGCCGAGCACGCCGAGGAGATCAGCGCCCTCGGCCGTCAATTGTACGAGCGGATTCGGACGATGGCCGGACACTTCGACGGGGTCCGCCGCGGTCTCGACGCCGCGACCGACGCCTACAACCGCACCGTCGGCTCGCTCGAGAGCCGCGTGCTCGTAACCGCCCGCCGCTTTCGCGAGCTCGGCGCCGGCACCCGCGAGGACATCGCGACGCTCGACGTCGTCGAGCGCGCCACACGCCGCATACAAGCGCCGGATCTCGATTGCGAAGAGCCCGATGCCTCGCTCGCGCGAGCCGAGGCAACGTCCGACCGCGCAGCGCTCGCCGAAAGCGAACCAACGTCAGATCGCGATGCCGTGCTCACGGAGGACGACGCCGCGTCCGATGTCGTCGCCGTCCCGCGCGTCGAGACGGAACCGGTTCGCGGCGCGCAACCGGCCCTCGCCCTGGCGCGCCGCTGACGAACTTCGCCGACTGTGCACGCCAGGCGCCGCGCTGACGCCGGCGCGGGCCGTCAGGCGTGAGTGGGTCGCGCGTTCGATTGCGGCGGATGCATCGCCGCGAGGAAAAGACGCATCGGCAGGAGCTCGCGGGTGACCGGATTGACCATGAGGCCAAGGCTTTCGAGAGTTAACGCACCGACGAGCGAGATAACGCCTTCGGGAGCGAAGACGACAAGCGACGTCGCGCGATCCTCCCCGAGCTCGAAAAACGCTTCGCCGATGTCGTACTCTTGGTGTGTCCCATCCGCGAGAGTGAATACTTGATGCTTCAGCCTCGCTATACCGAGTGCCTCGAGGTCGCTCGTCGGTACGACGCTGTAAATCGCGCCGGTATCGATCAAGAACCGGCGCTCGACGGACCCGAGGTCCGGACGCAGGAGATTCGAGATCTTCACGGTTGCGAACGTGATGCCCACGCTCGGCACGGTACGAGGTCTGCTCTTCGACATCGACTGTAAACGTACCGCTTCTTCAGGCCGCTGGCGATCCTCTCACGACCTCAGATGATGCCCGCCGCCCGCAAGCGCTCGAGCTCCGTCTCGTCGACGCCGATTTCGCGGTAGACCTCGACGTTATGGTCCCCGAGCGCCGGGGCGAGACGACGTGCCCGCGGCGCAGCGTCACTGAACTGCAGCGGGTTGCCGTGAAAGACGATCTCGCCGAGAGACGGATGCGGCTCGCGCTCGATCATGCCGCGGACGTTCAGCTGCGGGTCGTCGATCAGCTCGTCGGGACGCGCGACCCGCGCGCACGGAACGTCGGCGCCGCCGGGACCGAGCGCGGCGAGGACCTCGGCACAGGTGCGCTCGCGGACCCATGCGCCGATGATCGCGTTCAGGTCGCGCCGGCGCGCGGCGCGGCCGCGATGATGGCGAAAGCGATCGTCGCTGCCGAGCTCCGCCTTGCCGATCGCGGCGCACAAGCGGCGGAAGAGCCGGTTGCTCGCCGTGCCGACGACGATCCATCCGTCGCGCGCCTCGAGCGCGTCGTACGGCGCGGTGAACGAGTGCTGGTTGCCGACGCGCTCGGCTTGGATGCCGAGCCCGGCGGCGACCGTCGCCCACGAGTCGGTGATCGCGAAGATCGCGTCTTGGTTCGAGAGGTCGAGCGCGCGCGCGATGCCCGTCCGCTCCCGTTCGAGCAACGCGGACACCACGCCGAGCGCAAGAAAGAGCCCGCCGACGAAATCCGCGAGGGCGCCGCCGGCGCGCACCGGCGGGCCGTCGGGAAATCCGGTCATCGCGAGGAGTCCGCCCGCCGCCTGCGCGACGATGTCGTACGACACCTCGCCGGCACGCGGCCCGGTCGCGCCGAATCCGGAGAGCGCCGCGACGACGAGCCTCGGGTTGCGCGCGCGCAGGACGTCGGCGCCGAGACCTTTCGACGCCATCCAACCGGCGCGGAAGTTGTCGACGACCGCATCGCCGCCGTCGACGAGACGCAGGAAGAGCTCGCGCCCCTCGGGATGGCCGACGTCGAGCGTGATCGACCGTTTGCCGCGATTGGTGTTCTGGAAGGACAGCGAGGTCTCGCCTTCCGGTGCCGGGCCGTAGCGATAGTCGTCGCCGGTTCGCGGCCGCTCGATCTTGATGACGTCGGCGCCGAGGTCGGCGAGGAGCGCCGTCGCGAACGGTCCGGCGACGACGCGGGTGAGATCAAGGATGCGAAGTCCTTCGAGAACACGGCCGGGCATGCGGCCGCATGCTAGCAGCCGCGGGTGAATGGGACACGCGGCGCGCCGACGACACGCGGCGCGCCACACGCGGCGCGCCGGCTTGACGCCCGGCGGCGCAGCGGCGCATGCTGGCCGTCGCACGCTGGGGGAGTCGCGGCGACGCGACTGAGAGGGCAGCACACCGCTGCCGACCCCTCGAACCTGAACCGGATCATGCCGGCGGAGGGAAGCGACATGCACAACGATCTCACGCAGCTCGAGGCGGCACGCGCGGGAATCGTCACGCCGGAGATGCGCCGCGTGGCGGAGCGCGAGAATACGACGCCGGAGCTGATTCGCGCCGAGGTGGCGCGCGGGCGCTTGGTGATTCCCGCCAACAAGCGCCACCTCGCCGGCAGCGGCGGCCGTCCGCTGGCCGACAACGGTGCGTCCGCCGCTGCCGTCGCGGCGACCGGCAACGCGCACGCGCGCGGGACGACGGTCGAAGGCGCAACCCAGGTCGGCGCGCCGGCCGTCGGTCACCCCGGCGCGGCCGACGACGCGCAGTACTGGGTCAACCAAACGGTCGCGCAGCGCTGGCGGGAGATCGACGATCCGACGCTCCTCCGTGGCGTCGATGCGCCGAAGCGGCTCGATCCGACGGGCATCGGGCGGATGATCACGACCAAGATCAACGCCAACATCGGCGCCTCACCGGTCTCGAGCGGCCTCGCCGAAGAGGTCGAGAAGCTACGCTGGGCGCAAAAATACGGCGCCGACACGTTGATGGATCTCTCGACCGGCGGCGATCTCGCCGCGTGCCGCCAGGCGATCATCGATCATTCGACGATCCCGATCGGCACCGTGCCGATCTACTCGATGATCGTCGGCCGCTCGATCGACGAGCTCTCCTACGACGTCATCCTGCGCGAGATCGAGCGTCAAGCGCAGCAGGGCGTCGACTACTTCACGATCCACGCCGGCGTCCTACGCGAGCATCTGCCGCTCATCGGCTCGCGCGTGACCGGCATCGTGTCGCGCGGCGGCTCGCTCCTCGCGAAGTGGATGCTGACGCACGGCAAGCAGAACCCGATGTACGAGCTCTTCGACGAGATCAGCGCGATCATGCGCCAATATGACGTCACGTACTCGCTCGGCGACGGGCTCCGTCCCGGCTGCCTCGCCGACGCCTCGGACGCAGCGCAGCTCGCCGAGCTGCGGACGCTCGGCGAGCTGGTGCTGCGCGCGCGCGCGCAAGGCGTGCAGGCGATGGTCGAGGGCCCGGGGCACGTCCCGCTCGATCAAATAGGCTTCAACATGCAGCTCCAGCAGCGCGTCTGCGATGACGCGCCGTTCTACGTCCTCGGACCGCTCGTGACCGACGCGTTTCCCGGCTACGACCACATCACGAGCGCGATCGGCGCGACCGAGGCCGCGCGCCACGGAGCGGCGATGCTCTGCTACGTGACGCCGAAGGAGCACGTCGGCCTGCCGAAGGCGCAAGACGTGATGGCGGGCTGTATCGCGTACAAGATCGCCGCGCATGCCGGCGACGTCGCCCGCGGCCTCCCCGGCGTTCGGCGCTGGGACGACGACATCTCGCGCGCCCGCGCCGCGCTCAACTGGCCGAAGCAGTTCGAGCTGGCGTTCGACGGCGAGACCGCGCGCGCCCTCCACGACGAGGACCTCGAGATCGACACGGATTTCTGCGCGATGTGCGGCCACGACTGGTGCAGCATGCGCATCTCGAAAGAGATCCAGGAGTTTGCGAGCGGCAAGGACGCGGCCTTCCAGCCGGCGCGGCGTGCCGCGCCGAGCCCGAGTCTCGGCGCCGAGGGACGCGCCCTGCTCGCACGGCGCGGCACCCTGCCCGTCGTCGACGGGCGGCATGCCTGCCACAGCGAGCTCGTGCCCGACGCAGCCTCGGCGGCGAGCGTACAGCGGCACCACATAGTGGATGACATAGCGCCCACGTGATCGCGCGCGTTTAGCGGGCGCGTATCGGCGAAGCGCGGCGGAAACGGAGCACGACTGCCCGTTTCAATTGACAGTGATCACGGGCTGCGATACTTCGCGAACCTCGGACGGTAGTCGGATGAGGAGTTTGGGCGGCTCCCGCGAGGTCCGAGATCGATGGTGCCGCGCACATTCAGCCCGACCGTAGGGGCAGTCTTCGTCGTCTCGTACTCTCACCACGCCGCTTACCACGCCGCAGGTAGACACCTCGACCATCACGGCCCAGCGGGCGGCGGCATCGCGACGCGCCGGCTCGCGCACACACGTGCCGCCGAGATGTGCACGCCCTGCTCGAATCTGAAGCAATGCTATGCATTTTCGCGCTGCGATCCGGCAGCCGCGCAATCGCCACCCAACAATGCACGATCTGAAACGGTCGTTTCACGTAAACGAAAACAGAGACTTGTATTTCGCCGTGTACGTGACGCCGTGGAACGGTTCTTGATGCGTCCATGGGACGCGTCGGTGACGGCGCAGCGGGTTGGGAGGCGCTTTGTTCAAAGTTCACACGCGATTACAGGACGACAAACGGCGAACCTATGGCATCTCCAGACCTTGAGACGCCGCGTCGCATGGCGCAGCACTTGCACGGCTCGCGACGGGTTGCGCGACGAGCGCGTAAACTCGTCGCGATGCGGTTTTGCGATTACACGCTCGTCCATGCTTGCGCACCTGCGACCCCTCTCCCACTTCCAAACGGTCTTCTCAGATCGTGTCTTGCCCGCGTGCTGCGTGCCCGTAATGTGGGTTGTGGCGCATATCGCGCAATCCAACGAGACGAGGATCGCATGACACGATCGTGGAGGACCTGGTCCGTGCTGCTGGCGCTCGCTGTCGCCGCGTGCGGCCCTAAGGTGGCGAAGGACAACTTGCCGACGCTCGCCGTACCGCCGACCGGCGGCACCGTTCCGTACGTCGTCGCCGTCGGCGATCAACTCGGCATCAAGTTCTACAAGAACCCCGAGCTGAACGAGGACGTGATCGTTCGACCGGACGGGATGATCTCGCTGCAGCTGGTCGACGACGTGGTCGCTGCCGGCCGTACGCCGACGGCGATCAGCGCCGACCTCCGCCAGCGCTACTCCAAGGAGCTCGCCGAGCCGTCGATCAGTGTCATCGTCCGCAAGATGGAGGGCGATCGCATCTACGTCGGTGGTGAGGTCGGCAAGCAGGGTGTTCTCCACCTCGTCGGCGGCCTGACGCTCTTTCAAGCGATTCAGGAGGCGGGGGGCTTCACGAAGACCGCGCACCGCAAGCAGGTGATCCTGATCCGCCGGACCGCCGACGGCAAGGCGCTCGGCCGCGAGATCGACGTGCGGCCGGTGCAGCAGGGCGCGCGGCCCGAGGACGACGTGGTTCTCGCCGCCAATGACGTGATCTTCGTCCCGCGCTCGAAGATCGCCAACGTCGACGTGTTCGTCGAGCAATACATCCGGGACGCGCTGCCCGTCAGCTATCTGCCGATCCCGTCGTTCTGAGGACACTTATGACCGAGCAACAACCATTTCCCTGGCGTGATCTCGTCGCGGTGCTGCACCGCCGGCGCGCGCTCATTCTCCAGGTGTTTTTCGGCGGTCTTGCGACGGTCGCGATCGGCGTCTGGCTGAAAGGCCCGACCTACCGTGCGACCGGCACTCTCATGGTGACGTCGGATCGTGCCAAGGTTGCCGTGTCGCCCGACGCGGACACCCGTCCTTTCGTGGATCGCGTGACCGAGGAGGATCTGAACTCCGAGGGGACGCTCCTTCGCAGCGAGGCGCTCATCCGCGACGTGCTCGAGCCGTACTGGAACAAGCGCTCTCCCGACAAGCCGCCGACCGGCTTCGGCAGGGCGACGCACGGGGTGTGGCGGGCGATCATGTTCCCGATCCGTCTGCCCGGAATCCTTTACCGATGGCTGCACAACATCCCGCTGCCGACCGGCTTGGATGAGTGGGTCGACGACACGTCCGACCACCTCTGGGTGAGCCCGCTCGGCCGCTCCAGCCTGATCGAGATCACGTACGAGTCGTCCGATCCGGAATGGGCGGCGAACTTCGTCAACAAGCTCATCGCGCGTCACATCGAGCGCCACACGAAGCTCAACCAGCAATCCGAGGCCCGCGAGTTCTACGAGAAGCAGCGCGAGCTGCTGGCGCAGAAGTCGACGGAGGCGGAAGGTGCGCTGCAGCAGTTCTATCAGCGTGAGCAGGTCGAGCCGACGGCAGAGCGGCGCACCGCAATGCGCGCCCGGCTGGCGGACCTCCAGACGACGCTCGCCAACTCCGAGACCGAGCTCGCGGAAGGGACGGCGCGGATCAAGTTCCTGACGGCCGAGATCAAGAACCACCCGCGAAACATCCCCACCGAGGAGCGCACCGGCGAGAGCCCGACCTCGCGCGTCCTGAAGCCACGGATCCTCGAACTGGAGATGCAGAAGAGCCAGCTGCTCGCCACCTACTTGCCGACGAGCGTGAAGGTGCAGGACATCGACCGCCAGATCGCCGAGGCGAAGCGCCTTCTCAAAGAGAACAAGGACACGATGGCGGATACGACGACTGCCATCAACCCGGCGCATCAGACACTCGAAGTCGATCTCGCACAAACTCAGGCACAGATGGCGGCGGTCAGCGCGCGCGTCGAGTCGTTACAGTCGCAGATCGCGGACCATCGGGACAAGGTGAGCCACCTCGACACGATCGCGTCGGAGCAAGGGCACCTCGAGCAGCAGCTCGCGGCGGCGAAACAGGCATACGGGACGTACGCGAAGAAGGAAGAGGAGGCGCGGTTCTCGAGCGCGCTCGACGAGTCGAGCATCGTCAACATCGCGATCGCGGAGCGCGCGACGACGCCGAGCGCGCCCGTAAAGTCGAAGAGCGTGATCATCTTCACCGTCGGCGCGATCATCAGCCTGCTTTCCGGCGTTGGGCTCGCGTTTCTCCGCGACCGACTCGACCCCGCCGTGAAGAGCGCGGCGGAAGCGCACGGCGTCACCGGACTACCGATTCTCGCGGAGGTATCCTCCTAGTCTGATTGTCTTCGCATCACCACTTCCATGTACACCAGCCACTTCCACCTGCGCTCCGAACCGTTCTCGCTCACGCCCGACCCGGCGTTTCTCTACCTGAGTCCCGGGCACGCGGAGGCGCTCGCCGCTCTCCAGATCGGCCTCGAGGGACGGCGCGGGATCATGGTCATGGTGGGCGAGGTCGGGATGGGGAAGACGACCCTCCTCTACTCGCTGCTGAGCGAGCTCGGGGAAGGGATCAAGACGGCCTACGTCTCGAACACCAAGCTGCCGTTCGACGACATTCTGCGGCAGGCGCTCGCCGACTTCGGCGTTCCCTGCGCGAGCCGCGACCGCGTCGAGCTGCTCTCGGCGCTGAACGCGTTCCTCCGCGAGTGCGCCGCCGAGGGGACGACGGCGGCGCTCGTGATCGACGAAGCACACAACCTCAAGAGCGACGTCTTCGAGAACCTGCGGCTGCTCTCGAACTACGAAACCTACACCGAAAAACTGCTGCAGATCGTCCTCGTCGGCCAGCCGGAGCTCGAGACCAAGCTGCGGCAGGTGAGTCTCCGCCAAGTCACCGAGCGCGTCGCGGTGCGCTGCAACATCAACCCGCTGAGCCGCGCGGAGGGTCTCCGGTACGTCGAGCACCGGCTGCAGCGCGTCGGCGGCTCGAGCGCGTCGATCTTCACCGCGCCGGCGCTCGAGCTGATCCTCTGGAAGGCGCGCGGCATTCCGCGGCGGATCAATATTCTCTGCCACACGGCGATGCTCTTCGCGTTCGGACGCGGCGAGCGGCTCGTGAACCTTTCGCTGGCGCGCATCGCGGTCCGTGAGAAAGAAGGCCGCGGCCTCGTCACCGTCGGCCGCGGGCTGCGCGCGCGGCTCGGAACCGACGCGACGCCGCTGCTCGGGGGCGTACGCTTCCGGCCGTGGTGGGCGGTCGCCGGATTCGTCGCCGGCGTGATCGTCATGATGGGTATCGGGCACTTCGATTCGCGCTCCGCGCCGACGGACGCGACCGCGGTGACGACCGACGCGCCGGCGGCGCACGACGCCGCGGACCGAGGCTCGCACGCAGTCGGACACGACCCCGTCGAGGACCGTCTGAACGCGGCGATCGCGACCCTCGCGGAAGCGATCGAGCTGCGCAAGGCGAGCGGCCCTTCGGCGGAGCCGGCGGCGCAACCCGAGCTCGCGGGTGTCGCGGAGGCGGCGAGCACCGCGCCGGCGCCGGTCGCGCCGCCCGTGTATCGCGAGGTCCAAGTCCCGCGCGGAACGACGCTGCGCGCGCTCGTGAAAGACGTCTACGGCTACGATCACCCCGAGCTCATCGAGCGCGTGATGAGCATCAACCCGCAAATCGTGAACGCCGACCGGATCATCGCCGGCGACACGCTGCGTTTCCCCGATCTCGGCGGCACCCGACGCGAATGAGCAACTACTTCCAAGTCCTGAAGCGTATCGAGCAAGATCGCAGCAACCGCGCGACCGCCGCCGAAGCCGTCGCCGCGCCGCAGCGCGAGGTCGACACCTTCGCGGAAGATACCGCCACGACGACCGCCGCGCCCGCCACCGTCGCGCCCGTCGCCGCAGCACCGGCACCCGCCGCGCCGGCGACGACACCCGTCGCGATGGCACCGCTGAGCGCGGCGCCGCCGGCAGCGCACGTCGCGCCCGCCGCGGCCGCGTCCGCGTCCGTCTCGCCGGCGGCGCCCGCAACGACTGCACCGGCAACGACGAGCGGCAGCGCCGGCACCACGCGCCCGCTGCGCGCCGTACACTCGACGCCGCCGAGCGCGCACCCCGCGCCGCCCGCGCCATCGGACGCGAGCGCCAGGTCGACTGCGCCGATCGAGCTCAAGCCGCCGGTTCGGCGGCCCGCGGCGCCGCTTTCCGCGGAAGGACAGCGCGGGATCGCGACGCTCTTCGACAACATCCGCGCGCTCGCGAGCGGCCGCGCGACACGCGTGCTCGTCTTCGCCGGCGCCGCGGCCACCGACTCCGTCTGCGCGGTCACCGAGGGGCTCGCGCGGCACGCGCAGCGTCACGGCATGAGCGTCTTCATCGCGGAGCTGACGCGGATAGGCAGCGGCCCGACGCTCGTATCGCGAATGCCGTCACCGCCGCAGCCGCTGACGATCGACTTGGACGGCGGCGCAGCACCCGGCGAGCTGAACGCATGGGTGAGCGACGCGGCCGGTGACGGCGACCTCGTCATCCTCGAGGCGCCGCCGCTCGCCGACTCGATCGACGCCGCGTTGCTCGCGTGCGCCTGCGACGGCCTCGTCATCGTCGCCGACACCGAGGTCACGCCGCGCGGCGCGCTGCAGGTCGCTGCGGAGCGGGCGCGGGTCGCCGGGTGTCGAACGCTCGGCGTGGTGATGAACGGCACGAAGGAGCAGTTGCCGAGCTGGATGCGCCGCCTCTTCGGCATGGGTGGAGACGCGTGATGGCCCCGCGACGGAAAGCGCTCATCACGCTGCTGAAGCTCACCGATCTCGCCGTCGTGACGGCGGCGCTGGTGATCTCGGTCGCGCTCGCCGGCGACGGCAACACGATCTCGGGCTGGCGGTCGGTGCTCGAGATGCGGGTGTCACTGCGGAATTTCCTCTTCGTCGGCGCCTATCTCGTCGCGTGGCACTTCATCTTGAAGATGCGCGGCCTCTACAACTCGTACCGGCTCTCGCCGGCGTCGCGCGAGCTCCGTGACATCGGCATCGCGGTGCTGGTCGCCGTCACGCCCTTACTGCCGCTCAGCCTCCTCATCGGATTCGATCATTTGAACGAGCGCGCCCTCGTCACCTTCGCGCTCGTGAGCTTCGTCGCGATCGGCATCGAGCGTCGCCTGCTGCGGGCCTTCGCGCGCCGGATCCGCGGCTGGGGGCGCAACCTTCGCGAAGTCATCATCGTCGGCGACGAGAGCTGCGCGCTCGATGCGGCGGTGAAGCTCGTGCAGCGCGAAGGACTCGGGTATCGCGTCATCGAAATCCTCGGCACCGGATCGCTCGTGCCCGCCGCGAGCGACAGCACTGGGCATGCGCACGTCAATGGCAATGGCGACGGTGCGCACCGCGACGGTAATGGTTTCGACGGTAACACTCTGGCGAGTGCAAGTGGTAACGGCCGCGCGTACGGGAACGGCAACGGCCATGCGAGTGCAAGCGGCGGCGGCCCGCAGAGCGTCGTGGAGAAGGTCGAGGAGCTCCTCGGGCAGCAGCCGATCGACGAGGTGTTCCTCGCGATGCCGCTCGACCGTACGCAGCCGCTCCTCCAGCCGCTGATCTCGCTCTGCGAAGAGCAGGGCACGACGCTGCGGGTCGTGGCGAGTCTCGCCGTCCTCGATTGGTCGCGTGCCGCGCTCGACACGCTCGCCGGGCAGCCGGTGTTGACGATCTCGTCGGGGCCGCCGGACACGCTGCGTCTCGTCGCAAAGCGCGCGATCGACCTCGCAGTGGCGACGATCGGGCTGGTGCTCTTCCTGCCGCTCTTCGTTGCGGTTGCGATCGCCGTCAAGCTCGACTCGAAGGGGCCGGTGTTCTTCGCGCAAGAGCGCGTCGGGTTGAACCGGCGCCGCTTCAAGGCCCTCAAGTTCCGCACGATGATCGACGGCGCCGAGCTCTTGCAGCCGCAGCTCGAGCCGCTGAACGAGGCGGAAGGACCCGTGTTCAAGATCGAGGACGATCCGCGCGTGACGCGGTTCGGGCGCGTGCTGCGGCGCTTGAGCCTCGACGAGCTGCCGCAGCTCGCGAACGTGCTGGTCGGCGACATGAGCCTCGTCGGCCCGCGGCCGCTGCCGGTGCGCGACGTGAGTCGCATCGACGTGCGCTGGCACAAGCGGCGTTTCAGCGTGAAGCCCGGCATCACGTGTCTCTGGCAGATCAACAGCCGGGAACCGAAGTTCGACGAGTGGATCCGCTCCGACATGGAATACATCGACAACTGGTCCCTCGCGCTCGATCTGAAGATTTTGGCCAGGACCTTGCCCGCGGTCATTTCCGGGCAAGGTGCGCACTGAACGTTTCGCCCCGAAGGAGAACCACACCTTGCGCCCCGACTGCGCGCCCGTGACCGTAATCGTTCCCTGTTACAACGAGGAGGACGGCCTTCCTTCCCTGCTCGCCCGGTTGCGCCGCATGCGCAGCACGACCGGCGCCGACGATTGGCATTTCCTCTTCGTCGACGACGGCAGCACCGACGATACGTTCGGTCGCCTCTTGCGCGCCGCGCGGCAGGAGTCGTGGATCGAGGTCGTGCGCCATCACGAGAACCTCGGCCTCGGTGCGGCGCTTCGCACCGGGTTCGCGCACGCGAGCTCGCCAATCGTGTGCACGATCGACAGCGATTGCACCTACCCGCCGGAGATGCTTCCGCAGCTCGCCGCGCTCGTCGACAGCGGCTCCGAGATCGTCACCGCCTCGGCGTGGCATCCGGACAGCGCGGCCGCGGAGGGAAGTCGGCTGCGCATCCAGCTGAGCCGGATGGTGTCCGCGCTCTACAAGCTCCTCATCGGGCAGGACGTGTACACGTTCACGTGCCTCTTCCGCGCGTACCGCCGCGACACGATCCAACGCATCCGCTTCCGTTCGAACGGCTTCGCCGCCGTCGCGGAAATGATGCTGCGCGCGATCCTGTCCGGGTGCAGCGTGGCGGAGGTGCCGATGCGCCTCGAGAGCCGGCGCTTCGGCGAATCGAAGCTCAAAGTGAGCGATGCGATCATCGCGCACCTGCGCCTGCTGCTGATGACGGCGTTGATGGTCTCGGCGCGACAAGCGCGCGAGTTCGGCAGAGTCGGTAAAGTCGTTCACTGAACCCAGAAAGGACCTGCGACATGCGTATAGGACTCATCGGACTCGGCCGCGCCGGCGGCGTACACTTCGACGCGTGGAGGCTGGTGACGGGCTCGCAAGTCGTCGCCGTGTCCGACCCGTCGCCCATCGCGCGCCGTCGAGCGCGTGAGCTCGGTATCCGGACGTTCACGAACCCGAGCGTGATGCTCGAGACCGGAGAGCTCGACGCGGTCACGATCGCCGCACCGCCGGCCGATCACGCCGACCTCGCGATCCAGTGTCTCGAGCGTGGCCTGCACGTGCTGTGCGAGAAGCCACTCGCGCTGACGACGTGGGACGCGCTCAAGATGCTGCAGACGGCGAGCCGCCGCCATCTCGTGCTTCTGCTCGCGACCAAGTTCCGCCATGTCCCCGAGTTGGCGACGGCGCGCGACATGATCGCGTCCGGGAAGATCGGCGACCCCATCGCCTTCGAGGTCAGCTTCTGCAGTCCCGTCGACATGTCGCGGCGGTGGAACTCGCAGCGCGCCCGCGCCGGCGGCGGCGTGATCATCGACAACGGTTGCCACGCCTTCGACATCGTGTCGTACCTCTTCGGCTCGGTGACGCGCGTGCAGGCGCATCTCCACAAGTCGCAGCAACGCCTCGCGGTCGAGGACGGCGCCACGATCCAGGTACGCGCCGGCGACGGCGTCATCGGCAAGCTCGACGTCAGTTGGAGCCTCTCGACCGGCCGCGACAGCTACGTCACGGTGTACGGCTCGAAAGGGACGATCGAAATCGGCTGGCGGACCTCGCGCGTCAAGCTCGGCACGAAGGACTGGGAGCCGCTCGGCGGCGCCTACGACAAGATCGACGCGCACCGTCGCATGCTGAGCTGTTTCGTCGAAACGTGCACCGGCGGCGAGACGCCGTGGATCAGCACCGTCGAGTGCCTGCGCACGGTCGCTGCCGTCGAGGCGGCGTACCGCTCGATCCACTCCGGTGGTTGGGAGTGGGTGGACATGAAGGGCATGCGCGAGCGGCGCGCAGGTGCGCGGCCGCGCGCGGCGACGTTGGCGCCGGCTGCGGCGCCCGCGGGCGCATGAGCGGCGAGGCAACGCCTCCCGCGTCCACCGCCTCTTCGTCCGCCGCTCCGCGCATCCATCCCACAGCCCTCGTCGAGCCCGGGGTCGAGATCGGCCTCGGCACGTCGGTCTGGGACAACGTCCACATCCGTGGCCCGGCGTGGATCGGGTCGGACTGCATCATCGGCGAGAAGACGTACATTGCGTATGGCGTACGCATAGGGACGTGCGTCAAAATCAACGCACAAGTCTATGTGTGCACGGGCGTCACGATCGAGGACCGCGTCATGATCGCCGCGGGGGTGATCTTCACCAACGATCGCTATCCGCGCGCATTCGCGATCGGCGGCGAGGGCCTCGCCTCGTCCGAGCCGAACGAGGACACGTTGCAGACCGTCGTCCGCGCGGGGGCGACGATCGGCGCCGGCGCGGTCATCGGACCGGGGCTCGAGATCGGCGCCTACGCGATGGTGGGGATGGGGGCCGTAGTGACCGCCGACGTCCCGCCGCACGCGCTCGTCTATGGCAATCCGGCACGCGTCCGTGGATATGTGTGCGTCTGCGGTGAGCCGCTTCCACAACGCGACGCCGCGACGTTATCGGACCGCTGCGCGCGCTGCGGGCGTGCGCGCCGCCTGATCGAGGTTGGATGATCGACCTCCTCGCACGCGACGCCGCCTCGGGGTACGGCATTGCCGCCCTCCTCGAGACGGAGAAGATCCCGTATCGCACCGTCACGAGCATCGGGGATGCGGCGACGCCGCTGATCGTCGCGGCGCGCGACCTCGCGCCTGACGAGATCGCCACGCTCGCCGATCGTCGCGCGCTCGTGCTTCACGGCGGGGCCCGCTTCGCGCGCGACGTCCTCGGCGCGGCGGACGCGGTCGACGTCGAGCGCGCCGCGACGGTGCTCGTCGGCACGCCGGCGCAAGACTCCGCCGCGCCCGCGGCGCAGCGCGACGACGCCGCGACGGTCGACGGCACGCCGTGGTCGGCGGCCACGGTCACGCTCGCGCGCGCGCTCGGGAAGGCGACCCTGCGCTTGCCGCCGGTGCCGCTCTGCGCGACGTCGACGCTGGCGCACGCCGCGATCCTCGCGACGTTCGCCGACGGCACGCCTGCCATCGCCGCGCGCGGCGGATGCCTGTGGTCGGCGGTCGATCTCGGCGCCGCATTCACGGCGCTCGTCACCGAGCGCGCCGCGCCGACGCATCACACGACACCAGCGCTCGCACCGCTCCGTACCGCCGCGCGGCGCCTCGCGGAGCATGTGTACTACGCCGCCCCGGAGGCCTTGCGACGCCGGGTGCAGCGACGCTGGTACGCCGCGCTCGAGCGTCGGCTCGAGGCGCTCGGCGATGCTGCGTCCGAGTACCCGATCGACCCGACAGGCTGGCTCCTCGCGGAGCTCGTGACGTCGCTCGTGCGGAGGCTCGACGGCGGTCTCGCGCGCGTCTCGCGCTGGCCCGCGCCGTACACCGCCGCGGCGACGCTCACCCACGACGTCGAGCCGCGGCGTTTCGCGTACACCCGCGGTCTCGCGGCGCTGCTCGATGCCGTCGCGACGAGCGGCCACGCGGCGACGTTCGGCCTCGTCGCACGCCCGAGCGCGCGCTGGCTCGACACCGCGACGGTCGCACGCCTGGGACGACACGCCGTGCTCTGTCACGGCCTCGAGCACCGCGGCGAGAACGTCTGCGGCGACGAGGTGCGGCGCGATGTCGAGACCGCGCGTCGCGACCTCGAGCGCCGCCTCGCGCGCCCGGTGCGCGGCTATCGCAGCCCGCGTCTCGATCGCTCCCCGGATCTCTTGTGCGCACTCGACGAGGTCGGATTCGCATACGACTCGTCGTACCCGGACGTCGATCGCGAAAACATCGCGCACTTCGGCGGCGGCGTACGCGTGAACGTGCCGTACCGGCCGCCGCTCGCGAGCGACGGCGGCGGGCTGCGTCCGAGCCGCTGCCTCGAGCTGCCGCTCACGGCGCCCGACTGCATCCAGCCGCTCTTCGCAGGCGCGGCGGTGGAGACCCTGCACGCCGACGTCGCCGCAAAAGCGGCATTCGTACGCGCCACGGGCGGTCTCTACGTCGCGCTCGTCCACGGCGGTGTCTTCGACCGCGAGGACGAGGAGCGACGAACGGCCCACCTCGAGTTCGTCGCGGGCGAGCTGCGGCACCCCGACGTGTGGCTCGCCAGCGCCGAACAGGTCGCGGACTGGTGGTGCCGTCGCGAGTCGCTGCGCGTGACCGACGACGGGACGAGCGTCCGGGTGGTCAACCACGGCAAGCAGCCGATCGAGGGTGTCCGCGTCGTCCTCGAGCGCGACGGTGACGAGCGCACGATCGACGTTCCGCCGCTGGCGCCCGGTGTGTCCTTCACCATCACCGCAACCGACAGCAAGCACCACCTTGCCGCCGAAAGCGCGGTCGCCCCCGCGCCCAACCGCGTCGTGCCCGCAGCCTGAGACGGCGATGGCGACGAACGGCACACGCATCGGCATTCTCGGCGGCGGGATCGGCGGCCTGGCGTCGGCGCACTACCTGCTTCAGCGTGGTCACACGCCCGTCGTGCTCGAGGGCTCGGACCGTCTCGGCGGGCTCGGCACGCACTTCGAGCACCAGGACACGACGCTCGACCGCTACTACCACGTCATTCTCGACTCGGACGCCGAGCTCTGCGCCCTGCTGCGCGAGCTCGGCATCGCCGATCGCCTCGTCTGGCGCGAGACGGGCATGGGCTTCCATTTGGGCGGCAAGCTCTACGGCTTCAACAGCGCGATGGATCTCCTGCGCTTCCGCGCGCTCTCGTTTCCCGATCGCATCCGGACCGGCCTCGGCGCCGCGTACATCACCAAGGTGAAGCGCCACGCCCTCGACCTCGACGACGTGCAAGCCGGCGAGTGGCTGCGCCGCATCTTCGGCCGCAGCGTTTTCGAGCGCATCTGGCTGCCGCTCCTGCGCGCCAAGTTCGGCGACCATGTCGACACCGTCCCCGCGTACTGGGTGTGGAACACGCTCAACCGCGAGAAGAACGGCGACCAAGAGGTGAAGGGGTATCTGCGCGGGGGGTACCGCGGTCTCGCCGAGACCTTGCGCGACGGCATCGTCGCCCGCGGCGGTGAGGTGCGGCTCGAGAGTCCCATCAGCGCCGTCGAGGAGAACGCCAAGGGGGTGCACGTCGACGTCGCCGGCCGCGACGAGCGCTTCGACGCAGTGATCTCGACGTTGCAGCTGCCGCTCTTGAAGCGCGTCGCACGCGGCGCGCTTGCCGACGCGGTGCCGCTACCCGACCTCAAGTACCAAGGCTGCGTCAACGCCGTCGTCGTCTCGCGCCAGCGCCTCGAGCGCTTCTACTGGACGATCGTCGTCGATCCGCAGTTTCCGTTCCAGGGCGTCGTCGAGACGACGCACGTCATCCCGTCGGAATGGATCGGCGGCCGCCACTTGATCTACGTGATGAACTACTGCGACGCCGGCTCGGAGCCGTACCAACGCCCCGACGACCTCGTAAAGCGGCAGGCGCTCGACGGCCTCGCCGCGATCTACCCCAACTTCCGCGCGGCCGACGTCGAGAACGTGTACGTCTTCCGCGCACCGTACGTCGAGCCGGTCTGGTCGGTCGGGTATCTGCGCAAGCGTCCCGCACCGCGCCTCGGCCGGAGCCGCGTCTACGTCAGCACAACCGCCCAGGCTTATCCGCGTGTGACGGCCTGGAATACCAGCGTCGGTCTCGCGCGCGCGACCGTCGACGCACTCATAGGAGACCTCGGATGAGCGACCCCATCACCCTGCCCTCGGACACCGACAAGACCGGACGCGACTTCGGAGAGGAAGAGCTCGCGCTTCTCCGCGAGGTCATCGAGTCCGGCACCCTCAACTGCACGAAGGGCACGCAGGTGAAGGCGTTCGAGCGCGACTTCGCCGCCCGCTACGGCATGCCGCACGCGCGCGCCGTCACCTCGGGCACCGCCGCCGTCCACACCGCGATTGCCGCGATCGACCCCGAGCCCGGCGACGAGATCATCACGACGTCGATCACCGACATGGGCGGCATCGCGCCGATCCTCTACCAGGGCGCGATCCCGATCTTCGCCGACGTCGACCCGGTCACCTTGAACGTCACG
>JBGPOW010000008.1:0-47938 GCA_041488235.1 Binatia bacterium
ACCCCCGCGCCGCCGCACTCACGACGCGACGAACGAAGGAAGGATTTCTTCGGCCTTCGTGACACGCTGCCACGGCGGTGCGTGGCGTGCCGGGGCGGGCAGTCGGCGGAGCGCGCATAAAGAGCGAGCCACTTCGTCATTGAAGCAGCGGAGTACGGAACTTCTAAACCGTGTCCGGCAGCCCGCGCGAGCGATCCTCGCGCGAAGCCGACTGCCGGTCCCGGCACGTCACACGATGCACGCGCGAGCGAGTTGCGGTGTCTTGACGACCTAGAGATTCGTCGGTGCACCGTCGAAGAACTCGACGACGCCGGTTTCGAGCGAATACTCGGCGCCGACGACGAGCAGGCCGTCGTCTTGGATCAGCTGCTCGAGGATCCGTGAGCCATGTCGCAAGTGGCTCGCCGAGGCGCGGATGTTCAGCCGGACGGCTTGCGCGACCAGTGCGTCCTCGTCGCGGTCGGGGTCGGGCGCGAGCAGTGGTTCGACGGATGGGCGCACGCGATCGACGATCGATTGGAGATTGCGCGATTGATTCGCCGTCGGTCTGCGCAGCTCCTCGAGCGTTGCGACGATCGCGCCGCACTGCGAGTGGCCGAGTACCACGACCAGCCGCGTCCCGAAGCGCGCCGCTGCGAATTCGACGCTGCCCACCTGCGACGGTGCGACGATGTTCCCGGCGACACGGATCACGAAGAGGTCGCCAAGCCCCTGATCGAACACGATCTCCGCCGGGACGCGCGAGTCGGAGCACCCGAGAATGATCGCGAACGGCTCCTGCCGGTTCGTCAGCTCGGCGCGGCGCGTTTGGCTCGCCAGGGCCTCCGTGCTGCGCAGATTCGACGCGAACCTGCGATTACCGTCGCGCAGCCGGAGGAGCGCGTCGCGTGCGCCGATCATCGATGTCGCTTTCGCCGTTGCATGGCCGGCATGTCGTGAATCGCTCGAACCAAATACTCACATCGCGGCGACCGAACAAATGGGACGCGTCACCCTTTCGGGGAGTCGCGTGAGCTCACGGCATGGGCTACGGTCCGGTGCTTACGAAAGGAGGATCCCATGAACCACCACGATGCCATTCGACTCTTCGGCAAGACGCTGCGGAATCTGGAGCAATGGATGAACAAGGCCGACGCGCATGCAAAGGCGAAGTCGTTCGACGTCGACGTGCTCGTGCACGCGCGGCTCGCGCCGGATCAGTTCGACTTCGTGCAGCAGGTGCAGGCGGGGTGCGACCAGGCGAAGTACGCGGCGGCGTACCTCGGCGGCAAGCAGGCGCCGTCGCACCCCGACACCGAGAAAACGTTCGGCGAGCTGCGACAGCGGATCGAAAAGTGCCTCGGCTTCCTCGAGACCTTCCAGGCGCAAGACTTCGCCGGCGCCGAGGACCGCAAGGTCGCACCGCCGTGGCTCGAGGGCCGGTGGCTGCGGGGCGACGATTACCTCATCCACGTCGCGCTACCGAATTTCTTCTTCCACGCGACGATGGCGTACGCGATCCTGCGCCACAACGGCGTCGACCTCGGGAAGATGGACTACATCGGCTCGTTGCCGACGCAGGAAGCCTAAGGGCGGCGATGAATACCGTGCTGTGGATCGTGCAGGCGCTGCTGGCGCTGGTCTTTCTATCTTCGGGAGGCATGAAGCTCGTCATGCCGCTCGAGGCATTGAAAGGGCCGGTGCCGCTGCCCGGGCTGTTCATGCGCTTCATCGGCGTGTGCGAGGTGCTCGGCGGGATCGGTTTGATCCTGCCGCCGCTCCTGCAGATCCGCCCACGGCTGACGCCGCTTGCGGCCGCGGGGCTGGTGATCATCATGATCGGGGCGACGGTGGTCACGCTCGCGGGTGGCGCCGTCGCGGTCGCGATCATCCCGGTCGTGACGGGACTCCTCTGCGCGTTCGTTGCCTATGGGCGTTGGCGCTCGGCGGATCGCCCGCCGTCGCGAAGTTCGATGCTCGAAGCGGCGCGCTGAGCGGCCCTGCACGGGGGACCGCGGACGCTGTCGATTCGCGCCACGCTCGATCGTCGTCACAGCAAAGGGCGGCTCGACGACCGAGCGCGCCCGAAGGAGGGACGGCGATGCGATTCATGATGCTGGTCAAAGCCAACAAGGACTCGGAGGCGGGCGTGCTCCCGACGAAGGAGATCGTCGCCGCGATGGGGAAGTTCAACGAGCAGATGATCGAAGCGGGCGTGATGCTCGCGGCCGAGGGACTGTACGCGAGCTCGAAAGGGTTTCGCGTCACGTACGACGGCGACCGCCGCACGGTGACGAGCGGTCCCTTCGGCGCCACCAACGAGCTGCTCGCCGGCTTCTGGATCATCGACGTGAAGTCGAGCCAGGAGGCGTTCGAGTGGGCATCGCGCGCGCCCTTCCGGGAGGGCGAGCTCGAGGTGCGCCAGGTGTTCGAGGCGTCGGACTTTCCGGCGGAGATCCTTTCCGCGGAGGATGCCGCGCGCGAGCAGGCGTGGCGGGACGAGCAGCAGCGGAAGGCGGCGCAGCGATAGCCTCCGGCCGCGCAACCTACACGACAGAAAGGAGACGTCATGCAGATCCAACCGTACGTATTCTTCGAGGGCCGCTGCGAGGAAGCAGTCGAGTTCTACCGCCGTGCGCTCGGAGCACAGGTAGACATGGTCATGAAGTACAAGGACAGTCCTGAGCCGCCGCAACCCGGGATGATTCCGCCCGGCGCCGAGAACAAGGTCATGCATGCGGCCCTGCGCATCGGCGAGACGACGATCCTCGCCTCCGACGGCCGTTGCTCGGGACGTCCGAGCTTCGAAGGGTTTTCGCTGTCGTTGACGACCGCCACCGACGCCGAGGCAGAGCGCGTCTTCGGCTTGCTCTCTGAAGGCGGTCAGGTGCGGGCGCCGCTCACGACGACGTTCTTCGCGTCGCGGTTCGGCATGGTCGCGGACCGCTTCGGCGTGCCGTGGATGGTGTACGTCCCATCGTGAGTCGAGGACCCCGATGAAATACATGCTGCTGATCTACGAGGACGACGCCGAGCGCGTCGCGAACATGGAGGAGCGGATGCCGACCTGCGCCGCGTACGCCGAGGCGATGCGGAAGGCGGGGATCTACGTGACCGGCGATCGCCTGCGCGGCGTGGCGTCGACGACGAGCGTCCGCGTCGCCGGCGGCAAGACGCAGGTGATCGACGGCCCGTACGCGGAGGCGAAGGAACAGCTCGGCGGCTTTCACATCATCGACGTCCCCGACCTCGACACCGCGCTCGCGTGGGCGGCGCGCTGTCCGAGCGCGAGCCGCGGCGCGGTCGAGGTGCGTCCAGTCTGGCCGACGTAGGAGCCGGCGGCGCATGATGGAGGAGGGGGGGCCCGCGACGCGACCGCGCGCGGCGTCGCGATCGCTCGTGACGCTGCGACCGCGGGCAGCGCGGCGATTGCTCGCGACGCCGCCGACGCGATCGCGCGCCGGAGCTACGGGAAGCTCCTCGCGCTTCTCGCCGCCCGCACCCGCGACGTGACGGGGGCGGAGGATGCGCTATCCGATGCGTTTGCGGCCGCACTCGTCGAGTGGCCGACGGCGGGCGTCCCCGACAATCCGGAGGCGTGGCTCATGACGGTCGCGCGCCGCAAGCACATCGATGTCGTGCGGCGACGGCGGAGCGGGGAGAAAGCCGCCGATCACCTGCAGCTCATCGCGGAGGAGCTCGAGGCCGCGGCGGCGAGCGCAGCGACGCTCCCCGACGAGCGCCTCGCGCTGATGTTCGCCTGCGCCCATCCGGCGATCGCCTCCGGGGTCCGCGCGCCGCTGATGCTCCAGACCATCCTCGGCTTCGATGCGGCGGCGATCGGCTCGGCGTTTCTCGTGTCGCCGGCGACGATGGCGCAGCGTCTCGTACGCGCGAAGAACAAGATCCGGGAGGCAGGGATTCCCTTCCACGTGCCCGAGCGCCGCGAGCTCGCGACGCGCCTCGATGCCGTTCTCGAGGCGATCTACGCCGCATTTGCGGAAGGCTGGTCCGATCCGGCCGGCACCGAAGCGCGCCGCCGCAACCTCGCCGCCGAGGGGATCTGGCTCGGCCGCCTCGTCGCGTCGCTGCTGCCGAACGAGCCCGAAGCGCTCGGCCTCCTCTCCTTGATGCTGTACGCGCAGTCACGGCGCGACGCTCGCCGTGACTCCGACGGCGAGTACGTCCCGCTCGCCGAGCAGGACCCGGCGGCGTGGGACGCGGACCTCATCAGCGAGGCGGAGGCATTGCTCGCGCGCGCGAGCACCTTGCCGGGAACCGGACGGTACCAGCTCGAGGCGGCGGTGCAGTCGGCGCACGTGGTCCGCAGGCGAACCGGACGGACCGACTGGGCGGCGATCGAGCGCATCTACGACGCGCTCCTCACGATGACTGGCTCGCCCGTCGTGGCGATCAATCGCGCCGTCGCGATCGCCGAGACGCGCGGCGCCGCCGCCGCGCTCGCAGCGCTCGACACGCTCGCGGCCGACCCGCGGCTCGCCGACTACCAGCCGTATTGGGCGGCGCGCGCCGGCTTGCTCGCGCGGACCGGCGACGTCGACGGCGCCGATCGCGCGTACGAGCGCGCGATCGGCCTCGAGACGGATCCCGCGGTCCGCCGCTTCCTGCAACGCCGGCGCGCCGAGGTCGTCCCGCCTGGACGCGCGCCCTGTCTCGATGCATAGACGTCGCATGCGAAGCGTGTTGATCGTCGCCGTCCTGCTCGCGACCGCTTCCCCGGGAAGTGCGTCCGACTCCGGTCCCGTTGCAGCGCCGCCGCCCGTCGCGGCTCCACCTCCGATCGCGGCGCCACCTGCTGTCGCGTCGTCGCCCGTCTTCGGCAAGCCGTCGCCGTCGGCGCAGCTCCGCTACAACGAAGGTGAGGCGCTGGCGCGCGCCCAGGCGTGGCCGCAAGCTGAGACCGCCTACACTGAGGCGACGAAGCTCAATCCGGATTTCGCCGAGGCATGGAACGGTCTCGGTCACGCCCGCAAGATGCAACGGAATTATCCCGATGCGCTCGCCGCCTATGCCGAGGCGCTCCGCTTGCGGCCGCAGTATCCCCAAGCGCTCGAGTATCTCGGCGAGACGTACGTGGCGATGGGCAAGCTCGACGACGCGCGCGGCACGCTCGCGAAGCTGAAGCCGCTCGACGCCGCACTCGCCGACAAGCTCGCGCACGCGATCGACGGGGGAGCGCCTGCGGCCGGCTGGTAGCCGCGCGCATCCTCGCGTCGGAATGGGTAAATTGCCCACTTAGCCGCCCGGCGCCCCGGCCCCTCGGCGCGGCGGCCGCCGACAGGCGAAATACCGCGTGCGTTCGCGACCCGATATGTGCTACGCGTCGATCTCAGGTCGTGCCGTGCAATGACGTTGGTCCTGAATTCGTCAGCCGAAGGGCATCCTGAAAGGTGAGGTGACCCCCATGTCGATGCGTCGTCTACTGTCGAGTGTCGCCGTCGTCGGCGTTCCCGTGCTCGTGAGCGCGCTGGTCGTGTTCGCGCAGCAAAGTGCCACGCAACAAAAGTGCCTGAACGGGATCAACAAGGACGGCGCCAACGTCGCCAAGGCGCAGGGCAAAGAGAACGCCCACTGCCTGAAAGATGCGGGCAACGCCAAGATTCCGCCCGGCACCGCGCAGAGCTGTCTCACGGCCGACGCGAGAGGAAAGGTCCAGAAGAAGGAAAACAAGACGACCGCGGTCGAGGCCGCGACGTGCAATCCGGCGCCGAGCTTCGGTTTCGCGGGCGCCGCCTCCGCCAATACCGCCGGCGTGCAGCGCGAGGTCGCGCTCATGGGCGATGTCTTCGGCGGCGACCTCGACGCGGCGGTGATCAGCTGCGGAACCAACAAGCCCGGGTGCAAATGTCAGCAGAAGATCTTGGGCGTCGTCGAGAAGCTCGCCGACGTGAAGCTCGGGCTCTTCGTGAAGTGCAAGAAGGCGGTGCTGAAGAACGGCGCGAACTCTGACGCAGCGCTCGAAGCGTGTGTGAACGACGGCGGCACGCCGGGGTCGATCGCCGCCGACACGACGGGCAAGATCGCGAAGACCGTCGTCAAGCTCGACGACGCGATCACGAAGAAGTGCGACACGCCTGGTGTCACCGCGGGGGCGTTCCCCGGCAATTGCACGGGGTCGAGCGGCAACACGCTCGGTACCTGCCTCGACACGCAGGTCGAATGTCGTGTGTGCCAGTTTCTGAACCAGACAGACGCCCTGGCCGTCGACTGCGACCTCTTCGACGACGGCGCCGCGGACGCGAGCTGCGGCGCTGTCCCGACTCCGACCCCAACGGCGACCGTCCCCGCCCCGACGCCGACCGCAACCCCGACGGCGACGCCGACGCCGACCGCGACGGCGACGTGCGCGCCCGGCTTCGCGTACAACGGCGCCCTCGTCCCGACGGTCGGTCGGTTCAACTACAACCTGACGCTCGGCCTCCCCGGCGCGAACAACGCGTGCAACAGCAATTTCGCCGGCAGTCACGTCTGCACGTTTTTCGAGTTGCAGTGCGCACAGACCGCGGGATCGCTCGTCGGTGCGGTCGATACGAGCGCCGCCGCAGTCGGCTCCTACTGGGTGATCGATCCGTTGGCGGCCGGGAAAGATCAATGCTTCGACGACGGGACCGGCGGGTCGCTCTTGAACTGGCAATACGGCACGGCACACACGATCTCCCGCGGTGAGCGGGTCACGCTCAACAACGGGACCGGCGTCCTCGGGTCCGCATGTACGCTCATCAGCAACAACTGCGGTACGTGCATCGGGGGCACGAACAACGGAGCCGTCTGTTCGGCGCACTCCGTATGTCCCGGGGGAGGGGCATGCTCGGGCATATGCCAGAATGGCACCTGCATTACGACTGGCCTGCAGTGCAACTTCTCCGGGAATAGCAACGTCGGCTGTTGTCACTGAGGCAGGCGGCGTCGCCGGTACGTGCGTGCCGGCGACGCCCGCTTTCCGCCGTCGCCTTCCTCCTCTACGGTCTCACGATTCCCGGCTTGGTGTTGACGGCTTCTGGGGGAGCCGCGCCGTTCTGCTCCGTTCCGGGTCCTGGTTGGTGCGTCGCGCAACGCTTCCGCGGAACCGACCGCAGGGGTGAGCTCGGGTTTCGATTCGGGGAGCCGCTCGACGTCGATGGCGACGGGCACGCGGACGTTGCGGCCGGCGCGCGCTTCAAGCTCCAGAAGGGGACGCTCCAGGCCGGCAGCGCCGCGGTGTGGTCGGGCAAAACCGGCGCGTTGATCCGCGCGTGGGACGGGAAGCCCGAGGACGGACTCTTCGGGCACTGGTTGCTGCCGGTGCCCGACATCTCCGGCGATCGGCTCGCGGACCTCGTCGTCGCCGCGCCCCACGCGCTGGTCGGCGGCCGGATGCATGGCGTCGTGGTGGCGCTGTCTCCCAAGACGGGCAAGGAGCTCTGGAAGCGAGAAGAAACCGCAGGGGAGAACCTCGGGTGGGATCTGACGCTCGCCGACGATCTCGATCACGACGGGCACGCGGACCTCTTCGTCGGTGCGCCTGCGGCCGATTCCGGTCGCGTCTATCTCCTGAGCGGCAAGACCGGCGCGGTGCTGCGCACCTACGAGCCGCGGGAGCCCGCGGGGACCTTCGGCTGGTACGTCGCGCGCGTCGGCGATCTCGACGGCGACGGCCTCGGCGATCTCGCCGTCGGTGGGCCCTCGGCACCCGATCGCACTGGCGCCAGGGTCGGGGCCGCGTGGGTCTTCTCGTCGGCGAGCGGCCGGGAGCTCTACCATTGGACGAGCACGGATGGGCGCGGCGGTTATGGCGGCGTCGTGGCGGCGATCGGAGATCTCGACGGCGACGGCAAGGGGGAGATCGTCGTCGCGTCGCCGGGAACGGAAGACCAGACGCGGTCGATTCCCGGCGAGGTCTACGTCTACTCCGGTGCGACCGGAAAAGAGCTGCGCCACTGGTCGGGCGGCCAGCCGGGCGAGCTCTTCGGACGCATGGTGATCGCCGCCGGCGATCTCGACGGCGACGGCGTCGAGGATCTCGCGATCGGCGCACCGTGGTACCGTCGCGACTCCAGTGATCACGTCGGCCGGGTCGAATTTCGTTCTGGACGAACCGGCGATGTCCTCGGGGAGCTGTTCGGCGACGGGGACGACTGCTGGTTCGGATGGCACATCCGCCGCGCGCCCGATCCCGACCGCCGCGGACGTCCGGCGCTGCTGATCGGCTCGCTTCGCCACCCCGTCGACGGCAACCCGGGCGTCGGCGTCATCGACCTCTACGTGCTACGCGGGAAGACGGCCGCGCGCGATCACGGGACGACCAAGCGGCGCGTGCGTCGCAGCGACATCAAATAGACGCGCAGCGTCCCTTGCTCGTCTTGCGGGAGCGCGGCGAATGCTGCGCGGGCGGCCGCAGCCTCGCCGTCGTGGCCGGCGATCGCGTAGTCGATGCTCGGGGCGCGCCCGTCGTGCAGATACGGTGCCGAGTCCGCCATGCCCCAGAGCCGGGGGGTCAGATACGCGGTCCGCGCGACGCCGTTCTGTACGTGCCGCGCCTCGTTGGCCGGTCCCATGTCGTGGCGCTTCAAATCGCTGAAGAGCCAGACGGGGTAGCCGCCGACGGCGGGGTCGTACGTGAGCCCCGGCCGCTGCATCGTGCGCGATAGGTCGATCCGCGGCACGCCCTCGACGCCAACGACGGGATCCGTGAGCACCATCATCGGCACGTGGCACCCCGCGCAGCCGAGCGTGTGAAACTGCGTGCGGCCGCGCTGGAAGTCGTCGACGAAGCTCGTCGTGGTCGGCGGAAGGAGCGCGTGCGCCGCCGGACCAAAGTCGCGGTCCTGGATCAACGGCTCGATCGTCGGCAGCTCGAGGAGCGCCAGATGCACGATCATCGCGGTGAACGGGCCGCGACCGAGCTCGTTGCGTACGCCGTCGTCGTCCGGATCCGTACGATCGCTTCCGGACCCGAGCAGGTCGGGGGAGCCGTGCGCGAGGAGCTCGTCGCTCTGCACGCCCATGTGGAGTTGGAGCGCCTCGCTGGCGAAGTCGGCGATCGTCGGGCGCGTTCCCTTCCACCCGAAGGGCTTCACGACCAAATCCTGATCGATGCCGTCGAGTCCCGAAGGGTCGATCTCACCCTTGGCGGTCGCGCGCAGGACGCCGAAGTCGACGCCCTTGGTGCGCACATGGATCTCCTGCGCGGTGCCCGCATCCGCAGCGGCACGTGCGAGCTCGGTGCGCTGTTTCTGGAGGTCGCGACTCATCTCGCGCGCCAACGCCTGCACGACGCCGAGCGCCACCAGCGCGGGCGCGTTGCGACCGTCGCCGCTGCGCACCCGGTCGCCGTCACCCTCGAGGAACGCATCGTCGGTCTCGGCGCCCGCTCCGTTCGGGCCGCCGATCCAGTGACACGAGGGGCACGAGATCGTTTCCGGGCCGCCGAACGCTCCTTGGTGGACGCGACGAAAGGGTCCCGTCGGGGCCTTCGCCGACGGCCCATGACCGAGCCCGTCCGCGAGGCCGTACTCGTGCGCGAAGAGGAGCTCCCCCAGGTCCGCCACGTCCGCCAGGCAGACCCGCCCGGCGGCGATCTGCTCGGCGTCGAGGGCCGCGTGCATCTCACGGATGAAGGACCCCGGCGCCGCGGCCTCACGGAAGCGGAGCGCGTGCCGACGCTCGGCGGAGCGGTACGCGTCGCGCGCGGCTTCGACACTGAGTGGCGCGGGCCGCTCGAGTGACGGGCAATCCGCCCGCCAGGCGACGGCGTCCTTCTCGGCTGGAGCCTTGCACCCCGCGACCACGAGACACACTGCCAGGAGGAGCGCGGCCGGCGTCATGGCACGAAGAGCTTGGGCTGGCGCGAAAGCGACATGAGAAAGACGCGCACGCCGGTGCGCCCGCTCTCGTCGAGCGCCAGGTACGCGTCGCGCGCCGGCGACGCTTCGCCGCCGTGGAGCACGATCGCGTCGTGCACCGTCGGGGCGCGGCCGTCGTGGAGGTACGGCGCAGTCTCGGCCAAGCCCCAAAGCGGACGGGTGAGGAACATCCGCGCCGGGATTCTCCCTTGCGGTGCCGGGCTCGCCAATCCGTCACCCATGTCGTGACGTTTCAGATCGCTGAAGAGATGGACCAAGTAGGTGGTGGTGCTGCCGCCGTATCTCGGCTCGACCTTCGGACCGTCGCCGTCCTTCGCGACGTTGACGATGAACGCCGGCCGATTCGCGCCGCGCGGCTGTGGCGCGCGCGCGTCGAGTTTCGGGTCGTTCAGCTCCAGGGTCGGGACGTGACATCCCGCGCAGCCGATCGCGTCGAAGGACGCGCGGCCGGCGGCGAACGCGTCGAGGAGGCTCGGATCGCGCGGCGGACGAATGACCGGTACCTCGAGCTGCGCGAGATACGCGACGACGGTCGTCAGCATCCCCTCGTCGATTTCGAGGCTGACGCCATCACCGTCCAGGTCGTCCCACTTGCCCGTGCCATACGGGGCGCCGTCGAGCGTGCCGTCGCGCACCGCGAGTTGAATGCGGTTCGTCAACAGACCCTGATGCAGGTGAAGGGACTCCTCGACCATCTCGCGCAGCGTGGCTTGATGTCCCTTCCATCCGAACGGGCGGATCGTCAGATCCGGGTCGACGCCTTGCAGTTCCGCGTAGTGCCGCGTGCCATCCGGGTCGGCGACGATGCGGCCGAACGACACGCGCTTGGCGGTGAGCGGCTGCTCGATCCGGTGCCCTTCGGCCTTTGCGCGCTCGCTTGCGGCCGTGGCCTCCGCGTGGAGATCGGCGCTCATCTCCGCGGCGACGAGGGCGACCGCACCGAGGCCCAAGACGTGGGGTGCATTGCGTTGATCGGCGCTGCCGGTCCGCTCGCCGTCGCCGCGCATGAACGCGTTCTGCGTTTGGGTGCCGGCGCCGTCGGGCCCGCCCTTGGAGTGACAGCTGAAGCATCCAAACGCATCCGGCCCACCCGCCAGTCCCTGGTGGACGCGTTGCAGCTCGGGCGTGTAACCGATCGCCTTGCGGTCGGCGCCGCCGCGTCCCCAGCCGTTCTCCGGGCGAAACGGGTATCCGAATAGCTCGTCGCCGACGACGAAGAGCGTATCGACCGCGAAATCATGATGGTCGAAGCTCACGTCCGTGAGCGTCGCGTGCTCGATCAGCTCGCCGGGGTCGCGCGCGTCGAGCATGCGATCGAAGTCCTCCCGGCGACGGAGATCGATCGCGCGCTCGAGCTGCTGCCGCAGGACGACGTCCTCGGGAACCCCCGTGTCGGGCAGCGCAAACGCTGCCGCGGTCATGGCGGCTTCGGTCGTCGACGATGCGTCGGTCGCGGGGTGGCGCGCGTACGCGTGCAACGAAAGGACTGCGACTGCGAGCGCGATCGCCGGCGCGAGTATCGCGACCGCCCACGTCCAGCGCAGGCGGCGCCTGGTACCAACAACGTCCGGCACGAGGATGAGTCCTAACAGGAACGTGGCGAAAATTATATGAGAAATCGACGATGCGCCCCGGTCGCGCGTGTCACCGTAGTCAATCCCGTCCAGCGGTAGGCGCGGACCACGTAAATCGGCGACGGCGCATTCAGGAGCGCACGAGCGCGCGGCGACCAACACCGCGCGCGCCGTGAACGCATGCGCCAGCGACGCGGCGACGACCTCCGAAGCGACGCCACGGGCGAGGACTGTGACACCAGCGCCGGCGTGACCTGTGCGACCGGCCCGTTCCACACCGGCATGGGCATCACGTGCAGCGCCAGGTGTCAGTGCGCGTGCCCGACGTTCATCGAGTTCACGGGCAACGCCGGCAAGGCCGGTGTCCTCGACAGCGGCTGGACCGGCCAAGGCCACGACGCGACCGTCGTCGATCGCTGACGGCGCAGGACGAGGCAGTGCGCCGCGAGCTCGGGCGAGCAAGCCGGTCGAGTGCATCGCTCGCACGTCGCCGGCGCGAACCTTCTCAGCCGGGCAACGGCGTCGTACGCGCGTCAGGCGGCGGTCGGTGTCTCGCGATGCGGCACGCCGCGCGCGACGCGACGCGCCGCACGGACGAAGCTTCCGATGCGCTCGCGGGCGCCGTCAGGTCCGCGCAGGCGTGCCATCAATCCTCGCGGTGGCCGATCGGGCTCGGCGACGAGTGCGAGGCGGCGCCCACGCGGCGTCCGCACGACGGCCGGACCGTCGACGATCGCCCCGCAGCGGCACGCGAGCGGCACGGCCGACGCGTGGACCGGCATGGCGCAGGCAATCGCCTCGCCGAAGACATAGCGAGCGGTGCACTCGAGACAGCGACACCACGTGGCGCTACAGAACGGACACCGTAGGCGGCGCGCGCTCGTTTCGACTGCATCCACCACTCCAACCCTCTCGGACATCGGGACGTTCCTCCGAACTTTCGTAGTGACGTTACGACCAGCGTAGACGGTCGCCCGTCGTAGGCAACGACTCCCGCCGTTCCTGAAGCGGGGAATATCTCAGCGCGGCGCATTCCCGCGCGTCGGAATGCAGCGCGTCCGGAAGGGCGCTAGCCCGCGGCAACACGGCATCCCGTGCCCGGCTCATGCCGGGTATGGGCGTTGCAAATCGGCCGCGTATGGCGGCCCTCGCCAGAGCATCGGCGGCGCTCCTCGTCGCAGGATTGCTCGCCGGGTGCAGCGCGTCGCGACCGGCGACGTGTCGGCGCGGCGACGGCGGAACCGGCGAGGTGTCCGCGGTCGCCGGGCGCGTCCTCGTCGGCCTCGGCGAGGTCATCGTCGGTGCGGATCTCGTCGACCATTCGCACGACGGCGATTCGTGCGACGCGGTCGCGATGGCGGCGCAGCGTCCGCGCGACGGCGCACCGTCGCGCGCCGTACCCAGCGTGGCGCCGACACCGAGATCATCCGCGGCTCGCCCGTCGACCGGCTCCGATGCCGCGTCATCCGCTGCCGCAGCCAGTCAGGGCTCCGCATACACGCCGGCGGCGGAATCCGCAACCAACCCGGCCCCGCTCCTCGCGTCGCGACCGACGACGGCGCCCACGCCTGCGCCGCAACTCGCGCGGACGGAGTCCACGCGGATGCGCGCCGAGACGACCCTGGAATCCGTTCCCGTCCGGCCTGGACGCTGGATCCTGGTGCGGAAGAGCGCGCGGACGCTCTCCGTCTTCGACGCCGATCGTCGCGTGAAGAGCTATCCAGTCGTCCTCGGCGCGGATCCCGTCGACGCGAAGGTGTACGAGGGCGATCGGCGGACGCCCGAAGGCGAGTACCACGTCGTCGCTAAGCACCTGCATCCCGATTGGCAGGCGTTCCTGTTGCTCGATTACCCGAACCCGGACGACCGGCAGCAGTATAGCTCGAGCCGCACCAAGGGGCGGGTGCCGCTGCGCGGCGGCCATGTCCCGGGCACGGGCGGCTCGATCGGCATCCACGGCACCGTCGACGACGCTTTGAACCGCAGCGGCGTGAACTGGACCTACGGATGCATCTCGCTGCTCAGCGCCGACATCCAGGAGCTCTACAAGATCATCCCGGTCGGCACGCCGGTCGTCATCCAGCACTGAGCCGCGACGCGGCCGACACGATCGAAACGTCGTCGGCGCCCGCGGCGAACGGCCCGAGCTTGCGGCGCGAGAGCTCCTCGGTCAGGAGCGTCCGCAACCGTCGCTTCCGGAAGAGCGCCAGGACGACGGTACCGAAATAGCCGTACGGCAGCTTCGGGCTGGCGTCGAAGTACCGTAGCTGTTGGTACGGCCGCGCCGCGTGCGCGTGATGGTCGGCGTGCCGAGAAAGACCGACGAGCGTGTAGAGCGTGAACCACGAGTCGGTGTCCCAGGAGTCGAGGACGCCGACACGCCGCGCCGCGCGCGCCAGTCCCCAATGCTCGAAGTAGTTGACGGCTTCGAGGAGGCGCACGGCGATGAGCGCTTGGAGCAGATACGCGACCAACGCGGCAGCTCCAAGCGTCACCAGAATCGTCAGCGCGACGCTCCACTCGACGACGAGTCCGTGAACCACGCGGCTCTTCAGGAGGCGCGGGTCGGACCAGCGCATCGCCGCGTCGCCGAGTCGTTTCGTCTCCAGCCGCCAGGCGCTGCGGAACTGCGCCGGAACCGTGCGCACGAAGAAGCGGTCGCTGCGCTCGCCGAATCGCGCCGTCGCCGCGTCGTCGGCGGTGCCGACGCGCATGTGATGGCCGCGCACGTGCTCGGTGAAGAAGTGCTCGTAGAGCACGGTGCAGAGGAGGGCGCGCCCGAGCTGCTGGAGATGCGGCGTCGCGCGGTGGACCAGCTCGTGCGCGACGACGATCCCGGAGTAGCCGGAGCTGATGCCGACGAGGACGACGCCGACGGCGGTGTCGGCGGTGAAAAGCCCGCCGCTCGCAACCATGCGCACCACCAGCGCGACGTTCACCAGCTGCAACGCCGCGAGCGCGTACAGGACGCCGTCGAACGGCCAGCCGGGCAGGGTCGGCAGCGGCTGCCGGCGCTCACCCGGGCCGCGCATGTCGAGCACGATCGAGACGAGGATGACGAGGAGCCACGGCAGCGAGCGGTGCCACGGGTGCGGTGCAGTCGCCACGAAGAGTACGCACGTGCTCGGCAGGACGAAGCAGAGCAAATGCAACATCCAGACGCGGATCGTCTGCAGTGCGTCCCCGCTGTGCGCGCCGGCGTGCGGCGCGGGCGCGGCCTGGATCTCCACTGCCATGATCGGATCTCCTTCACATACGGGGGCGTATGTTAAGAGTACTTCCAACATACGGCGCCGTATGTCAAGTAGGCGCCGATGCCGAAGCGCCGTCCGCGTCGTGGTTCACGAGAGGTGTCGAAACAGGAGACGCGCGAGGCGTTGATCGCCGCGGCGCTCACGGAGTTCGCCGCGCATGGCATCGACGCACCGAGCCTCGACGCGATTTGCGCCCGTGCCGGCTACACGCGCGGCGCGTTCTACGTCCATTTTCGTGACCGCGAGGAGCTGATGGCCGCGGTCGTCGAGCGCGTGATGGGAGGGTTTCTCGAGGCGATCATCGCCCGCGGGGAGGAGGCGCACGAGCTCGCGCAGACCATCGAGCGCTTCGCCGATGCCGTCGCGCACACGCTCGGAGGGCCGCGCAGCGGCCGCGCGCTCGTGCTTCCGCTTCCCGAGGGTGTTCCCTTCGCCCGCGTCCTCGAGGCGATCACCCGCCGCCCCGAGCTGCGCGCGAGCTTTCGCGCGCTGCTCGAGCGCGCGGTGGGCAGCGTCGGCGAGGTGACGGCCCATGGACAGCGCGCGCGTACGGTGCGGCACGACGTCGATCCGTCGCACGTGGGCGCGCTCCTCGTCCTGATCGCCCTCGGCGTCCTCGTCGCGCTCGACACCGGGCTTGCGCTCGATCCCGGCTCCCTATGCCGGACCGTGCTGGCTCTGCTGAGCCGTCCGCGCCGTCCGTAAACGGGTGGATGACAGTGGCCGTCGCGTATTGCGTTCCGCCCGCCACGCGACCTGAATGGATGTAGGCGCTGGAGACCGTCCGCGCCCGAAATCTCGATGGAGGCTCGCCCATGACGTCCGCCCGAACCCGAATCATGCTCGTCGTCGCCGTCCTCGTGCTCGCGCCGTGCGGCGGTCGCTTCATCGCCCCCCCGGCACATGCGCGCACGGACATCTATCTGTCGTTCCGCGCCGATCTCGCGCCGTATGGTGAATGGTCCGAGTACGGCGACTACGGTTGGGTGTGGCGCCCGCGACACGTCCACCACGGCTGGCGGCCGTACGTCGACGGGCATTGGGCGCTGACCGATGCCGGCTGGACGTGGGTGGCGGACGAGCCATGGGGATGGGCGCCGTACCACTACGGCCGCTGGTTCCACGACGCCGGATACGGATGGGCATGGGTACCGGGTGACGAATGGGCGCCGGCATGGGTGAGCTGGCGGCACGGCGGCGGCGTCATTGGATGGGCGCCGCTCCCGCCGTGGGCGACCTGGAGCGGCGGCGGGATCGCCGCCGACGTGTACGTCGAGCCCGCGGCGTTCGCATTCGTCGCGGAGCGCGACTTCATCGCCCCGCATCTTGCGCGCTTCATCGTTCCCACGGAGCGCAACGTCACCGTCATCAACGAGACCCGGAACATCACAAACTACCGGCTCGCGAACGATCGCGTCGTCAATCGCTCGCTCGATCCGCGTGAGGTGGAGCGTGCAGTCGGCCGTCAGATCGCGCCGCGACGCGTGGAGACGCTGCGTGCGGCCGCGCCGCGCGCGGTGGGCAGTGCGCGCGCGCAGGCGGCGGAGCACGGCCGTGGACGCGAGAGTCGCATGGAGGCGCAGCGCGGTGCGCCCGAGCGGCACGGACGCGCGCCTGGACGCGCCGTCGCACGCCCCGAGCGGCACGAATCCGGCCGTGGACACGCCGTCGCACGGCCCGATCGACTGGAGCGTCGCGGCGCAGTGACGGCCGGCCGCGGGCGTCACGAGTACAACCGAGGCGCGACGGCGTCGGCGCCGATGCGGCACGGGGCGATCGGACGCGACCGCGAGGCGCGGACCGGCGGTCGCACGGGACGCGAGCGCGAGGCGCGCACCGCCGGACGCCCGCCCGCGACGCACGGCGGCCGCGAGCGCATGGTGCGAGAGCACGGTCCTGGGCGCATCGAGCAACGTCGCGCCGCGCGTCCACCGGCGGCAGCGGAGCGGCGCCACGACGCCGTGCAAGCAACAGGTCGTCCCGCCGCGCCGCGAGCCGAGCGTCGTGTCGAGCGCGGCGCCGGCCGCGTCGAGTACCACGTCCAAGGTGCGGCGCCCGCAGTCGCGGGCCGCGCGCACGGCGCCGAGCATCAGGCGAGCAGCGGCGGCCGCCGACCGACCAATCGGCGGCCCGCCAACGCGAGCGCCGGGCGCGGCCAACCACGCGAACATCCCTGAGCGATCGCGTCGCGCTGGGCCGCGACGCCGGGCGGCGACGGTGACCTGGTCGCTGTCGTACGCCGCGTCGGCGGCGTACGCGCGACGCTGATCGTCCACCGTGAGCGCGAGCAACGACCCGTCGTTCTCGAGCCCGAGGCTCGGATTTCGCTGCGTACGTTGACGGTCGTCGCCGCGCCGGGCGTGAAGCGCCGTCATGCGCGCGCCGGCGTGGCGAATCCGCGGCGCTCTGGTTGACGCACCGCGCCCGGCAGCGCACATCGCCCCACCCGATGCCGAGCTTCGCTCCGCGTCGCGAAAGTCGAAAAATTTCCTTGCTCGTGACCGGGCACGTGGAGTACAGGGTCCCACCAAACGAATCGTTCCCGACGCGCTGAGGAGTAGCCGTCGCGCGTTCCGCGCGCGGTCACTCCCGAAGACTGTCATCGCTGAACATCGCAATTCGAGTCGTTTCATCGGCGGCGTCGACGCCCGCAGCGCGCGACGCGTGAGAGCTTTGCAATGACCAGGCGAGCAGCACGGTCGCGGAAAGGGGGAGCGATGACGCGTGCGCGTGCACCGGCCGACTCCGATCTGTGAGTCGTTCCGCCCGAGCAACATTCACGAACTCGCCGTGTGACGCGGCTTACCTGCAGGGGGCCCCTACTATGCAGCGAAGAGTGAAGTTCCTGGTTGCGTTGTGCGCCGGTGCGCTGGCGCTGGCATCGGAAGCTGGAGCGAATACCATCACGCAGAACACGTCGTGGACCGTCGACCGCTCGGGAACGTCGACGAAGTACCGCGTCGTCGGCTACGGCGACTCCATTTACGCCGGCTACCACGGATCGCTCTCCGACGTCGCCGTCTGGGCGGCACCGGCGGTGCAGGGTGACTACGCCTCGAACTACTGGGGCACGGACGTCGAGATCATCCGCCGCTGTAAGTCCGGCGCCGTCGCGTCGGACATCTACAACAACAAGATCGTTTCCGAGAAATCGTACATGCAGGCGACGAACACGCGCATCGTCACGTTCGAGATGTGCGGCAACGACGGTTTACAGGCGCGCAGCAACTTCGCGGGGCAGAGCGGTACCTGCAACTACGGTCCGCTCAACACCGCGCTCAGCAATTGTACGACGTATCTCCAGAACGCGATGACGTTCATCAACGCGAACGCGTACTCGGGGACGAAGCTCAAAGTCGTCGCGAATCTCTACTACCCGGGGTTCAACGCCGACAATCATCTGAGCAATTGCACCGACGCGACGACGGGTCAGAAGGTCAATTTGCGGACCACCTTCCTGCCCTACCTTGCGCGCATGAACTGGCGCGCGTGCAACTTCGCGAACACGTACGGCTTCAAATGCGCCGACAGCTTCGCGAACTACATGGGCGCGGATTACGATTCCAACGGCGACGGGCAGATCGACTCCGACGGGCTCAAGTACGTGCAAGGCGAGTCGGAGTCGGCGTACGTCACTCGCATCACCTCGACGCTGTTTTCGACGCTTCGCGACGCCAACACCCACTTCGTGAACGCGTCGACGAGCTACGACTACATCCAGTCCGACGACACCCATCCGACCTACGACGGCGGCACGATCTGGGTCGGCCTCTTCGGCGGTACCGGAACGGGCTCCGCGCCGCCGGATTTCACGCCGAGCCAATTCGTCGACGGCAAGAATCCGGTGTGGAACCAGTTCGGGCACGAGCGCATGGGTTGGGCGCTCTCGACCTACAACCCGGCGACGCCGTGATCCTCACCACGGCAGCAAGCGAATGATCACGAACACCGGGACGCCTCCGTAGTAGAGCGCCCGGTATCCACGCTCCACGGCCCGCCGCACCCTCGCCGCGCGCGTGGGTGCGGCCCACGCCGCCGCCAGCGCCACCATTTCCGCGATCCCGCGCAGCAGCCCCGCGTACAACATCAGATAGATCGTCAGCGTCGCCCAATAGAGGGCGAACGTGCGCAGGTACGACGCCCGTCCGAGGAGGTGCCACTCACCCCACGTGCCGCCGTAGGCGATCCATTGATGCACGCGAAAGAGCGGCAGCGTCGGCACGAGCGCGAAGAGCGGGTACTGGGCGATCGGGTGCCACCAACGGCGCACCGCGCCGGCGTGCTTGGCATGCGCGTATGCGACGCTCGGATGTCGCGGCGTCGTGTGTTCGCCGTCGACCGTCGACTCGTTCATACGTGCGCCGTCGCCGGCAGCGCATGGCAGCGCGCTCAGGAGCCGACTCGGGTCCGGTAGTTGAAGTCCGTAGCGCAGCCGCCGACCGGACGACAGACGCAGCGACACTCCGCTTCCCGGGAGCGGCACCGTCCACGGACGCACGCGCGCGACGGCGCTCGTCGGCACCTCGACGCGCCGCCCGTGAAGCTGCAGCACGAGCGTATCGGCGTCGATCTCGACGCGTGCGGCGAACACGCGCTCGATGATCCACGCCGCCACAGCCGGAACGGCGACGAGGATCGTGAACGCGCGCATCAGCATCAGCGGCAGGATCGGCGGATTCCGCGAGAAGACGAGGAACGCGAGCAGCACCGGCAAGCCCGTGCGGCTGATCGCGACCAATGCCGCGGCCACTATGCGCCATGGCCACGCATATGCGATCGCACGAGTCGTCATGTCGAGCGACGCACATAGATCATCGCGGACGTGCGGCCAAACGTCGGCGCGTCGCACGTCGCGGCGCGAATGGTGCGGAAGCGTCACGCCGTTGCCTCACGTGTCGTGGGGATATCGGACGTGTCGTGGGGTGGATTGCGCGTGCGACGCTGCTGCTCGTATTGTGACGCGCATGGCGCACCGACACGACATCATGCTCGTGGAGGACGATCGCGAGTCGCGTGACGCGCTCGCGGCCGTCTTGGAGGCGTACGGGTTTCAGGTGCGCGAGGCGGTCGACGGCCAGGACGCGCTCGACCAGCTGCACGCCGGCTACCGGCCATGCGCGATCTTGCTGGATCTGATGATGCCGCGGATGGACGGTTGGGGGTTCCGTGACGCACAGCGGGTCGACCCCGACCTCGACCGTATCCCGGTCGCCCTCCTGACGGCTGCCGGGAACGTGCGGCTGCAAGCGCGCCGACTCGAGGTCGAGGCGGCTTTCAGCAAGCCCGCGGACCTCGACGGCGTGTTGACGTTCATCGAGGGGCATTGTCACGCCGCGGGCGCGCCGGCCCCGTAGCGCGGCTTTGCCTACGAACGACGTCGCGGGCACGCTGGGAATGAGTGTCGCGCAACGTCATCCTGCTGGTCGAAGACAACGCCGACTCGAACGCCGCGCTGGAGCTCTTTCTGGGGGCGCACGGCTTCGACGTCGTCGTGGCGTTCGACGGCCAACAGGGGCTCGACCGGCTGCGTAAGGGCCCGCGGCCGTCGTTGATTCTTCTCGACGTGATGATGCCCGGGAAAGACGGCCACGGGTTCCGCGCCGAGCAGCTCGCCGATCCGACGCTGGCGTCGATCCCGGTGGTGGTACTGTCCGGTGCCTACGACGTCGGTGCGATCGCCGATCGCCTCGGCGCGCGTGACTACCTGACGAAGCCCCTCGACGTGCAGCGACTGTTCGACACCGTGCGCCGTCACTGCGCGCCCGCGCCACCGGCATGACGTACTGACGAGGAGCGTTCACCCATGACCGCCGCGAGGGGCTCGCGCGAATGCGTCGTAGGCTCGTAGCGACGTTCGCAGAATCGGGAACTGCCGTCGGAGGCCCGCGGGAATCGCCGGCACACTCGCCTCGGCACGCGAGATGCAGCACCTCTCGCGAGAGGGGCAGATGGCAAAGCGCGTGTTGATCGTCGGCGGCGTCGCCGGTGGCGCGTCGTGCGCGGCGCGACTGCGGCGGCTGGACGAGTCTGCTGAGATCGTCCTGTTCGATCGCGGGCCGCACGTGTCGTTCGCGAACTGCGGCCTCCCGTATTTCGTCGGGGACGTGATCACCGACGAGCGTGCGCTGCTCGTCGCCTCGCGTGAGGTCTTCCGCCAACGCTTTCGCATCGAGGTACGGACGCGGCACGAGGTCGTTGCGATCGACCGCGCCCGCCGGTGCATCCGCGTCCGCGAGCTCGACGCGCCCGGCGGTCCCGTGGCGCGCGAGGAGCGCTACGACATGCTCGTCCTCTCGCCCGGCGCGGCGCCGATCCGGCCGGCGCTCCCGGGGATCGACCTCCCCGGCATCTTCGCCGTGCGCACGATCCCGGACAGCCTCCGCATCCGGCGCTGGATCGCCGAGCGTACGCCCGCGCGCGCACTCATCGTCGGCGGTGGGTTCATCGGTCTCGAGATGGCGGAGAATCTCGCGCGGCGCGGTCTGCAGACGACCGTCCTCGAGAAACTACCGCAAGTGATGCCGCCCCTCGATCCCGAGATGGCGTGGACCGTGGCCGAGCATCTGCGCGCGCGCGGCGTCACACTGCACCTCGGAGACGAGCTCGCGCGCTTCGAGGGCGGCGCGGGCGCGGCCATCGTCGCCGTCACCGAGTCCGGCGCCCGCCTCGCCGCCGATCTCGTGATCCTCGCGATCGGCGTCCGTCCGGAGACGGCGCTGGCGGAGGCGGCGGGCCTGCCGCTCGGCGCGCGCGGCGGGATCGTCGTCGACGACGAGATGCGGACGGCGGATCCGTGTATCTGGGCGGTCGGCGACGCGGTCGAGGTGCGTGACGTCCTCACCGGACAGGAGTCGATCGTGCCGCTCGCCGGGCCGGCGAACCGCCAGGGGCGCGTCGCGGCCGAGTCGATCTGCGGCCGACCACGACGCTTTCGCGGCGTGCAGGCGACCGCCGTCGTCGGCGTCTTCGACCTCACGGTCGCGTGCACCGGTGCGAGCGAGAAAGGCCTGCGGCGCGCCGGCGTCACCGCGTTCGAGAAGGTGTACCTGCACCCCGGCCACCACGCCGGGTACTATCCCGGCGCCAAGCCCATCCAGCTGAAGCTGCTCTTCGGCATCCCCGACGGCCGCGTCCTCGGTGCGCAAGCCGTCGGCCTCGAAGGAGTGGAGAAGCGCGTCGACGTGATCGCGATGGCGATCCAGATGGGCGCCACGGTCCGCGACCTCGCCGAGGCGGAGCTATGCTACGCGCCGCAGTTCGGCGGCGCGAAAGATCCGGTGAACCTCGCCGGGATGATCGCCGTCAACCACCTCGACGGCCTCATGCCGCTCGCCGACTGGGCGAGCCTCGGCGCGACCGATGCCCTCGTCGTCGACGTGCGCGATCCGGCCGAGTACGCGGCCGGCCACATCGCCGGCGCCGTCAACGTTCCGCTCGCCGAGCTGCGCGAGCGGCACGGCGAGTTGCCGCGCGACCGGTCGCTCACGCTCTGCTGTGGTGTCGGTCAGCGCGCGTATTACGCGACACGCTTTCTCGTCCAGCAGGGCTTTCGCGCCGCGAATCTCTCCGGCGGCTACACGACCTACTGCGCGCGCCGCGCGGTCGGACTCGTGCCGGAATAGCGGCCGACGGGCGGCGCCGCGATCGGTGGCCGGCGGCGAGGCGTGTCGACATCCAGGGCTGGGAAATCCGCATGGCGCGCGTGGGAGCGCGGTGCGAGCCACTCGGCGATCGGCGCCCAGACGTGCTGCGGCGCGCTGTGTCCGGAGAAGATCGCCATGTGACCGCCCGGTGCGACGAGGAACTGCTTATCGGCGCTCCCGACGGCGCCGAGGATCGCCTTCACCGGTTCGAGCGGCGCGACCCGGTCGCTGCGCCCAGCGATCACGAGCAGCGACGCTTCGACGCGACGGAGATCGGCGATTTTGCCGCCGAAGCGTATCCGTCCCTTCACGAAGCCGTTCTTCCGGACGAACTCCTGCGAGAATTGCAGGAACGCCGCTTGCGGGTAATCGGTGAACTGGCGGATCCACTCGTTCATCGCCTCGAAGCTCTTCACGTACTCGCGGTCCCACAGCCGTACGGCGAGGTCCGCGTACCGAAGCACGTTCCTCGCCGGATTGAGGGCGCGAAACGCGACACTCGAGAGCGAGCCGGGGACGTTCCCCCAGTAATGGACGACCGTCTCCGCCTGCGTCGCCGCGACCTTGAGGAACCACCCCATCGTGCCGAGCGCGTCCACGTCGACGGGCGCGCCGATGTCGACGATGTTGCGCACCGACCGGTCGAGATTGGCCGCGACGTGCGCCAGCGCGAGCGTCGCACCGAAGCAGTAGCCGAGAAGCGACAGCTCCTCGGCCTGCGCGTCGCGCTTTACCGCGGCGCAGGCATCCGGCACCCAGCGCAGCACGTAGTCGTCGAGCGTCACCCGCGCGTCGGCGGCGTTGGGGGCGCCGAAGTCGAGCAGGTAGACGCGGAAGCCGCGTACGAGCAGGAACTCCACCATGCTGCGGCCGGGAAACAGATCGAAGATGAACGGCTTCACCATGAGCGGCGGGACGAGGAGAAGGGGAATCGCGTGCTGGCGCCGAGCGCTTCCCGTCCAGTAGCGGCGCACGGTGACTTTGCCGTCACGGTGGACGATCGTGAACGGCGTCCGCCCGACGGCCGCCGACGGGTCGTCGACGAGCCAGGCAATGCCGTTCACGACACGAAGAAGCGCGTGCTCGAGCTCGATGCCGGCGCGGCGCTCGGCGCTTTTCAAGACCCCGTCGAGCATGCTGCTTCCCTCCGTTGCTCGGTCGCGGCGTCTCAGCCGAGCGGCCCCTGGTAGACCTCGAAAAACCGTTGGAAGAGCTCCATCGGCGCGGCGCGATTGGCATCTCGATCCGTCCGCACGCAAACGAGCGCCGGGCGCTGCGACGCGCGCGCGCGCTGCAGCGCGGGCGCGAGCTCGGCGAGCGTGTCGACGTACTCGCCGTGGCATCCGAGGCCGCGCACGACCTCGTCCCAGCGGATCTCGCCCATCTCGGTGCCGAACGTCCGGCCGTAGGCGGCGAGCTCGCTCGGTTCCTCCATCGTCCACGCGCCTTCGGCGAACACGACGACGGTGAGCGGCAGCCCCTCGCGCGCCGCCGATTGCATTTCCATGCAGTGAAACCCCGCCGCGCCGTCGCCGGTCACGCACACGACCTCGCGCGTCGGGTTCGCGAGCTTGGCGCCGATCGCCGACGGGATGCCGGTGCCGAGCATGCCGAGCTCGAGGATGCCGAGGTACGAGCGCGGTGCGGTCGGCGGTAGGAACCAGTGCGCCCAGAGCGACGTCATGCCGCCGTCGGCGACGTAGATCGGCTCGGTCCCGAACGTCGTCCCGACGACGCGCATCGCGTGCGCCGGATGGATGCCCGTGCCGCGCCAGCTCTCGACGTCGCGGAACTGCGCCTGCCACCACTCGCGCGCGACGTCGCGGTAGCGGGCGAGGTCGCGGCCGTCGCGCGCGCGCACCCCGCGGGCGCGGAGCGCACGCGCCAGCGCTTCGAGCGCGGGCTTCGCGTCGGCGACCATGCCGAGCTCGATCGGCCGCGTGACGGCGACGTTGCGCGGGTCGCAGTCGATTTGAATGATGCGGTGCCGTGCCGCGGGACCCCAGTACTTGTCGTACGGCAGCTCGAGATTGCCGAGACGCGAGCCGACGACGAGCACGACGTCCGCCTCGCGGCGCACGACGTCGCCGCCACCACCGAAACCGTAGATGTAGTTCGGGTGGTCGGAGCGGACGCTGCAGCGTCCCGCCATCGTCGGCATGACCGGGCAATTGAGGAGCGTCACGACGTCGAGCAGGGCAGCGTTCGCGCCGCCGCGATCGACGCCCGAGCCGGCGATCACGAGTGGATGCTCGGCGCGCGCGAGCAGCGCGCACGCGTCGTCGATTTGCGCCTCCGACGGCTGCGGCTGCGAGGCACGCGAGCGGTGTGGCTTCCAGACGGGCGCCGTCGCGGGATCGCCCGTCGCGTAAAGGACCGGCATCGGGACCTCGACGTGCACCGGACCCGGGCGGCCGTTCCACATCTCACGGAACGCGAGACGCGCCACCTCGGGGATGCGCTCCCAGGAGAGCATCGGGCCGCCCCATTTGACGACCGGTTTGAAGAGGTCGAGCTGATCCTGGCCTTGAAACGTCGAGGGCGGCGAGGGGTAGACGATGCCGAGGCGGTGCTGCGCGGTGATCACCAGGACCGCGACGCCTTCGTGCCGCGCGGTCACGACGCCGGGCACGAGGTTGGCGGAGCCCGGTCCCGGATTACCGACGACCGCCGCGACAGTGCCGCTCGATTTGTAGACGCCCTCGGCCATGTAGACCGCCGCGGCCTCGTGGCGAATCGGCACGAAGCGAATGCCGTGCGCCTCGAGGCTCGCGAGGATCGGCTCGATCTCGGGGCAGGGCAGGCCGAAGAGGAGCTTCACGCCCTCGGCGGCGAGACAGCGAACGAGAAGCTCGCCGCCGGTGATCGGAGTGTCGTCGCTCATGCGCTGCCTCCCCTGGGATGCGCGTCATCTCGACGCGCGTATCGCGGCATCGTTCGTGATGCGGCCCGCGATCGCGGGACGTTCGCCGCTGCCGAGCAGACGGCGGGTGATGCCGAGGATTTCGCGACGGAAGAGATCGAGCTGCACCCGGTCGAGCGGACGCGACCGCAGCTCGGGCGCGAACCCCGGTGCCGCGGTGAAAAACACGGTCGCGCCGACGATGCCGAAGATGAAGTGCACGGGATCGACGGCGCGGAACATCCGCTGCCGCTGGCCGCTGACGATCGCGGCGCGGACCGTGTCGATCAGCGGCGCGATATGCGGCGCCGCGATCGAGGTGCGCGACGCCTCGGCCGCCTCCCAGAGCAGCAGCCGCGCGACGACCGGTCGCTCGCCGACGAACGACACCCACGCGTCGACGATCGCCTCGAGCCGTTGCGGCAGCGGGCGGGGCTCCGCGAGCGCGCGCTCGTAGCGACGCAGGAGCTCGCCGAAGACACCCGCGAGGACCGCCTCGTACAGCTCGGGCTTGTCACGGAAGTGGTAGACGATCGATGCCCGTCGAATCCCGACGCGCGCGGCGACGTCCTCGAGCCGCGCCCGGGCGTACCCGTGCTGCGCGAAGACCGTCTCGGCGGCGTCGAGAATCGCCGCGCGCGTGCGCGCGCCGCGCTCGAGCGGCTCGCCTGCCGTCGATGGTCGTGGCTGTACCGGCACAGCACGACAATTGTCTACCTGCGCGCAGGCAGGTGCCATGCGCGGCGGCGGATCTACGCATGACGAACGTCAATCGCGCCGCGCGGCGGCGATGCAGCTCAGTGAATGTGGAACGGGAAGATGAAGCTTAGCCCGCCGGGCGGTGGCGGCGGCGGTACGTACACCGGCGGCGCGTAGTACACCTCCGGCTCCGAGTAGTAGTAGTGCCGCTGGGGCGCGTAGTAGTACTCGGCACCGCCGCGGTATCGTGAGCGGTCGTGCCGCCAGTGCCCGTGGCCGCGGCCGTGGCGCCAGTGGTCGTCCCGGTCGGCGTGCGCCGTGGTCACGGTGACGCTGCACAGCACGAGCGCGAGCGCGACCGCGTGCGCGAGTCGCCTCCACGCGGTCATCGGCCCTGCCTCCGTGCCGCCTCCTTCACGCGCGTACGGAGGACGGTGTCGGCGGTCTTCTTTTGCGCGTCGGACATGCTGTCGTAGAGGGTCTTGAACGCCGGAATGAACTTGTGGACGCCGTCCGCGTGCGCGTCGACGACCGCCGCGTACGAGTTCAGCTGCTCGACGGCATCGACGCTCGCCGGTTGCTCTGCTTTCGCGCGCAGGTCCTTCATCCTGCTCGCGTTGTCGCGCATGACTTGCGCGACGTTGTTCCACGCCGGTTCCTGCTCTGGTGTGATGTGGAGCTGCGCGTGCAGCGTCTTGATGCGCATCTCGACGTCGTCCGCGGCCCCGTGCCGACTCTGCGTCGTCACGTGACGTGTCGCGGGCGACGCCGCCAGCGCGGGCCCCGCGACTGCAATCGTGGCGACCAGTGTCGCCGTCGCAATGGATCGAACCATAGTGTGCACCTCTCTCGCTTCACGCTACCGAATCGCCGTTCGTGGGCAAGCCCGCACGCGTTCGATCCAGCAACGTTGACGGAACGAGGCGCATCCGCCCAAATGCCCGAATGCAATTGGTGCTGCGCTGCGTAGGCACGCTGACGCTCGCCCTCGCCCTGCGTACGGTGGTCGCGGCGGCGGAGCCGCCGCTGCAGAGTCTCGCGGCTACCGTCGGGTCGGACCAGGGCGTGTACGCCGTCGCGGGCGACGGAGCGGTGCTCGTGGCGCAAGCGGAGGCGCGCGCCGTGCACCCGGCGTCGGTGACGAAGGTTGCGACGTCGCTGGCGCTCCTCGCCCGTCTCGGCGCGTCGTATCGGTTCACGACCACCTTCCGCGGCGAAGGCGCGCTGCGCGACGGCCGCCTCGCGGGAGACCTCGTCGTCGAAGGCGGCGGCGATCCCTTCCTCGTCGACGAGAGCGCGTTGCTCCTCCTGCGGCGACTGCAGGCGCAGGGCGTGCGCGCCGTGGAGCGCCACGTCGTCGTCCATGGTCGACTGCTCTTCGATTGGCAGCCGGATCCGACAGGTCGCCACCTGGAGATGGTCCTCGCCGGCCGGGCGGGAGACGCGGCGCGGGCGACGCTCGCCCGCATGGAGGGCGCGGCGGCGGCGCGGCCGTTGACCTTCGGCGGCGGCGCAGCGTCGCGCATCTCGCCCGCCGGAGCCTCGACGGACGATCGCGCACCCGCCTCGCCTGCGGCCGACGCGTCGTCCGACGGCGAGCCGCTGCGACCGCACGATCGATCGACCGGCGTCGCGCCGGCCCATGCGGCGCTCGCCACCGTGCGCTCGCCGATCCTGCTGCACGTCGTGAAGGCGCTCAACTGCTTCTCGAACAACGTGTTCCACTTCGCGGCCGACGCCGTCGGCGGTCCGCGCGTCGTCGAAGAGCTGGCGCGCGCGCGTGTGTCCGCGGCGATGCGCGACGAGATCGTGATCGAGAACGGCGCCGGCGCCGGCGCGACGAACCGCCTGAGCCCGCGAGCGGCCGTCGCGCTGCTCCAAGCGCTCGGCGACGAGCTCACGCGCGGCGGGCACGAGCTCAGCGCGGCGCTGCCGGTCTCGGGGATCGATCCGGGGACGCTCGAGGATCGCCTCCTGGAGCAGCCGGCCCTCGTGATCGGCAAAACCGGGACGTTCGGCTCGCTCGGTGCGTCGGCGCTCGCCGGCGTGCTCCGGACGCGGCGCTACGGCGTCGTACGCTTCGCCGTGCTGAACCACGGCGTCGCGGTGCCGGAGGCGCGCGCGCGCCAGGATGCGTTCGTGCGCGCGCTCGCCGCTGCGACGGGCGCCGAGCCCTGGGCGTACACCACCCCGGCGACGCCGCCGTACCTCGAGACCGTCGTCGATTAGCGATCCGCTGCGCCCCTCACACGAAGAGCGTCGTCGCGCGGCGTGCCGGGACGGGCACTCGGCTCCGCGCGAAGATCGCTCGCGCAGGGCACCGGGCATGCATTAGATCTTCCGTACTCCGTAGCGGGGCAAAGACTGTAATGGCTCGCTCTTTATGCGCGCTCCGCCGCCCGCCCGCCCCGGCACGCCATGCGGCGCCCACCAGCGTGTGACGGCGCGAAGCGAATCCCTCTTCCCCGCCGTGTCGTGAGTGCGGCGACGCGGGGGTTGGCGGAGCGCGCATAAAGAGCGAGCCATTTCGGCAGCAAAAGCTTCGGGGTACGGAACGTCTAATGCGTGTCCGGTGCCCCGTGCGAGCGATCCTCGCGCGGAGCCAATCCCCGCGTCGCCGCACCCGCGCCGCCGCGACGAAATGAGATTCTCTTAGCGGCTCAGGAGGTGAACGTGTCGCGGCGGCGCGGTACGGTCAGCGTTTCACTTTGAGAAGCAAGTCGAAGAGGCGCGTGTGCATCTTCGTGTACGGCGGGTAGAAGAGGCGCATCCCGGAGAGCTTCGGATTCGTGAAGACCGGGCGCATCTTGCTGAACTCCACGAAGCCCTCGTGGCCGTGATATTGGCCCATGCCGCTCGAGCCGACGCCGCCGAACGGCATGTCGTGCTGGGCGACGTGGAAGACGCAGTTGTTGATGGTGACGCCGCCCGAGATCGTGCGGTAGAGGATCGTCTGCTGGAGCTGCTTGTCGTTGGTGAAGAAGTAGAGGCCGAGCGGGCGATCCTTGGCGTTCACGTACGTGATCACTTCGTCGATGTGGCGGTAGGTCTTCACCGGCAGCAGCGGTCCGAAGATCTCCTCGCGCATGATCGTCATGTCGTCGGTCGGGTCGAGGACGACCGTCGGCGGGATCTTGCGCTGCTCGTCGTTGAACGTGGCGCCCGGAACGAGCGGCACGATGCGCGCGCCCTTCTTCTCCGCGTCCTCCAGCGTCGCGCGCAGGCGGCGGTACGACTTCTCGTCGATGACCGACGTGTAGCTGCGCGCGTTCGGGTCGGGGTAGCGCTCGGTGACGATGCGGCGCGCGGCGGCGACGAAGGCGTCGCGCTTCGCCTCCGGGACGAAGACGTAGTCGGGTGCGAGGCAGGTCTGCCCGGCGTTCACGAACTTGCCGTACATGATGCGGTCGGCGGCGGTGTCGACGTCGAAGTCGTCGCAGATGATCGTCGGCGACTTGCCGCCGAGCTCGAGCGTCACGGGCGTCAAGCTCTCGGCGGCCGAGCGCATGACGGTGCGGCCGGCGTCGGCCGAGCCGGTGAAGATGATGTGGTCGAAGGGGAGGGTCGAGAAATCCTGGGCGCGGACGCCGGGGAGGATCGCGACCGTCTCCTCGGGAAACTCGGCCTTGAACTTCTCGGCGAGGAGCCGGCAGAGCGTGCTCGAGTTCGTCGCCATCTTGATCATGCAGCGGTTGCCGGCGGCGAGCGCGCTCGTGAGTGGGCTGACGGTCAAGAAGAGCGGATAGTTCCACGGCGACACGATGCCGACGAGACCCTTCGGCTGTGGGATGACGCGGTTCGAGCCGGTCGCGAACAAGATCGACACGTGGCGGCGCTGCGGCTTCATCCACTTGCGGAGCTTGCGGCGGGTGTGGCGGATGCCGTCGACCGAGGTGAAGATCTCGAGCAGCTTCGACTCCTCGGCGCAGCGGCACCCGAAATCGGCGTTGATCGCCTCGGCGATCGCGTCGACGTTCTGGACGAGGATGCGCTCGAGCTTGTCGAGGTTCTGTCGCCGCTCCTCGTAACTCGGGTAGGGATGGCGGAGATACGCCGCGCGCTGCGCCGCGAACACGCGCTGCGCCTCGTTCTCGATGACCTCGAAGGAGCGAAGCTGAGCCGTCTGGGCCATGGGATCCTCCGTGATGATCGCGCCCGGAGTGGGCGCGGAACGTCGAATTGTGATCAGCCCCCGGCCGAAATGCAACCCGGGACTCTTGCCAAACCCGAGGTTCCGTTGGCAGAGATGCGCGTCATGAACGGTCGAGCCAGGGGATCCGCCCGATGACGGTGCTCGCCGTCACCCGCGTCATGCTCGTCGGCGGGTTTCTCGCCTCGGCGCTCTACGTGCACTATCGAGGCCGGGTGCGGTTGAGCGTGCGCCGCCAGCTCACCGACCATTCGACGTTTCTCGCGCCGTACAACGTCCTCGTCTACCTCTTTTCGCGCGTCCCGCGGACGCCGCTCCTCCCCGTCGACTGCTTTCCCGAGCTGGCGCCGCTGCGCGCCAACTGGCGGACGATTCGCGACGAGGCGATGCGGCTCTACGAGGCCGGGCACATCCGCGCCTCCGATCGGTACGACGACATGGGCTTCAACAGCTTCTTCCGCAAGGGATGGAAGCGGTTCTACCTGAAATGGTACGGTGCGCCGCTGCCGTCGGCGCGCGCCCTCTGCCCGCGGACGGTCGAGCTCGTCGAGTCGATTCCGACCGTTCACGGGGCGATGTTCGCCCTCATCGGGCCGCAGAGCAAAGTCGGCGATCACCGCGATCCGTTCGCCGGCTCGATCCGCTACCACCTCGGGCTGATCACGCCGAACCGTGACGAGTGTCGCATCTTCGTCGACGGCCACCAGTACTCGTGGCGCGACGGCGAGGATCTGGTCTTCGACGAGACGTACGTCCACCGCTTCGAGAATCTGACCGACGAGACGCGCATCATCCTCTTCTGCGACGTCGAGCGGCCGCTGCGCACACGGCTCATGCGCGCGGTGAACGGCTTCGTCATCCGCCACGTGGTCGCGCTCACGGCGACGAAGAACGTCGACGGTGAGACCGTCGGCCTCGCGAACCGGATCTTCTCCTACGTGTATCTGGCGCGCGCGCCGCTGAAGCGCATCAAAAAGGCGAACCGGCGTGGGTACTACGCGGTCAAGTACGCGCTCATCGTTGCCGCACTGTGGGTCGCCGTCTTCGGCGGCTACCGGATCCTGCACTGAGCGCGCGGGTGGCGCTCGTCTCGTCGTTCTTCCGGCGTGCGGCGGGGCTCCTCTACGACGCCAGATGGATCTGCAGCGCGATGAAGGCGGCGATCGCGGCGAAGCAGAGCACGTGGGCGCGGTAGATGCGTCGCGCCAGCGCGAGCTGCGTCCCCGGCACATCGCGCTCCGAGCCGAGCCGCACCGCATCCGGGACGATGCGGACGAGGGCAAGGCCGATGGGAGCCACGCCGAGGACGACGACCGCGACGGCGGACCAGCCGGCGATCCTGTGCGTCACCACCTCAGTGGCGATGCCGCAGAGCTGGACGACCATGACGGCGGCGATCAGACGGCTCATCGGCGCGGCGTCCGTCGTGACGCGCCGGTAGTACGCGGCGATGGATTCGATACGTCCCGGCTCGCTGCGCGCTTGCACGTCGAACATCAGGTCCATCCACAGGACGCCGAGCAGGAATCCACCGCAGCCGACGAGGACGACGGCGGTCACGCGCGGCGGCGGAACGTGGTGCGGAACCGGCGCACCGGCGGCTCCTCGCGGTCGACGAAATCCTCGAACGACGTGAGGTCGAGGCCGGCGCCGGCGATCGCCTCGATCTCGGCGCGGGTGAGCGGCCACGGCATCTCGCCCTCGGGCTCGCGCGCCTCGCGGCCGCGCGCCACGACGAGCAGCGTTCCACCGGGCGCGACGGCGCGGCGGAGCGCCGCGACGATCGCGGCGCGCGCCGGCGGCGGCAACACTTGCAGCGTGTAGCACTCGACGACGAGATCGAACGTCCCTGCGAGCTCGGAAGGCAGATCGCGCAGATCGAGCGCGCGATACTCGACGCGACTGCGCGGGAACCGCTCGCGTGCTGCCGTGACGGCGGTCGGCGACACGTCGATCGCGAGCACGTCGTGGCCGAGCCGTGCCAGCTCCTCCGCGGTGTCACCGAGTCCACAGCCGACGTCGAGCGCACGCCCGCGAGCGGGCGCCGCCCGACCCAGCCACTCGACGACGTGCGGATTCGGCGCCAGGTCGGCCCACGGTACGAGGGCGTCGCCGCGTGCCGCCTCGGCGTAGAGGCGCTCGAACCAGCCGACCGCGTCGCCGCCGGCGATCGATTCGTGCGCGAGCGTCCGGGCGCGGGTGCGGTCGGTCACGAGGCGTGCGTCGCGCCCGCGGCCACGCCGACGCGCGGTGCCCAGTCGGCGAGGGCCGCGAGGAGCTGCGCGACGAGACTGCGGGTCGTCGCGTCGGTCAGGCGTCCCGCGGCGTCGATCTTCTCGTGCGCACGCGCGACGAGCACCTCTGGGCGCAGCAGCGCGCGCGTGTCGGTGAAAACGAAGCTCTGCCGCAGTGCCAGCTGCGCGCGTGCGGTGCCGGTGCCGCCCGGTGTCGCGCCCATCATGGCTGCAGGCTTCCCGTTCAGCACCGACTTGCCCGGCGGCCGTGACGCCCAGTCGATCGCGTTCTTCAGGACGCCGGGGACGCCGTAGTTGTACTCCGGGGTGGCGATCAGGAGCGCGTCGGCGGCGGCGATTGCCGACTTCCACGCCGCGACCGGCGGCGGATCGCCCTGCGCTTCGACGTCTGCGTTGTACGGCGGAATCGCCGCGAGCCCGTCGAAGATCGCGATCGTCATGCCGTCCGGCGCGAGCTCGATGGCGGCACGCAGCAGCGCGCGATTGAACGAGTTGGCGCGGAGACTGCCGGCGACACCGAGAACGCGGAGCTTCATGGCCGGTATCATGGTGGCGCGGCCGAGATGGAGCAAGCTGCCCGGGGGTTTTGCGTGCGCGTCCTTGACAGCGGCGGCGGGTGCGACGTAGGCAAGGCGATCACGCATTCTGTGGAGGTGTGGATGTCGATACGACGATTGGACCTGAGAACGATCGAGAGCGACGACACGCGTGTCGACGCATTCGTGGCGGCGCTCGAGGGTGAAAGTGATCGTTCCACGGCCGACGACGCGACCGCGAGCGGGTCAGATGCGTGGATGACCGACGGCTTCACCGCGTCCGGCAAGGCGACCGGCAAGCGGCCGCAGGTCGGGGCCGGTTGGGTGCCGCAATTCACGGCGTCGGGCAAGGTGAAGGGGAAGCGGCCCGGCTGATCGCGTGACGGAGGGCCGCGAGGCGCGGGTGCCTGCCGACGACGCCTGGCGCGGGAGCGGCGTCTTCGCCGATCGTTACGAGAAGAGCGCGACGGCGCTCGTCGCGCTCGCGCGCACGCTTCGCCGCTTGCCCGACGTCGAGGGCGCGGCCGAGTTCATCGAGCTGTACGACCGGGTCGCCGATCTTCCGGCGGACGCGTTCACGCGCGTGTGGTCGACCGATCCCGGAGCCTACCTCTGGGTTCATCGCGCGTTCGACCTGACGGCGACCTGCGTCGGCGGCGCGACGCCCACGCGCGCGGTCACCGCGTACGCGCGCGCGCTCGGCGTCGAGACGATACGCGAGGCGCTGGCGCGGCATCTCGACGACTTCAAAGGTCTTGCGCTCGCGGCGCACCTCGCGGCCGGTCGCGACTGTCGCCTCACGCAACCGTGGACGGTCGAGCTGCCGTGGGCGATTCCGGGGACGGCGCATGCGATCGACGGCGCCGGGCGCGTGCGCGTGTGCGGTCTTTTCGCGGGTGCCTGCGAGGTCGTGGCCGCCGACCGTCGCCTGACGCTTGCGCCCGCCACCGATTCGGCCGCCGAGGCGGACGGAGCCGCGATGCCGCGTATCCGCACCTGTCCGGTCGTCCGTCACGGCGGGTGCGAGATCCGCTTGCAGCCGCAGGCGTTCCACCTTCCCGGCGTCGAGGATGCGGCGCCGGCTCTCGCGGCCGGCATCGAGTACCAAGCGGCGCATCGGCACGACGTCGCGGAGGCGCTTGCGCTCGTCGAGCGGTTTCATCCGGAGACCTTCGCCGACATGCGCGAGTTCCTGCACGTCGTCGCGCTGAAGCCGCTCGGCGCCGGCGGCTTCACGAACCTCACGCACTCCGACCTTCCGGGAGCGTTCATCGCCGGCGTCATCGGCAATCCCTGGGAGCTCGCCGACACGGTCATTCACGAGATGGCGCACGGCCGCCTCTTCGCGCTCGAGGACGGCGGCACCTTCTTCGACGAGGCCGCGTGCGATCCGCTCACGGACGAACGCTACTACTCGCCGTGGCGGGACGACCCGCGGCCGCTGCGCGGCGTCCTGCACGGCGTCTACGTGTACGTTCCCGTGTGCGTGTATTGGCAGCGGGTGCTGGCGAGCGACGTCGTGACGGGCGACACGGCCGCCTACGCGCTCGACCGCGTGCTGCGAATTCGCGCGCAGCTCGAGCTCGGCCTCGCCGAGCTGGAGGCGTACGCGGTGCCGAGCGCGCGCGGCCGCGAGCTCCTCGCTCGCTTGCGCGCCGAGGTGGATGCGATCCGCGACGCAAGCGTGGCCGCGGGCCTGCCGGACGACGCACCGGCGCTCGTGTGCGCCGAGGACGGTGCGATCCATGCCGAGGGCGGTGGTGCGATGACGGTCCGTGACGCCGTCCGCGCGCACACAGAGCGGGCCGAGGCGCGGCGGCAGAGCGGCTTCACGCCGGCGCGCGCGGTGTCAGACGTCGGCAGTCACGACGCGCGCTGAGCTGCGGGCGGGAGTTTCCGCGGTGTCGTGTCCGCGACCGGCGGCGACGAGCAGCGGGCGCGTCCATCGCCGCAGCCGCTCCTCGTGCCACATGAGTCCGGTCCGTCGCGCGACGGCGCGCACGACGGCGCCCGTGGACCAGCTCGAAGCGCCGTCGGGACGCGTCCGGGTGGGTGCCACCCGCAGGCGGCGCGGGGGCACGGTGCAATCGATTGCGGCGAGCGCGCTCCGCAGCGCGACCGCGACGCGCGCGTGTACCGGGAGGCGCTGCGGGCCGCCGCCGTCCTGGAACGACAGCATCTGCGGATTGGTGTTGATCTCCCACACCTGCAACGCGCCGTCGCGTACGCCGTAATCGATCCGTCCCCAGTCGAGAGCGGCGACGTCGAAGATCGCGCGCAGCTCGCGCTCGTGCGGATTGGTCTCCACGTACGCGGTTTCCTCGGCAACGAGAGCGTCGGTGACGAGGTCGGGAACCTTCAGCATCCAGCGGCGACTGAAGAAGACGTGCCGCGGCACCACCCGATCGCCCACCACGAACGCCGAGAACTTACGATAGGTCCCAGCGGCGTCGACGGTGTCGCAGAACTCGGTGACGAGAAGCTGGTCGCGCGCGACGCCGTCGCGGACGAGGGCGTCGATCGCTGCCGCGAGCGCGCTCCGATCGTGGAGGAGACCGGTACGGCTGCCGCCGTGATCGTTTTCGCAACGGACGAACACCGGGAAGCGCGCCGCGTGCGCGTCGTCGACGCGATACGCGGCGAACTGGTTGCTGCCGCGCGCTCGCAGCGCCCGCAGCAAATCGTAGCGACGGAGTGAGCGTAGCGGATCGTTCAACGTCCGCATGCCGCGCGCACGGAGCTCTTTCTGCAGCGCCCCAGCGGCGGCGGCTTCCGCCGGTGCGAGGCGCTCCAGGTCGGCGAATACGTATGTCGCCGCCCGCAGCGAGCGTGCCGCGAGGACGTCCTCGTAGGTCAGTGGGACGACGCGGTCGGCGAGCGGCCGCCCCCACGAGTCGAGGTACGCCCGCATCGTGAAGCGGTGCCCGCGGGTCGCGAGGTAGACGATCATCGTCGGTCGCGCATGGACCGCGGAATCGTACCGCGGTCCACGGCGCGCGCGCTGTCAGCTCGTCGGCGTCAGCTGCCCGGTGCTGAGGTTCAGGACGTAATTCGCCGTCGAATTGTCGTCGAAGGTGGCGACGACGTTCGCGGTCGCGCCACCCGAATTGACCGTCATCGCGAGCGACGCGATGTCGAAGTTGTCGTCGTTGTCGGTCGCCGTCGCCGAGCCGGAGACGAGGTGGTGATTCGCGTCGACGGTGATCGCGTTCATCGTCAGGGTGAAGTCGCCGTCGAGGGTGGAGACCGTCACGACGCCGTTCAGGACGAAGCCGCCGCTTTGCTGGACGGTGCCGTTCAGCGTGCCGACGAAATCCACGCTGTTGTCGTTGGCGAGATCGGTCGCGGTGACGTCGAAGTCGATCGTGCCGGCGGTGAAGGTGATCGTGATCGTGCCGTCGAACTCGAACGAGCCGAGCTGCGGCGCCGAGACGTCGCACGTATCGAGCGTGATGTTTCGGACGAGGAGCCCCTGGTCGTCGGTGCGCGTGCCGCCGTCGGGACAGTTGTCGACCTTCTCCGCCTCGGCGGACTTCGTCGTCGATCGCGCCGAGAGCGCGCTCGAGCTCACGCCGGTCGCGAGCGGGGCGCCGAGGGTGAGAAACGGCACGACATCGGACACGACCGACTGTGCGTCGGCGTTGACGGAGCCCGACGGCGACGCCGTGGCGGTCGGGTTGCCGCCGGTCGCGGCACTCGTCGGCGTGACGGCCGGCGTCGCCGTGACGACGGGCGTCGCGGTGCGCGCGGGGGTCGGGCCGCCGGCGGTCGCGGTGGGACCGTTCGTCAGGATGATGTTGGTGTCGTTGGAGTCGCCGCATCCGGCGGCGACGACGAGCGCGGCGAGCACCGCCGCGAGGACGTACCCGTTTCTCTGGCCTCGCATCACACGACCTCCTTGTCGCGCGCTCGACGGAACGCGCCGAACAATGCGGTCGGGCTGCTCCTCCACTGGAGCACGCACGTCGCCGCTCGCGACGCGTTAGCAAACGGGTTCGGAAAGCGTCAAGTGGCGCGGCGCCGCGGGTAGTGGGGGAGGGACCACTACGGCGCCGCGCGTACGCACGCGCGCCCGCCGTGCGCCCCGAATGCGAGTCGCCGTGCGCAGTGACACGTCGGGCGTCGCCCGTGCCCGTCAGCGAATCGACGCGAGCGCGAAATCCGTCCGCGTCGGGCGCCGCGGACGTGACGCGTGCGCCGGCCGTGCGCGCAGTTACGCGGCCGCGCGGCGCGTAGTGGTGCCTGGACCGCGCATTGCACGCTCGCCGCGGCACCGGAGGACGCGCAACGATGATGATCGCATGGATGTTCGCAGTGCTCGCGAGCGTGGTCGTTTCGGCGGCGCCGACGGCTGCCGGCGAGCGGTTCCTGGCGCAGCCGAAGCTCGCCACCGACTGCCAATCGGCGCTGATCTAAGCGACGGCGCCGTTCACGCAAAAGAAGCTGAAGCAGCTCGACAAGTGCGCAATGGCGGCCTTCAAGTGCATCGAGACCGTCGCGCCGAACGACGAGGCGGAAGAGGACCCGATCGACGTCTGCCTGGAGAAGGCGTCGCTGCGCTGCGCAAAGGCCGTCGACGTCATTACGGCCGAGGAGCAGCGGCTCACCGACGCGATCGTGAAGGCCTGCGCGCCGCTCGCTCCCGAGGAGCTGCTGCGCGCCGACGGCGTCGGATTCGAGGTGATCGCGCCCGATTGTCTCGACCTCGGCGTGACGGTCGAGGATACGGCCACCGCCGCCGAGTGCATCGTGCAGCAGCACGAGTGCGCGGTCGAGCAGATGTATCTCGCCGAGCACCCGCGCGCCGGCGAGCTCTTCGGCCTCGTCGACGCGGATCTCGGTCCCGATTCCTGTCTCGACGATCTCGGCGGGCCGGGCTCGGGTGTCGAGGATCTGAAGCTCGGCCGCCAGCTCGCGCAGTGCGAGCAGGGTGTGACCAAGACCGGAGCCGCGTTCGTCGCGACCAAGCTCAAGAGCCTTGGGCGCTGTCTCGGTGCGGTCTTCGATTGCGTGCAGCTGGCGCCGCACGATGACACCTGTCTCGCGAAGGCGACGAGCACGTGCGACAACGCGTTCTCCGCGCTCGGCGCGAACGCGCTCAAGGTGGAGCCAGCGGTCACGAAGAGCTGTGGCGCGGTCGCGTTCGATCAGCTCCTCGCCGACACCGGCGTCGACTATCAGGCGCTGATCGACGAGGAGATCTGCATACCCTTCGGCGTCGGCGGCATCGCGACCCGTGCCGCACTACGCGACGTGCCTCTATCGCGAGCACGAGTGCGCCGGCGACGACATCCTGCGTTTCACCGTGCCGCGCGCCGCCGAGCTCCTCGCGCTGGTCGGCCGGACGCTGCCGGGGAGCTTTTTTTGTATTCCGCCGGAGGACGACTTCTAGCGGCGTGTGCTTACCGAAGATCGGCGGCCGCGGGGCCGCCGCCTGAGGCGGCGGCCCCGTACCCGATCCCGTTCAACTCAGTCGCCGACGATGTGCAGCTCGACGCGGCGGTTCTGCGCCCGGCCGTCCGCGGTCTCGTTCGTCGCGACGGGCCGCGTCTTGCCGTAGCCGACAGTGCGCAGACGGCTGCGCCGGATGCCGCCGCGCGACAGATAGTCGGCGACGGAGTTGGCGCGCCGCTCCGACAGGCGCTGGTTGTAGGGGATGCTGCCGATCGCGTCGGTGTGGCCTTCGACCGACACCTGGACCTCACGCTCCTCCTGCAACGTGCGAATCGCCTCGTCGAGGATCGGGCGTGCGTCGGCGCGGATGTTGGACTTGTCGAAGTCGAAGTTGACGCCACGGAGGACGATCTTGCGCGTCGTGCGTACGGCCGGCGGCGGTGGCGGCGGGGGCGGCGGAGGTGGCGCCTCGGCGATCCGCTCCGGCGGCTGGAACACATGCGTATATGCGAGTCCGCCCGAGACCAACTTCCGCTGACTGCCGTTGCCCGGCTCGGGCCGCATGTAGGCGAGGTCGTAGCGTCCGAAGAATCCGACGCTGTTGTTCGCGCCGATGTCGAAGTTGATCCCGGTGCTGATGTTGTAGCCGGGACCCTTGTCCGAGAGCGCTCCACTCAGGTCCCAGTAGTACCCACCCTGTCCCATGACGAAGGCCTCGACGGGGCCGCCGCTGAACGTAAACTTCGGTCCACCGCTGGCGGTCAAGAGCGAGTTGATGTCGTCGTCATGTCGCTTGTCCCGGCAGCAGCCTTCTTCGGTGCCGAGGAAAAACGCCTGCGGGTTCGCGAGCAGCGACAGGGAGAAATTGGGGTTCAAGTCGAATCGGTATCCCAGCGAGACGCCCGTGGTGCCGCCGACTCCCTCGATCGTGTGGCTGTACTTCTTGAGCGGCACGGCGGCGCCGACGTTCGCTCCAAACTCGGGACCATCCGCCTGTGCCGGGACCACACTCATCAGGCACATGGCGACGCTGATGGCGGAGAGTCCCAACAACGTTGCTCTACGCATGTCTTCCTCCTTCGTCTTTCCTGGTGGTACGACCGCGCGGCACTATAGCGATTGGCCGCCATGTACGCGAACGTCTGTGAGAACGCATACGTATGGCGCTACATCACCTGCAACGTCGCTCAGTGTGATCGGGGGGCGCGAGTTAGTAAATGCGCCCCGTACGGATCCGCACGCCCGTCGCAGGGGGGGCTCGACTCGCAGGGAATCGCGACGTTAGACTGAACATGGCTGCGGCTTGCGGGTATCGGCAGAACGCGGCCATGGAGAATGGAGATGAGCGTGGCACAGATCTGGAAGCGCTTGAGTATCGCGACGATCGCGGCGACCGCCGTCGCGGTGTCCTGGCCGCATGTAGCGGCCGCGCGTGGGCACAGCCGGGATCCGATTCAGCAGGCAGAGCGGCAACGCCAGCGCTCCGAGACGGTGCGCATGAAGCACCGCAAAGAGATGGACCTCCGCGGCTCGGAGATCCGCGACGCGAAGAAGTCCGCGCAAGACAGCCGTCAGGGCCAGATGCAGACCGAGCTCGGCCCCGTCAACGAGCAGACCGATCGCTGGAGCACGTACTGATCAGGTGATCAGTCGAACGGCGTCCGCTGACCGACGCGGATGCGGTGACGCGCGCCGGCACGATCGGCGAGGGTGACACTGTCGGCGGCGATCGCGACGACGAGGCGGCCGCCGATCCACTCGCCGGGCACCACCGTCACCGTGTCATTGTCGCTGCGAAACGTCGCGCGTACCATCGCGCCGATCGCGAGTACGCTCTCGAGCCGCGCCGTCGGGGGCTCTACGGCCGCGACGGCCGCCGCCGCGAGCGTCGGTGCCTCGGCAACATGCGACTCGGCGACGCCGGGGCGCGCGGCGATGCCGTCGAGCCGCGGCGGCGTGACGGGGGCGGGTGCTGCGACGGCGCGCGCGAGCGGTACGGCGACCGCCGGCGCCATCGAGCTCGCAGGCGCAGCGTCGCCGTGGAGGAGCCATCGCGCCGGCTCGCGCAATCCCAACGCGGCGCAGAATCCGAGCGCGACGATCGCGACCTCCACCACGCGCCGTGACAACGCGCGCGATTCATCCGCGTGCGTCCCGAGGCTCAGCCGAAAGCTCGCTTCCGCCTGCCAACGCGGGGGCGCCGAAGGGCGCTCGTGCTCCGACGTCCACGGCGGAGCCGCCGAGGCGACGTTCGGCTGGATGTCGTCGCGGCGTGCGCCGCGGTCGGGGAAGAGTAGCGGATGGAGCGCCGGATGTGGCCCCGGCGTCGCGGTCGCGTGCACCTCCTCGCGAGCGCCTGTGCCTATTGGAACGAGCGCGCGCATCGCAGACGGCCGCCGATAGCGCACGCCGCGCTCCTCGGCGAACGCCAGGATCGTCTTGAACGCCAAGCGGCTCGGCGTTGCCCGTCCCCGCTCCCAACTCGAAATCGTCGACGGCGACCACCCCGCGGCGCGCGCGAACTCGGCTTGGCTCATCTCCAGCGCCAACCGCAGCGCGCGGATCACCTGCGCCGGGTCCTCCGTCTGCCGCGCGTCCATGAGGACCGCAGAGGAGCAACGCACATGCCATGGGGCAACTCCGCGCCGCAGCGTGCCCTGGCGTAGGTCGGCGAGACGCCCGCGCCACGAAGCTGACACCCGGTCGAGGAATGAACGCCGCTCGACCCGGCGGCGTGCAACGCGGGTGGCGCGCGGCGGTCGTTGCCGCACCCGACCTGCGCGAAAAGGTTCATTGCGCAGAACGGGTGCAGCCAACGACCCCCGCGCGCCACCCGGGTCGATCGCGAACGGCTCGCCTCGCGCGATCGCTCGGCGCCGCTGTCACTTTGTGGCGTGGTTGTCTTAGCGACTTGCCTCGCCCTGGTACTTCGAACCGCCGCGATGGGTCATGCGGTGGACGACTCCGCTCACGCGCCCGGTCATCGTCGCGCCGACTTTGCCCGCCGTGTCTTGCGCGAGCTGCTGATGCTCTTTGAGCGTCGGCAGCGTCTTGTCGATCCACGCCTTCAGCTTGGGATCACGCGCTTTCGCCGACTGCTTCTGAAAGGCCGAGACGTCGTGATTGTGGTCGCTGGTCATCTCGCGCATGTACGCGCGGTCGAAATCGCGACCGGAGAGCTTCGCGAGCCGGTCCTTCGTGGCTTTGTGTTTCGGATCCAACCCCTTCGGAATCGTGACGCCTTCCTTGCTGGCGATCGGCTTCAGCTCGTCGTTCACTTTGCTGTGGTCGTCGACCATGCGCTGCGCGAACTGTTTCACGTCGGGACTTTCCGCGCGCTCGACGCCGAGACGTCCGAGCTCGACCTCCGTCACGGCGCCCCGCGATGTAAACGTGCGTAGGCGCGGAACTGCCCGCCGGATAGATGGCGGTTTAGAGGATCGCGATACGGAACGGCCGCGCACCGCCGGTAGCTCGTGTCACGACGCACAAACCGGGCGCGGCGCGCGGCCGGTGGTCAGGGTTCGATCTGAACGCCACGCCAGAAGGCGACGTGGCCCTTGATCTGGCCCGCGGCGTCTTTGGGATCCGGGTAGTACCAAGCGGCATCTTTGTTCGTCTCGCCGTTCACCACGACGTCGAAGTAGCTCGCCGTGCCTTTCCACGGGCAGGTGGTGTGGGTGGCGCTGTCGCGAAAATATTCGCGCGCGACGGCGTCCGGCGGAAAGTAGTAGTTCCCCTCGACGATCTCGCAACGATCGCTGGCCGCGAGCACGGCACCTTTCCAGGTCGCTTTCGGCATCGCACGTCCTCCGCGATCGGGATGCTACGCCGGGTGATCACCCGACGAAAGCCAGGCGGTGATCGTGCGCGCGTTGCGTTCCAGGATTGCTTCGACCGCCCGCGACGCGTCCGATTTGTGTCGACGTCTGGAGCGCCGTAAGGTGCGCGCCCGTGAGGCTCGCCGCCCTCGTGCTCGTCGTGTCGTGCGCCTGCGCCGCGCCCGGCTCGCATACGCGAGTGACGGCGCGCGAGACGTCGAGGCGAGCGTCCACGATGGTGGACTATGATCACGCGACGGCCGAGGTGCGCGAGCTCCTCGGGGCGCTCGTCGCCGCCGACACGTCGAACCCTCCCGGCAACGAGGCGCGCGCCGTCGCGCTCGGCGCCGAGCGCCTGCGCGGCGCCGGCATCGCGTACGAGGTGACGGAGTTCGCGCCTGGGAGGCAGAACCTCGTCGCGCGGCTCCGCGGTGACGGGCGTGAGCCGCCGCTGCTGCTGCTGGCACACATCGACGTCGTCGGCACGAGCGGCCAAACGTGGACGGCGGATCCGCACGTCATGACCGAGCGCGACGGGTTTCTCATCGGCCGCGGCGTCGGTGACGACCTCGGGATGGCGGCAGTCGTGCTCGAGGAAATCCTGCTTCTGCAGCGGCGCAGCACGGCACTGCGGCGCGACGTGATCCTCGCGTGGACCGGCGACGAAGAATCCGGCGGCGCCGGCATTCGCTGGCTGCTCGCGAACCGCCCCGACACGATCCGTGCGGAGCTGGCGTTGAACGAAGGCGGCGGGCTCGTCCTCGACGATGGGCGCGACGCCGTGACGTACGTGAGCCTGCAGACGGCGGAGAAGACGTACCAGGACTTCGACGTGACTGCGCACGGTCCCACGGGACATTCGTCGGTGCCGCTCGCCGAGAACGCGATTTACGCGCTCGCCGGCGGTCTCGCGCGTCTCGGCGCGCATCGATTTCCGCCGCGCGTCATCCCGGTGACGCGGGCGTATTTCGCCGGGCGCGCCGCCGTCGAGGCGCCGGAGTACGCGCGTGCGATGCGCACCGTCGCGGCGGCGAAAGGTACGCCGCCGCGCGCGGCCGTCGCCGTGCTCGACCGTGATCCGATGCTCGCCGCGACGCTGCGCACGACCTGCGTCGTGACGACGGTGAGCGGCGGCACGAAGCGGAACGCGCTGCCGGGCGACGCGACGGCGAACGTCAACTGTAGAATTCTCCCCGACGAGAGCGTTGCCGACGTGCAGCGGACGCTCGTCGCGGTGCTCGCGGATCCACGTCTCGAGGTGCGCGCGACCGACGAGTTCAGCCACGCCGAGCCGTCACCGCTCGAAGGTCCCGGTCCCGCGGCGCTGCGCCGCGTCCTCGACGCGACGTGGCCCGGCGTCCCGGTGGTGCCGTTCATGTCGCGTGTCGCGACCGACTCGCGGTTCCTACGCGCTGCCGGCATCCCGGCGTACGGTCTGAACCCGATCGCGATGACCGAGGCGGACGGGCGGCGGGCGCACGGCGTCGACGAGCGCATCCCGCTCGCGAGCCTGCGGCGTGGCGTCGAGTTCCTCGACCGGATCGTGCTCGAGCTCGCAGCGGCCCGCTGAGCGGGCGCTGCGTGCCGGCGCCGCGCGTCAGTCGTCGGCGGCGACGATTGCGGGGGCGTCCTCCGGCGCGACGTCCGGAAGAGCCCTTGCGCACGTTCACGAACGCCAGCTCCGGCAGACTGTACACGACGCCGCGCAGGCCGCCGAGCAGCGTCGCGCCGCGATCGAACGGAACGACCACGAATCCGGCGGCGGTCACGATCACACTGCGGCGGCGTTGAGAGCGCCGAGCAGTGGCCGCGTCGCGGCGGCGCCGTCGGTGAAGAAGAGAAAGATCGAGTCGTCCTTCGCGCGACGGTAGATCGACGAGGTGAGCGTGTTCGACTCGCGCAGCGCGATCGTGCCTAGCCCAGCGCTACCGGCGCGAGCGTCGCGACGACGATCGGAACGCGCAGCGCGCGTATCGGGAAGCGCATCGGGTGCGCGTGAGGCTAGCAACTGGCCGCGGCACGTTCGAGGCGGTTGGCGGCACGCGGCGACATGCGATAGCGTCGCCGCCTCTCGGGAGGCGAGGGGATGAACTTCGATTACACCGACAAGGTGAAAGAGCTGCAGCGCCGCGTGCAGGGGTTCATGGACGAGCACGTGCACCCCAAGGAGGCGACGTTCTTCCGCCAAATCGCCGAGGGCGACCGCTGGCAGCCCACACGCATCGTCGAGGAGCTGAAAGAGAAGGCGCGCGCGCAAGACCTGTGGAACCTGTTTCTTCCCGAGAGCGAGTACGGCGCCGGTCTCACGAACCTCGAGTACGCGCCGCTCGCCGAGATCATGGGGCGCTCGCCGATGGGCTCCGAGGTCTTCAACTGCTCGGCGCCCGACACCGGCAACATGGAGGTGCTCGTCCGCTACGGCTCGCCGGAGCAGAAGACGCAGTGGCTCGATCCGCTCCTCGACGGCAAGATCCGCTCCGCGTTTGCGATGACGGAGCCGGCGGTCGCGTCGTCGGACGCGACGAACATCCAGGCGAACATCCGCCGCGACGGCGATGCCTACGTCCTGAACGGCCGCAAGTGGTGGACGTCCGGGGCCGGCGATCCGCGTTGCCGGATCATGATCTTCATGGGGAAGTCGGCCCCTGACAATCCCGACCGCCATCGCCAGCAGTCGATGATCCTGGTACCGATCGACGCGCCCGGCGTGAAGGTCGAGCGTATGCTGAGCGTCTTCGGCTACGACGACGCGCCGCACGGCCACGCCGAGGTGAGCTTCGACAACGTGCGTGTGCCGGTGGCGAACATGCTGCTCGGCGAAGGACGCGGCTTCGAGATCGCGCAGGGCCGGCTCGGGCCCGGTCGCATCCATCACTGCATGCGCACGATCGGCATGGCCGAGCGGGCGCTCGAGGCGATGTGCAAGCGCCTCCTCACCCGCGAGGCCTTCGGTGCGCCGATCGCGCGCCACAATGTGTGGCAGCAGCGCGTCGCCCAAGCGCGCATCGAGATCGAACAGTGCCGCCTCTTGACGCTGAAAGCCGCGTACATGATGGACACGGTCGGCAACAAAGCCGCGCGCGCCGAGATCGCGATGATCAAGGTCGCGGCGCCGAACATGGCGCTGCGCGTGATCGACGACGCCATCCAAGCCTTCGGTGGCGGCGGCGTCTGCCAGGACTTCCCGCTCGCCTCGGCGTGGGCGCACGTGCGCACGCTGCGCTTGGCTGACGGCCCCGATGAGGTGCACCGCAACGCGATCGCGAAGGTCGAGTTTCGGAAGTACATGTAGCGTCGTCGCGCACGCCGCGGTCGTTGCGGGACGGCGAGGGGATCGGCTCCGCGTGAGGATCGCTCGCGCGGGGCACCGGGCATGCATTAGATCTTCCGTACTCCGCAGCGGGGTAAAGACCGCAATGGCTCGCTCTTTATGCGCGCTTCGCCGATCCCCTCGCCGTCCCGCAACGACCGCGGCGTGCGCTCCTCGGATTACGACGCCACCGTGAGCACGCCGTCGGCGAGCGCAAAGGACTCGTCCGCAATGTCGTCGGCGAGCGTCGCGTCGTGGGTGACGACGAGCTGCGCGACGCCGGTCGTGCGCACGCGGCGCAGTGTCTCGACGACCTCGGCGCGCAGCGACGGGTCGAGGGCACTCGTCGGCTCGTCGTAGAGCAGCACGCTCGGCTCCATCGCGAGGGCGCGCGCGATCGCGACACGTTGGCGTTGACCGCCCGAGAGGCGTATCGGAAACGCCTCCGCCTTGTCGGCGAGACCGAGCTGCTCGAGGAGCGCTCGTGCACGGCGCTCGGCGTCCGCGCGCGCGCGGCGACGCACGCGCATCGGAGCGAGCACGCAATTCTCGAGGGCGGTGAGGTGCGGGAAGAGCTCGAGCGACTGGAACACAAGCCCGACGTGACCGCGCAAGCGCTCGTACGCGCGCCTGTCGTTCGCGGTGCCGTTCGCGACGACTCGCAGCGTCGGCAGCTCGATCGTGCCGCGGCGGAACGGTTCGAGACCGGCGAGGCAGCGCAGCAAGGTCGTCTTGCCGGCGCCGCTCGCGCCGGCGATCGTCGCCAGCGTCCCTGCCGCAATCTCGAACGAGACGCCGCTGAACGTCGGTCGCGCACCGGGGTGGACGTGCTCGAGGTCGCGGACGCGCAGCATCAGGCGGTGTGCAGGTGACGGCCGAGACGGAGCTCGGCGCGGCGCGCGAGGCGCGCGAACGGGAGGCCGATCGCGAGATACCAGAGCGCGACCACGAGCCCGAGGCCGAGGTGATCGCGCGTCGCGTTGGCGAGCATGACGTACGTCTTGGTGAGCTCGGTAAGCGTGATGAGCGATACGAGCGAGCTGTCCTTGAGGAGCGCGATGAAGTCGTTCGTCGCGGGCGGGATCGCGACACGGATCGCTTGCGGCCCGACGACCCAGCGCAAGGCTTGCGCCGTCGAAAGGCGGAGTGCCCACGCGGCCTCGAGCTGCGCCGCGGGGATGCTCTCGAGCCCGGCGCGGTAGTTCTCGGCCTCCGCCGCCGCGTAGTTGAGGCCGAGACCGAGCGCGCCGGCGACGAACGGATCGAGTGTCAGGCCGAGCTCCGGCAAGCCGAAGTAGAGCATCACCAGCTGCACGAGCAGCGGCGTGCCGCGCATGAACTCGATGTACCCGGTCGCAAGCCAACGCAGCGGCGCGGCACCGTACGTGCGCGCGAGCGCGAGCAGCACCCCGAGCGGGATTGCGAGTCCCATTGCGACGAGCGACAGCGCGAGCGTCATCAGCGCGCCGCGAGCGAAGAGCGCCTGGCCGCGCGGGTACCATTCGCGCACCCGGGTGAGAAAAGGCGGCAGCGCGCCGACGGCGGCACGCCATGCCTCGAACGCCTCGGCGACCGTGCTCGTCGTCGGCGCCGCATCGCCGAGGAGCGTCGCCGTCTCCGCGTTCCAGAGTCCCCAGCGCTCGTAGATACGCCGCAAGGCGCCGCTCTGCGCCAGGGTCGCGAGCGCGTCGTCGATCGCCGCGGCGAGCGCAACGTCGTCGCGACGCATGGCGACGGCATAACGCACCTCCCCGAACGCGCCGTCGACGACGCGGAACGTCGGATCGATCTCGGCGTAGTAACGCGTGATCGGCGCGTCGAGAAGGACGGCATCCGTGCGGCCGAGCGCGAGGTCGGCATAGATCTCGTTCTGTCCGCCTTCGTAGGTGCGCACGACGGCTCCCGCGCGCGCGAGGATGCGCTCGGCGAGCGAGCCGGGCAGGGTGCCGACCGCGCGGCCCTGCAGGCCCGCCACGCTGTTGGGAGCATTCGCATCGTTGCGACGGACCGTCAGCCGCTCGGCCGCGGCGTAGTACGGACGCGAGAGGCGACAAACGCGCTCCTTCTCGGGCGCGACCTCGATGCCGTTCAGCGCGACGTCGAAGTCGCCGCGGCCGAGCAGCTCGAGGAGCAGCTCCCACTGCGCCTGAATCGGCCGCGCGCGTACGCCGAGCTCGTGCGCGAGCGCGTCGGCGAGATCGACCTCGAAGCCGATCAGATGGTTCGGATCCATCGGATCCTGGAACACGTAGGGCGCGCCGCCTTGCGCGTCGGCGCCCCAGCGCAGCTCGCCGGCGGCGCGCACGCGGGCGAGCGTGTCGGCGGCAGCGCCGGCCGGAGCGCGCGCCGCGGGCGCGTCTGCGTCGGCAGTCGCGGCGCCGGATGCGACGAACGCGACACTCGCGAGCGCCAGCACGAGCGCGTGGGCGCCGGCGCGTTGAATGGGCGGAGTCCTCGTGCGATAGCCGCTCACGTCGGGAGGGACACGCATGACACAATCGTCCGCGACGGAGAAGCGACGCGGCATACGCCCGCGCGCGCTCGTGACCGGGGCGTCG
>JBGPOW010000009.1:0-44647 GCA_041488235.1 Binatia bacterium
CGGCGCTCCTGTATCTGCGGTCCTGCCTCGGCGCGAGGGTGGAGTGAGCGATGCGCGTCGCGGCCGAGCGCATTCTGATCGTGCTTCTCGGCGCGATCGGCGACGTCACCCGCGCCTTGCCGCTCGCGATGCGCGTCCGCGCCGCGTACCCGCAGGCACGGATCGCGTGGGCGGTGGAACCGGCGTCGGCGCCGCTCCTCGAGCATCATCCCGCGGTCGACGAGCGTCTCGTCTTCGCGCGTGCAGGCGGCGCGTCGGCATTCGTGCGCTTCCTCCGTCAGGTGCGCGCGGGAGGCTTCGATCTCGTCCTCGATTTGCAGCGTCATTTGAAGAGCGGCCTCGTCAGCGTCGCCTCGCGGGCGCCGGTACGCATCGGATTTCATCGCCGGAACGCGAAGGAGCTGAACTGGCTCTTCAACACGCACGCAATCGAGCCCGTCGACGAGCGCGGCTGGAAGCTCGAGCAGTACCAGCGCTTCGCGGCGCTGCTCGAGCTGCCCGACGCGGCGCCACGCTTCGGGATCACGCTGCGGCCCGACGAGGAGGAGCGCGTCGCCACGCTCGTCGCGCCGCTCGCGCGTCCGTTCGCGGCGTTCATTGCCGCCTCCACGTGGGAGAGCCGCCTCTGGTTTCCCGAGGGTTTCGCTGCCGTCGCCGACGCGCTCGATGCGCTCGGCCTCGACGTGGTGATCGTCGGCGGCGCGGACGCGCAACCGATCGGCGCCGCGACCGCTGCGCTCGCGCGCCGGCCGCCGCTCGACTTGAGCGGCCGGACGTCGTTGCGCGAGGCGTACGGCGTCCTCGCCCGCGCCCGCCTCGCGATCGGACCGGACTCCGGCCCGATGCACCTCGCCGCCGCCGCCGGCACCCCCGTCATCTCGCTGTGGGGCGCGACGACGCCGGCGCGCTCTGCGCCCTTCGGGTCGGAGGACTTCGTTCTGGTCGGCCGCGTCCCGTGTGCGCCATGCTATCGCCGTCAATGTCCAATCGGCCGCCAATGCATGCAAGCGATCACTCCCGCGCGCGTCCTCGCTCAAGTGACGCGCATCCTCGAGCGCGCATGAGCCACGCCGTCCGCATCGGCGTATGGCGCGTCTGGCTGCCCCCGACCGGCGACGTGGGGCGTGCGGGCGGAACGGAAACGCAGCGGGAGCCGCACGAATTCACTTCGCGCGGCGACGCCCATCGCGAGGCGCAGCCGAGCGGGGGCGAAATCCAATGGCTCGCCCTCGCCGATCGTCTCGCGACGACGGCGGCGCCGTGTCATCGCTCCAAGCACGCGGCGACGTATCGCACCGTCGTCGACGGTCGCGACGTCTATCTGAAGCGCTACCATCGCTACCGGTGGCGTACGGTGCTGAAGGACATGCTGCGGCCCTCGAAGGCGCGTCACGTGGCGTGCGTCAGCGCTGAGCTCGCCGCCGCGGGGTTCGACGTGCCGCGCGTCCTCGCCGTGGCCGAGCAGCGCCGCGGACCGGTACTCGTCGGCGCCTGGGTCGCGACCGCGGCGCTCGACGGTGTGCCGATCGCGGAGCGACTCGCCGATCTCGCGCGCCGCTGCGTGGCGGCGACGACGACGGAGGCGCGCGTGATCCTGGCCGAGAAGCGACGGGTACTCGGCGCGCTCGGCGCCGCCGTCGCCCGTCTGCACGCACGAGGCTTCGTTGCCGGCGATCTCGTGCCGACGAACGTCTGGTTGACGCGTGCGACGGGTGCGACGGATGCGATCGCGTTCCTCGATCACGATCGCACGTGCGCCGGGCGGGCGCCGGCGCCGTGGCGGCGGGCGCGCCGCAATCTCGTGCAACTGAATCGCCTCGTGCTGACGGGTGTCGTCGCGACCGACCGCGCGCGCGTGTATCGCGCGTACGTTGCCGGCCGCGGTTGGACCCGCGCCGGGGCGCGCCGGCGGCTGCGGTGGATCGTCGCGAAGACGATCGCGCGGCGGCGGCGCTTCGACGGCGTCGCCGACGCTGCCGCACTCGGCTTCCGGCGACTGATGCGCGCCCCTGCGATGGCGCCGCCGGAGACGCCGACGGAGGCGGGGCCGGTGTCGGCGGCGGAGCACGGGCGGCGATGACGCGCCCGAACATCCTCGTCCTGCTCGTCGACTGCATGCGCGCCGACGCGCTCGGTGGTCGCGGTGTCTCCACGCCGACCTTCGAATCGCTCGCGGCGCGCGGCGTCCGCTTCACGCAGGCGATCGCGTCGGCATCCTCCACGACGCCGTGCGTGGCGACGATGCTGACCGGCGTCTACTCGCCGCGCCACGGCGTGCGGGCGATCGGCGGGCGGCCGCTCCGGCCCGACGTCGCGACCGTGCCGGCCCTGCTCGCCGCGGCGGGCTATCAGACGATTGCCGAGGTGACGGGGCCGCTCTTGCCGGAGAACGGCCTCGACCGCGGTTTCGTCGAGTACCACTGCCGGCCGGCGACCGAGTATCTCTCCGACGGATGGGGCAGGGCGCTCGTCGAGCGGCTGCGTGCGCGCGCGTTGCCCGGGCCGTGGTTTCTTTTCCTCCACGTCTGGGAGCTGCACTCGCCGCGCAAGGTGCTGGCGCCGTTCAAGGATCAGCGGTACGGCCGCAATCGCTACGATCGTGCGCTCGCGTCGCTCGATTCGACGTTGGCACCGCTCATCGACGCATTGCCGCCCGACACCGTCGTCGTCGTGCACGGCGACCACGGTGAGCGGCTCATCGAGAGCAGTCTCGAGTATCGTTGGTACCGTTTGTGGCGCGATCTTCTCGGCGCATCGCGCACCCGCAAGCGCGAAGGGCACGAGAGCGACGTCTATGAGGTGCTGATCCGCGTGCCGCTGATCATTGCCGCGCCGGGCCGCCTACCGGCGGGAGCGACCGTCACGCAGCTCGTCCGGCAGGCGGATCTCGCGCCGACGCTCCTCGAGATCGCCGGCGTTGCGGTACCGCCGGGACTCGACGGCGTGAGCCTGCTGCCGGCCGTCGCCGGCGCCGACCTCGGTCTCGAGGCATTCGTCGAAGCCTTCGGGCGCGTACGCGGTACGCCACGCGACCGCCGCGTCGGCTGGCGCACGGCGCGCTGGAAATACGTCGTCGCTCCTGACGCGCCGGACGTTGCCGCCGAGCTCTACGATCTCGCCGCCGATCCGCGCGAGCGGCGGAACGTCGCCGCGCTTCACCCCGACGTCGCGAGCACCCTCGGCACGCATATCGCCGCCGTCGAGGCGACGGCGCTCGGTGAGGTCGCAGCCCTCACTGCGCAGGAGCAGGCGACGATCGAGCGCCGCCTGCGCGAGCTCGGGTACGTCGAATGAAGATCGCGCTCGTCCACAAGCGCTACGACCGGCTCGGCGGCGCCGAGGGCGACTGCTACGAGCTCTCGCGCCGGCTCGCGGCGCGCGGCCACGAGGTGCACGTCGTCGCCGGCGAGTGTCGTGTGGCGTTGCCGGAAGCGGTGCGCCTGCATCGCGTACCCGTCGTCCGCGCCGGGCAGCTCGCGAAGCTGCTCTCGTTCGCGGCGCTCGCGCCGCGCGTGTGGCGCGCCGTCGATGCCGACGCCGTGATCGGCTTCGGACGCACCGTCGGCCATGATCTCTTTCGTGCGAGCGGCGGCTGCCATCGGCGCTACGTCGAGCGCCTCGCGGCGACAGGAGGCCTCACCGGCCGCGTGCGCCGGCTGCGACCGTATCAACTGGCGCTTCTCGCGCTCGAGCGCCGGCAGTACGCGCCGGGCGCCTATCGGAAGATTCTGACGGTCTCGACGCGCACTCGCGACGAGATCCTGGCGACGTACCCGCGGGTCCCTGCCGGCGATGTCGCGGTGGTGCGCTATGGCGTCGACGTGACGCGCTTCCATCCCGGACGGCGCGAGCACGACGGCGCGGCGGTGCGGCGCGAGCTCGGCATCGCGGCCGAGCAGCCGGTCGTCCTCTGCGTCGGCACGGGCTTCCGCCGCAAAGGCGTCGATCACCTGCTGGCGATCTGGGAGCGCGAGCCGCCTGCGGGCGCGGCGCTCGTCGTCGCCGGCGGCGACCGACAGCTCGCGAGCTATCGCCGCCGGGCGGCCGCGGCACGGGGCCGGGTCGTCTTCACCGGGCCGCGCGCCGACGTCGAGCGCTTGTACGCGGCCGCCGATCTCTTCACGCTGCCGTCGATGTTCGACGCCTTCGGCATGGTGGTATTGGAGGCGCTCGCCTCCGGGCTCCCCGTCGTCGCGCCGTGCGACATCGGCGCCGCCGAGGTGTTGACCGGCGCGCTCGCCGAGCTCGTCGTCGACGACCCGCGTGACGAGGACGCACTGGCGGCGCGCCTGCGAGTCGGCCTCGATCCGGCCCGCCGCGGCGCGCTCGCGGCCGCAGCGCGCGCCGTCGCCGAGACGGCGAGCGTGGAGCGCTCGGTGGAGGCGATCGAATATTGGTGCGGCGTGGTCGCCGCCGAGCGTCGCGGCGGGGCGGGTGCCGCTGCAGACGGGCGCGAGCCGGCTCGCGCGCACGCGGAGGCTCGAGGTGGCGGCTGAGCAGCGTTATTGTGTGCGTCGCGCACGCGGCTCCGTGCCGGCCGATCTGCTCGCCGTCGATGCGGTGCTCGCGCGCGACGACACGCGCATTCTCCAGGCTGGCGCGCGCACGACTGTTGGCGCGGTGACGCGCGACGGCGCGGAGCTCGTGCTCAAACGCTTTCACGAGCACACGCTGGCGCGCGTGCTCGAGACGATCGCGCTCGGCTCGGGCGCGGCGCGCGCGTGGCGAGGAGCGGCGCGCCTCGCCGACGCCGGCTTCGAGGCGCCCGAGATCGTCGCCGTCCTCGAGCGCCGGCGGCTCGCGGTGCCGCTCTGGAGCTGCGCGGTCACGCGGCACGTGCCGGGGCCGTCGCTGGACGCGCTCTGGCGCATGCGCGCCGGCGACGCGCGTCGGCGGCTCGCCATGGCCTTCGCCGACTGGGTGCGTCGCTTGCACGCTGCCGGAATCTATCCTCAGGATTTGCGCGGCGCGAATGTGCTCGTGCCGTCGGAGGACCCGCCGCGCTTCGTGCTCGTCGACGTCGATCGTGTGCGCCGCTATCGCCGGCTCTCGTGGCGACGGCGGCGGAAGAACCTCGTGCAAGTGCAGCGCTCGGTGGGTCGTGCGGCGTCGTTGCGCGACCGCGTCCGGTTCCTCCGTCGCTACTTGACCGAGACGACGGCACAATCGACAGCACGCGGCGTGCTGCCCGCGGCTCGTACGATCGACCGCGGTGTGCCACCGCGGCACCGTGCGCTGCGGCGGATCGGGCTGGAGATCGTGCGGCACGCCGACGTCAAGGACGCCGAGTACGCGCACCGGCGGACCGCCGCTGCGGCGGCGCGCGCCCGGAGCGGCTGAATGTCGTCGCAGCGCAGCGCCGGCGGCACGGCGCGCACGCGTGCGCCGCTCTCGTGCACCATCATCTGCTACGACGAGGAGGAGGGGATCCGCGCCGCGCTCGAGAGCGTGAAATGGTGCGACGAGATCGTCGTCGTCGACTCATTCTCGACCGACCGTACCGTCGAGATCTGCCGCGAGTACACCGACCGCATCTATCAACGCGAGTGGCCGGGGTTCGTCGAGCAGAAGGCGTTCGCCCTCGAGCAGACGCGCTGTCCGTGGGTGTTGAACCTCGACGCCGACGAGCGCGTCTCGCCAGAGCTGCGGCGCGAGATCGAGGACGTGCTGCGCGACCCCGACGCCGACGGCTACTACGTGCCGCGCGTCGTCTACTATTTGGGGCGCTGGTGGCGGCGCGGCGGCTGGTATCCCGACTACCGGCTCCGGCTCTTTCGTCGCGACCAGGTGGTGTGGGGCGGCATCGACCCGCACGAGAAGGTGATCCTGCACGGGCGCAGCCGGCGTCTGCGCGGACCGCTCCTCCATTACACGTATCGCGACGTCGCCGACCACGTCGCCACGATCAACGGCTTCAGCGGCGTCGCCGCGCGCGAGCTCCTACTGCGCGGCCGGAACGCGTCGTGGCCGGATCTCCTGTTGCGGCCACTGTGGCGGTTCTTTCGGTTCTACGTGCTGCGGCGCGGCTTCACGCAGGGTCTCGCCGGTCTCTTCGTCGCCCAGTCGGCGGCGTTCTACGTGCTCGCGCGCTATGCCAAGCTGTGGGAGGCGGTCGATGCCGTGCACCGCGGCGCCGCAGCCGACGCCGCGGCCGAGCGCACCGCGGCGGCCTCGACGAGTGCACACACCGAGGCGCACGGAGTGCCCCCCGATGCCGCACGCTGACGACGCGCCCGTCGGCCGCAGTGATGACGGCGCGCTCGTAATTCTCCACGTCGACTCCGAGCGGGGCATGAGCGGCGGCGAGGTCCAGGTGCTCGGTCTCGTCCGCCATCTGGCGGCGGCGGGCGATCGGCAAGCCGTCGCTGCCGATCCGCGCGGCGGACTCGCGCGGGCGGCGGCGGCCCTCGGCGTCGCGGTCTTGCCGCTTCGCATCCGCAACCACCTCGACGTCGTCGCGGGACGGCGGCTCGCTGGTTTGCTGGCCTCGGGAGGCTATGACATTGTTCATTTCCACACCGCCCGTGCCCATGCGATGAGCGCCTTCATCGGGCGATCGCCCGCTCGACGGATCGTGACGCGGCGGATGGACTACCGGCTGCGCGGCGGGTCGTATGCGCGCTGGCTCTACAATCGGGGAACGGACGCGGTGGTGGCGATCTCGGAAGGCGTGCGGTCGGCGTTGGTGGCGAGCGGCGTGCGCGCCGATCGTATCGTGGTCGTGCCAAGTGGCGTCGACGTCACGCGCTTCGCCGCCGGCGCGGCACGACGCGTCGCCGAGCGTGCGCGGCTCGGGATCGGTCCCGGCGAGTTCGTGGTGGCGATCGTCGGCGCACTCGAGGAGCGCAAAGGGCACGTGACGCTGCTGGAGGCGTTGGCGCTCGTGCGCGAGCCGCCGGTGCGACTCCTGTGCGCCGGCAGCGGGTCCCTCGCGGCGGCGCTGGCCGCGCGCGCCGACGCGCTCGGGATCGCGGAGCGAGTGCGATTCCTCGGCCACGTCGACGACGTGCCCGGGCTGCTCGCCGCCGTCGACGCGGTCGCGATGCCGTCGCGCCACGAGGGCCTCGGCGTCGCCGCCCTCGAGGCGATGGCGGCGGCGCGTCCGCTCGTCGCGACGCGGGTCGGCGGCTTGCCCGAGGTCGTCGGCGCCGACGCGGGCCTGCTCGTCGACGCCGACGATCCTGTCGCGCTCGCCGCCGCGCTCACACGCCTCGCGCGCGAGCCGGCGACGGCGCGCGCGTTCGGGGAGGCCGGCCGCGCGCGCGTGGCCGAGCGCTTCACGCTCGACGCGATGGCGCGTGGCACGCGCGCCGTGTACCGGCGCGTCCTTGCCGCCGACGCGAGGGACGCGCGGTGACGACGACGGCGCGCCTCCGCCGGTTGGTGCGGCGCTTCGCCGGCACCCGTGTGCTCGTGATCGGCGATCTCATGCTCGACCAGTTCGTGTGGGGAGACGTCAGCCGGATCTCGCCCGAGGCGCCGGTGCCGATCGTGCGCGTGCGGCGGCAGGAGGCGCGGCCGGGTGGCGCCGGGAACGTCGTGAGCAACGTGGTTGCGCTCGGCGGCCGCGCCGACGCCTGCGGCCTCGTCGGACGCGATCCGGCCGGCCGCGCGCTCGCCACGGCGCTCGAAGCTGCGGGTGGCGGTCTCGCGGGCGTGATTGCAAGCCCCGCGATCTCGACGACGTCGAAAACGCGCGTCATCGCGCACCAGCAGCAGGTGGTCCGCTTCGATCACGACGGCGACCACGCGGCGACGCCGCCGGCCCTGGCGCGCCGCCTCCGGACGTGGATCGAACGCCATGCGCGCCGCTTTCCCGTGGTCGTCGTATCCGACTACGGCAAGGGCGTCGTCACGCCGGAGCTCCTCGCCGAGCTGGCGCGCTTGCGCGCGCGCCATCGCTTCGCGTACGTCATCGACCCGAAGCGTCCGAACTTCTCCCATTACCGTGGAGCGAGCCTGGTGAAGCCCAATCTCTTGGAAGCGAGCGGCGCCGCCGGCGTCGAGATCGACGATCGGAAGAGCCTCGCCGAGGCGGGGCGGCGGCTGCTGGAGCGCTGGCAGGCCGATTCGATCCTGATCTCGCGTGGCGAGGCAGGGATGACGCTCTTCAAGTCGCGCGGGCGGGCGCAGCACTTCCCCACGGTCGCGCACGAGGTCTTCGACGTCACCGGCGCCGGCGACACGGTGCTCGCCACCTGCGCGCTCGCGCTCGCCGTCGGCGGCAGCTTCGAGGAGGCGGCGATTCTCGCCAACCACGCGGCAGGCGTGGTGGTCGGCAAGGTCGGCACCGCGACGGTGAGCGCGCGCGAGCTCACGCGCGCGCTCGGCGAGCACTGACGGCGATGGCGGCGCGCGCGGGATTGCGATCGATGACCGGCTACGGCAGCGCGGCGGCGCCGATCGCCGGCGGACGGGTCACGGTCGAGGTGCGCTCGGTGAACCAGCGATTTCTCGACGTACGCGTGACGGCGCCGCGGGAGTACGGGCCGTGGGAGGCGGAGTGTCGCGAGACGGTGCGGGCGCAGGTCGCGCGCGGCCGTGTCGACGTGCACGTGAGTCGCAGCGCGCCGCCGATCGCGCGCACGCACGTCATCTTGAACACCGCCGCGGCGCGCGAGCACGCCGCGGCCTGGCGCCGGTTGATGCAGGAGCTCGGCCTTTCCGGAACGCTCGACCCGAGCGTCTTTCGCACCCCCGAGATCTTCCAGACGGTCGAGACGGCGACCGACGTGCGCCGCGAGTTCCCGGCGGCGACGCGTGCGCTCAAGCAGGCCCTCGCCCGGTACGATCGCGAGCGCCGGCGTGAGGGCGCCAACCTGAACCGCGACATGCGCGCGCGCATCGATCGGCTGATCGCGATCGAGCGTGCCGTCCGCCGCCACGCCGCGACGACGTTGCGCGACGTGCAGGCGAAGCTCGCCGAGCGCATGCAGCGCCTGCTGCAGGGCAACGAGATCGACCTCGCCCGCGTCGCCCAGGAGGCGGCGCTCGTCGCCGACCGTGCCGACGTCACCGAGGAGATGGTGCGGCTCGCGAGCCATCTCTCGGCCTTGCGGGCGCTCCTCGGCGGGCGCGAGCCCGTCGGCAAGCAGATCGAGTTCCTGCTCCAGGAGGCGCACCGGGAGGTGAACACCATCGGCTCGAAAATCAACAATCTCGCGGTCACGCAGCTCGTCGTCGAGGCCAAAGGAGAGGTGGAGCGCCTTCGCGAGCAGGTGCAGAACGTCGAGTGAAGCTCTAGAATCGGGTATGCGTGCCGAGTTCGCGTTCGAGCGTCACGGGATCGTGTTCATCGTCTCCGGACCGTCCGGAGCCGGCAAGAGCACGCTCGTCGAGGCGCTCCTCGCCCGCATTCCCGATCTCACGCTCTCGATCTCGTGTACGACGCGGACGCCGCGTCCCGGCGAGCGCGACGGCCGCGAGTACCACTTCGTCGATCGCGACGCGTTCCTGCACCGGCGCGACGCGAACGTGTTCGCGGAGTGGGCGGAGGTCCACGGCTCGCTCTACGGAACGATCCGGACTCCGCTCGATGATGCCGTCGCCGAGGGCACCGACATGCTGCTCGACATCGACGTCCAGGGCGCGCGCCAGCTCAAGCGCAGCTACAAGGAGGCTGCGGTGGCGGTGATGGTCTTCCCGCCGTCGTGGGACGAGCTCGAGCGCCGCCTGCGCGCCCGCAGCACGGAGGACGACGCGACGATCGCACGCCGCCTGCGGCGGGCGCGCGAGGAGGCCGACGCGCTGCGCGACTACGACTATTGGCTCGTGAACCGCGAGATCGAGCGCTCGGTCGCAGGTCTCGAGGCGATCGTCGTCGCCGAGCGCGCCAAGGTGGCGCGCATCATCGTCGAGGGCGGCCCATGAGCGGCACCGGCGTACGAGAGGACGCGTCGTGAACCTGCACGATCTCATCGCCAAGGTGCAGGACTACAACCCGGCGGCGGACGTCACGACCTTGCAGCGCGCGTACGACTTCTCCGCCGACGTGCACCGCGGACAGAAGCGCAAGTCGGGCGAGCCGTATCTCGTGCACCCGCTCGAGGTTGCGAGCATCATCGCCGACCTCCGTCTCGACGTGCCGAGCGTCGCGACGGGTCTCCTGCACGACACCGTCGAGGACACGCTCACCACGCTCGAGCAGGTGCAGAGCATCTTCGGCGGCGAGATCGCGACCCTCGTCGACGGCGTCACGAAGATCGGCCAGATCAACTTCACGAGCCGCGCCGAGCGCCAAGCGGAGAACTTCCGCAAGATGATCATCGCGATGGCGCGCGACATCCGCGTGATCCTCATCAAACTCGCCGACCGCACCCACAACATGCGGACGCTCTCGCACCTGCCCCCCGAGCGCCAGAGCGAGATCTCGCAGGAGACGCTCGACGTGTACGCGCCCATCGCGCACCGCCTCGGCATCTACTGGGTCAAGAGCGAGCTCGAGGACAGCGCGCTCCGCTACCTCCATCCAGAGGTGTACTACCAGCTGAAGCGCAACGTCGCGAAGAAGCGCGTCGAGCGCGAGGAGTACATCAAGCACGTCATCACCGTGCTGACGAAGCGGCTCGAGGAGGCCGGCATCGAGGCGACGGTCACGGGGCGGCCGAAGCACTTCTTCTCGATCTACCAGAAGATGCAGTCGCAGAATCTGCTCTACGATCAGATCTACGACCTCGTCGCGTTCCGCATCCTCGTCGACTCGTCGCGCGAGTGCTACGAGGCGCTCGGCGTCGTGCACCAGCACTGGAAGCCGATTCCCGGCCGCTTCCGCGACTACGTCGCCATGCCGAAGGCCAACATGTACCAGTCGCTGCACACGACCGTGATCGGTCCCTTCGGCGAGCGCATGGAGGTGCAGATCCGAACGCCGGAAATGCATCGCGTTGCCGAGGGCGGCGTCGCGGCGCACTGGCGCTACAAAGGCCAGAACGAGGCCGGCGGGCCGGAGGAGATCCAGCGCTTCGCGTGGCTGCGGCAGATCCTCGAGTGGCAGCAGCACCTCGAGGACCCGCAGGAGTTCATGCGCTCGGTGAAAGAGGATCTCTTCAGCGAGGAGGTCTTCGCGTTCACGCCGAAGGGGGATCTCTTCAACTTTCCGCAGGGCGCGGGCGTCATCGATTTCGCGTACCGTGTGCACTCGCAGGTCGGCGAGCACTGCGCCGGCGCGCGCGTCAACGGCAAGCTCGTGCCGCTGAAATACCAGCTACAGAGCGGCGACACCGTCGAGATCATCACGACGACCCGCCAAACGCCCAGCAAAGACTGGTTGAAGCTCGTCAAGACGAGTCGCTCCAAGGACCGCATCCGCAACTGGATCAAGGCGCAGCAGCGCCGCCGCAGCCTCGAGGTCGGGACCGAGATCCTCGGCCGCGACCTCGCGCGCTATCACCTCGAACTCGGGAAGCTGCGTAAAGGAGGCGAGCTCGACACCGCCGCGCGCGACCTCGGCTTCAAGGACGAGGAGTCGCTGATCGCCGCGATCGGCTACGGCCGGCTGCCGACGCACAATCTGATCGCGAAGCTCGTGCCGGCGAGCGAGCTCGAGGAGCGGCGCGAGAAGGGCGAGGGGACCCTCCAGAAGCTCTTCCGTCTCGTCAGCCGGCAATCGAAGGGCGGCGTGCGCGTGAGCGGCGTCGACGACGTGATGGTGCGTTTCGGCCGCTGCTGCAATCCGCTTCCCGGCGAGCGCATCGTCGGGTTCATCACCCGCGGCCGCGGCGTCACGGTGCACTCGATCGATTGCCTGCGTGTCATGGAAAGCGACCCGCAGCGCCGCGTCGAGGTGGAGTGGGATGGGGTCGCCGGCCAGTTCCGCCCGGTCGCCATCGAGGTCGTCGGCATCGACTCGCCCGGGCTCCTCGCGGCGATGAGCCGCGCGATCTCGTCCGCCGGCGTCAACATCACCGGCGCGCAGGTGCGCACGGTGCCCGACAAGCGCGCGCTCAACACGTTCGAGGTGATGGTCGACAACGTCGACGCGCTGAACCGCGTCATGCGCGGCCTCGGCAAGGTGAAGGGCGTCATGAAGGTGTCGCGTGTGCGCGTATGAGGGGCGCCGTCGAGATGGTGATCGGCGTCGTGTGTCGCTCGACGGGTGGTCGCGATGAGTGAGCGTCGCGCGATCGCGACCGATGCCGCGCCGCAGGCGATCGGCCCCTATTCGCAGGCGATCGCCGCGCGCGGCCTCGTCTTTTGCTCGGGGCAGATCGGCCTCGATCCGGCGACGGGCAGCCTCGTGCCGGGCACGATCGCGGACGAGACGCGGCGCGTGCTCGAGAACCTGCGCGCGGTGCTCGCGGCGGCGGGCCTCGAGTGCGCGTCGGTCGTACGGACGACCGTCTACCTCGTGAACCTGACCGACTTCCCGGTCGTGAACCAGGTATACGCCGAGTTCTTTCCGGCGCCGAGCCCGGCGCGCTCGACGGTGCAGGTGGCGGCGCTGCCGCGCGACGCCCGCGTCGAGATCGACGCGATCGCGGTAGGACCGACGAGCAGTTGAACGGTCGTCGCGGCGTGGCGCTGCGACAGCGCGCCGTGACGTCAGCGTGCGCCGCTACGCGGCCTTCATCACCTTGCCGCTGCGGATGCAGCGCGTGCAGGCGAGGATGTGCTTCACGCCGCCGCCGATCTTCGCGCGCACCCGTTGCAAGTTCGGCTTCCACCGCCGGCGCGTGCGGTTGTTCGCATGGCTGACCGTGTTGCCCGTCGACGGGCCTTTGCCACAGACGTCACAGATGCGTGCCATTCCCGACCCCTTTCGCGCGAAACGTTGTGGCTACCATACACCGCCCGAGGCGGCAAATTCGTGGCGCGAGCGCCGCGGCGTGCTCGCATGCGATCGCGCAGCTTGCTGCGCGCGGAGGCGTCGCGACGCGCGGTCAGCCCTCGCGGAGGCGGTCGACGAGGGCCGTCGTCGAGAACCCCGCGACGACCGGGACCAGCAGCACGCGGCCGCCGCGCGCCTCGACGACGTCGCGACCGACGACGCGATCGGGCGCCCAGTCGCTGCCCTTCACGAGCACGTCGGGCTCGATCGCGCGGATGAGCTCGTAGGGGGTGTCCTCGGAAAAGAGCGTCACGTAGTCGACCGCGGCGAGCGCGGCGACGAGCTCGGCGCGTGCCGCCTCCGCTACGAGCGGTCGCGAGGGACCTTTCAGGCGCCGCACCGAGGCGTCGTCGTTCAGGCCGACGATCAAGAGGTCGGCCGCGTTGCGCGCCGCGGCGAGGTAGCGGACATGGCCGACATGCAGCAGATCGAAGCAGCCGTTCGTGAACGCGACGCGCCGCCCATCGCGGCGTGCCTGCGCCGCGATCGTCACAACCTCGGAGCGGGTGACGATCTTCTCAAAATAACGCACGGCGGCACGTCTAGCAGTGTCCGTTCGGCGTCGCCATAGCGTCATGCATGACGGTCGTGCGCGGGTGCTGCGCGACCCGTTCATCGCGCACGATCGCGAGAGTGGCCTGCGCGTTCGCAGCGCGCCCGCGTGCAGCGGCCGTGGCATGCTTTTCGCTGATTCCGAACGCTGCGTACGGCGACGTTACGAACGATCGGGCGTCATTCTACTCCACTCATGACGCGCTCGAGTCCCCGCACTCAATCCGGTCGCTCAACACCCCCACGCCGCCGGACGTGCTGTGCAACGGTGGGAGGGTGCTCTCCCGGGGCCTGACCCAACCCCGCACCCTCCCACCGCCCCTCCTTCCACCACGTCCCCGCGCGGCACCCTCGCCGCGCGCGGACGTTCTCTTTCTTGGCGTCGTCACGGCGGGAGCGCGCGGCAGTCGTCCGCCGCACCCGACGTGCGCAAGAGGGTAGGTTTGCGCACCACGGGTGCAGCGGACGACTGCCGCGCGCTCCCGGCGAGGCAGGTCAAAGAAGACGCCCGCACGCGGCGCTGTACACGGCGCGGGTGCCGATCGAGTCCTCCAGCTCGCGCCCGAACACTTTCCGCCGCGCATCGCGTTGCTGTCCCGTGACTCCGCGGCATCGTGCGCGGACGGTATGCAGACACGCGGCAGTCGTCGGCTGCACCCGTGGTGCGCAAGATTACCCTCCCGCGCACGTCGGGTGCAGCCGACGACTGCTGCGTGTCTGGATGCGGATCTGCGCGCATGCGGTCGGCGCCGCGCGACGAGCGTCGCACGCGCGGGCGTAAAATGTTAAGGGCGGCGGATGCCCGTCGGGTATCGGCAGAAACGGTGGCGCGAGGCGGAGCGGCTGCGCGTCGACGTGAACGCGACGATGGCGCACATGGTGGCGGGCGGCGTCGACGAGGCGGAGCTCACTGCGCTGGTGCCACGTCTCGCCGACGCGCACGCGGCGCTCGTGCGGCAGCGCCGTGCCGGCCTCGCGCCGTTCGCCGAGCTGCCGTACGCACGGACGGAGCTGAAGCAGACGCTCGCGCTCGCGGACGAGGTGCGAGGCGAGTTTGAGGATCTCGTCGTTCTCGGCATCGGCGGCTCGGCGCTGGGCACCCGCGCGCTCTACCACGCGTTGCGACCCATCGAGCACGCGTGGCGCCCGGCGGTGGACGGCGAGATGCGGGTGCACGTCGCCGACACCGTCGATCCGGCGGCGTTCGCGGCGCTGCTCGCGCGCCTCGATCTGCGCCGCACACTCTTCAATGTGATCAGCAAGTCTGGGGACACCCCGGAAACGATGAGTCAGTTCCTCATCGTCCGCGATGCACTGCTGCGTGACCTCGGCGCCGTCGCGTACACGCGCCACATCGTCGTCACGACTGACGCCGGGCGCGGCACGTTGCGGCAGATCGTGAACGACGAGGGATTCCGCGCGCTCGCGGTCCCCGCCGGTGTCAGCGGCCGCTTCTCGGTGTTGAGCGCCGTGAGTCTCTTCCCGGCAGCGTGCGCCGGCATCGATGTCACCGAGACGGTCGCGGGCGCGGCCGACATGGACGAGCGCTGTCGCGACGCCGATCCATGGCACAACCCGGCGTTGCTGCATGCCGGCGTGCTGTACCTCTCGGCGCAGAAGGGTCGCGGCGTCGTGGTGTGGATGCCGTACTCGGAAGCGCTGCGCGCGGTCGGGCCGTGGTTCTGCCAACTGTGGGCGGAGACCCTCGGCAAGGCACGCGACCTCGAGAACGCGGTCGTCCACCGCGGCGTGACGCCGATCGCGGCAATCGGACCGTCCGATCAGCACGCGCAGCTGCAGCTCTGGGTCGAAGGTCCCGACGACAAGACGATCGTCTTCGTCCGGGTCGAGGATCACGGTTCGGAGCTGACGGTTCCGAAGGGCTACGAGGACCTCGAGAGCGTTGCGTACCTCGGCGGCGGCGGGCTCGGCGCGTTGGTGAACATGGAGCAGCAAGCGACGGAGTTGGCCCTCGCCAAGGCACGGCGGCCGAGCGCGACGATCGTATGCCCGCGCGTCCGCCCGTTCACGCTCGGACAACTCCTCTATCTCCTCGAGACGGAGGCGGTGATCATGGCCGACCTGCTCGCCGTCGATCCGTTCACGCAGCCGGGTCTCGAGGAAGGGAAGCAGCTCACGTACGGACTCGCCGGGCGCGCCGGCGGTGAAGGACGGCGTGCCGAGGTGCAGCGCTGGGTGGTGCGCAAGGAGACGCGCTATGTCGTCTGAGCTCGCCGACGCGACGCCGGCGTTCGCCGCAGGGCGAATCCGCGTGCTGCCAGAGGCGCTCGCGATCCAAATCGCGGCGGGCGAGGTCATCGAGCGCCCGGCGTCGGTCGTGAAGGAGCTTCTCGAGAACGCCCTCGACGCCGGGGCGCGGCGCATCGTCGTCGAGCTGGAGGAGGGTGGGCTGCGCTCGATTCGGGTGAGCGACGACGGCGAGGGCATGAGCGCGGCGGACGCCGTCCTGGCATTCACCCGCCATGCGACGAGCAAGATCCGCGATGCCGACGACCTGACGCGGATCGGGACCTTCGGCTTCCGCGGCGAGGCGCTGCCGAGCATCGCCTCGGTCGCAGCGGTCGAGCTCGTGACGCGCGCGCGCGGCGCCGCGGTCGCGACCGCCGTCGGCGCGGCCGGCGGCGCGGTGGTCGACGTGCGCGAGGCGGGGGCGCCGGAGGGCACGACAGTGACCGTGCGCGATCTCTTCGCGCCCGTTCCCGCGCGCCGCAAGTTCTTGAAGAGCGTCGCGACCGAGCTCGGCCACGTCGTGGAGCTGGTGACGCGCGAGAGCCTCGCCGCCCCCGACGTGCACTTCCGGCTGCTGCATCAGGGACGCGAGCTCGCCGCGTATCCGCCGGTCGCCGGCGTCGACGATCGGGCGCGTCAGGTCCTCGGACGCGAGCGTGTGCGCGGCGGGCGCGTGCTCGACGAGAACCGCCTCGGCATGGCGGTTCGCGGTTTCCTGCTATCGCCGCAGCTGTCGTTCGCGAGCGGCCGCTACGTCTACACCTACGTGAACGGCCGCGCCGTCCGCGACCGCGCGCTCACGCACGCGATCGTGGAGGGCTACGCGAGCCTCGTACCGCGCGGCCGTTGGCCGGGCGCGATCGTGCTCGTCACGGTGCCGCCCGCGGACGTCGACGTGAACGTCCATCCGGCGAAGCACGAGGTGCGCTTCCGTCTCGCGCACGTCGTCCACGACAGTGTCGTCGGTGCGGTGCGCCGCGCGCTGCAATCGCTGGGCGCGCCGCCTGCAGGTGGTGCGGGGTCGGTGGCCGAAGCGCTGCAGCGCTACGCCGCGCGCAATGACGGTACGTCGCCGTTGGTGCCCGTCGGCGGCTTCGCGGCGGCACACGCCGGCAGTGCGCTCGGCGGTGCGGCCGCATGCACCGCCGACGCGGCGTCGGCGGCGACGAATGCCGATCGGACGGGGCACGCGATGACGGACGCGTCCGCGATGCAGCCGACGCTCGACGGTGCCGCGCACGTCGGAGGCTTCGCGCAGCTGCGATTTGTCGGACAGGTTTTCCGCGGTTATATCGTCTGCGAGGGAGGCGACCGGCTGGTGCTCATCGATCAACACGCGGCGCACGAGCGCGTCGCCTTCGAGCGCTTGCGCGCCGAGCATCGGCGTGGCGCGATCGAGCGCCAGGCGTTGCTGCTGCCGGTCACCGTCGATCTCGACCCCGGGCGCGCCGAGACGCTCCGCGACGCGCACGCGCGCCTCGCGAGCCTCGGGTTCGAGGTGGAGCCGTTCGGCGAGATGACGTTTCTCGTGCGCGCCGTTCCCGCCATCCTGGGCGGCGACGATCCGGCGCTTCTCCTCGAGGACCTCGCCGACGGGCTCGCGACGCACGACTCGCACCTCTCCGCCGCAGAGTCCGTCGACGCCATCCTCGGTCGCATCGCGTGCCACAGCGTCGTCCGTGTCGGAAGAAGCCTCGGCACGGCGGAGATCGAGGCGCTACTCGCGGATCTCGACGCGCTGACGTACGGCAGCAACTGCCCGCACGGCCGGCCGGTGTCCGTCGAGTTCACGCGCGGGCAGGTCGAGCGAATGTTCGGGCGATGAGCGCGCTGAGATTGATCGCGATCGTCGGCGCGACGGCGACGGGGAAGAGCGAGGTCGCGCTCGAGCTCGCCGTGCGCTTTGGCGGCGAGGTCGTGAGCGCCGACTCGCGACAGATCTATCGCTACTTGGACGTCGGCACGGCGAAGCCGAGCGCCGCCGATCGCGCGTGTGTCCCGCATCATCTCCTCGATGTGGTCGATCCCGACGAGACATTCGACGCCGCCCGCTACCGGACGTCCGCGCTCGGCGCCGCGCGCGAGATCCAGCGCCGCGGCCGACCGGTGATCGTCTGTGGTGGCACGGGACTCTACCTGCGGGCGCTCGTGCGCGGCCTCTTTCCGGCGCCGCCGCGGTCGCCGGAGCTGCGTGCCGAGCTGCGCGCGCTCGAGGAGCGCGACGGCGCGGGGACGTTGCACCGGCGGCTCGCTGGTGTCGATCCGCGGGCCGCGGCGCGCCTCCACCCGCGCGATCTCTTCCGCATCGTGCGTGCGCTCGAGGTCGAGGCGCTCACCGGACGTCCGATCAGCGCCTGGCAGGACGAGCATCGCTTCGCCGGCGGCGACGTCGACGCGCTCGTCCTCGGCTGCCGCCGTCCACGCGACGAGCTGGCCGCCCGCATCGAGACGCGTTGCGACGCGATGCTCGGCGCCGGCCTGCTCGACGAGATCCGCGCGCTGTGGGGCCGCGGCTACGGCCCCGAGCTGCCGCCGCTCCGGAGCGTCGGCTACCGCGAGATGGGCGCGCATCTCGCGGGCGCGTGCGACCTCGTTACCGCGCGAGCGGCGTTCGTGCGCGCCACCCGCCGGCTCGCGAAGCGCCAGCGCACGTGGTTCCGCGCCGAGCCCGCTATCGAGTGGTTCCACCCCGACCGCGATCGCGACGCCCTCCTCGCGCGCGCGACAGAATGGCTCGAGCACCCGTGGCCGTCACCTATCTCGATTTCGAGCTCCCTCTCGCCGCGCTAGACACGCGCATCGAGACGCTGCGGCGGACGCGCGACCGCACCGCCGCCGATACGCGCGAGCTCCGCCGGCTCGAGGCCGAGCGGCGGCAGCTCGAAAGCACGCTCTACGATACCCTGTCGGCATGGCAGCGCGTCGAGCTCGCGCGCCACGTCGACCGGCCGCAGACGCTCGATTACGTGCAGCGCCTCTGCGCCGACTTCTTCGAGCTGCACGGCGACCGCGCGTTCGGCGACGATGCGGCGATCGTCGGCGGCATCGGCACGTACCGCCGCCAGCCGGTGATGGTCGTCGGCCACCAGCGCGGCCACTCGACGCAGGAGCGGCTGCGGCGGAACTTCGGCATGGCGAGCCCGGAGGGCTACCGCAAGGCGCTGCGGCTCTTCCACATGGCGGAGCGTCTCGGGATGCCGATCCTCACGTTCATCGACACGCAAGGCGCATACACGGGCGTCGGCGCCGAGCAGCGCGGGCAGGCGGAGGCGATCGCCCACACGCTGCGGGCGATGGCGCTCTTGCGCGTGCCGATCGTCAGCGCCGTGATCGGTGAGGGTGGCAGCGGCGGCGCGCTCGCCCTCGGCCTCGCGGACCGCCTGCTGATGCAGGAGTACTCGTGCTACTCGGTCATCTCGCCCGAGGGCTGCTCGGCGATTCTCTATCGCGATCGGACGCCGGAGAACGTCGCGCGCGCCGCTGAGGCGCTGCGCCTCACGGCGCGCGACCTCTATCGCTTCGGCGTCATCGACGAGGTCGTGAGCGAGCCGCTCGGCGGCGCGCACCGCGATCCGCGCGGTGCCGGCGAGGCGCTCGAGCGCAGCATCGCTCGACATCTCGCGGAGCTGAAGGCGCAGTCTCTCGCGTCGCTCTTGGCGCGTCGCTACGAGAAGTACCGCCGCATCGGGCGCTACGTCGAGTAACGCGCGGGCCCTCAACGGCACACCGTGTGCGCGGAAGAACCAGAGCGTCGGCGCAGGCGACGGCGGGCGAGAACGGGGTGCGCGGGGCCGGCACGCGCGCCCGGCTGGCCGCGTCCGCGCGAGCGTTGCGGGCGCATGCGGCCCTCGACGTACGCAGCGGGCGTCGTGGTCAGCTTTGCAAATTCTACGTCCCCGCGTACCCCGTTCTCGCCCGCCGCCGCCCGCGCGGCGCACGTTCTACGGCGCCGACGTTGGGCGTTGCAGGCGTGCGCCGCGAGCGCGTTCGACGACGCCATAGCGCGGGCGGCTCGGCACGCGCGGCGCCGAGGGGCGTTGCATGCGCGGCGGGAGCACGCGAACGACGTGCGCGGGGACGTAGAATTTGCGCGCGTGGCCAGGCGTTCGCGGTGACGCCGACGTCCGCATGCGCCCGTGACCAGACGCTCGCGGCCGGGCGCTGTGCGCGCGTGCCGGCCCCGCGCACGTCGTTCGCGTGCTCCCGCCGCGCACACGGCGCAGGTTCGCCGCGCGCGTCGCGGCAGCGCCCCGCGCGTTGCAATGCAGGGAGGCGTACGCTAGCTGTCGTCGTCTGGGGACCGCGAGCGACGCATCGATGAAGGCCGTGGACCGCGATGTCGATCAGGAGCGCGCCAAGATCGACCGCATCGACGAGCGTATCGTGCGGCTCCTGAACGAGCGCGCCCGCGCCGCGCAGCGAATCGGGCGTCACAAGGCCGCGGGCGGTACCGACGGCGCGAACGGTTTCTGGGTGCCGGGCCGCGAGAAGCGCATCTTCGACCGCTTGCGGAGCCTCAACGAGGGGCCACTGACCGACGATGCGGTGCGCGCGGTCTTTCGCGAGATCATCTCCGCGTCGCGCGCGCTCGAGGCGCAGCTCGCGGTCGCCTATCTCGGCCCCGAGGGCACGTTCACGCACGCCGCCGCGCGCGATCAGTTCGGCGCCGCAGCGACGCTGACCCCCGTCGAGTCGATTCCGCAGGTCTTCGCCGAGGTGGAGCATCGCCGCGCCGACTTCGGCGTCGTGCCGGTCGAGAACTCGACCGAGGGCGCCGTCACCTCGACGCTCGATCTGCTCGTCGAGTCGCCGCTGCAGATCACCGCCGAGGTCTTGCTCGACGTTCGCCAGTGCCTGTTGAGCCGCGCCACCGACCTCGGCGCCGTGCGGCGCGTGCTGTCGCATCCGCAGGGCCTCGCGCAGTGCCGCCACTGGCTCGCCGAGCATCTGCCGCGGGTCGCGATCGAGGAGACGCCGAGCACGAGTCGCGCCGCCGAGCTCGCCGCCGCCGACCCGCACGCGGCGGCGATCGCGAGCCGCATGGCGGCGGAGCGCTACGAGCTGCGCGTCCTCGCCGCCGACATCCAAGACGTCACCGCCAACGTGACGCGCTTCTTCGTGCTCGGCACCGCCGACGCCTCGACGCGTTCCGGCGACGACAAGACGTCGGTGCTCTGCACCGTGAAAGACGAGGTCGGCATCCTCGCGAAGCTCTTGCAGCCGCTTGCGCGCGCACGTGTCAGCCTGCACAAGATCGAGTCCCGGCCGCTGCGCGGCCGGCCGTGGGAGTACGTCTTCTTCCTCGACCTCCGCGGCCACCGCACCGAGCCGCGGGTACGGCGCGCCTTGGCGCGGATGGCGCCGCTCACGACGATGATGAAGATCCTCGGATCGTACCCCGCCGGACGATGAGCACGCACGAAAAGATCGACGCGACGGACGCTGCGGAGACGCACGACACGATCGATTTGCGCGCGCTCGTGCCGGAGTGGATCCAGAAGCTCGCCGCGTATCCGCCGGGGATGCCGCTCGAGGAGCTCGAGCGCGAGTACGGCATCACCGGCTCGATCAAGCTCGCCTCGAACGAGAACCCGTTCGGGCCGTCGCCGCGCGCCCTCGCCGCGATTCACGAAGCCCTCGGCTCGCTGCACCGCTATCCGGATGGCAGCGGCTTCTATCTCCGCCGCGCGCTCGCCGAGCGCCACGGCATCGCGTCCGACGGAATCATCCTCGGCAACGGCTCCAACGACATCATCGAGCTCGTCGCGCGCGCGCTTTTGCGTCGCGGCGACGATGCGATCATGGCGGAGCAGGCGTTCGTCATCTACCAGATGGTCGTGCAGGCGACGGGGGCGACGCCGCGGCCGATCCCGCTCAAGCGCTATACCCACGATCTCGACGCGATCGCGCAGGCGATCGGTCCCGCGACTCGCATCGTCTTTCTCGCCAATCCCAACAACCCGACGGGCACGATCTATACCTGCGACGAGTGGGAGGACTTCCTCGACTCGGTGCCACCGCGCGTCATGATCGTCGCCGATGACGCGTACGCCGATTACGTCGAGGATCCTGCGTACCCGAACTCGCTCGCGTATCATCGTCGCGGGCGGTTGCTGATCACGCTGCGGACGTTCTCGAAGATCTACGGCCTCGCCGGCCTGCGGATCGGGTACGGCGTCGCGCCGATCGAGGTCGTCGAGGTGTTGAACCGGATTCGGCAACCCTTCAACGTCAACTCGCTGGCGCAGGTCGCCGCCTTGGCGGCCCTCGACGACGTCGCGCATGTCGAGCGCACGCGCGCCAACAATCGCGAGGGGCTGGCGTTCCTGCGCGCCAGCTGCGAGCGCCTCGGGCGCCCGTACGTTCCGAGCTGGGCCAACTTCCTCCTCATCGACGTCGGCGAGGGCGCGCGCGTCTACGAGGCGCTCCTCCGTCTCGGAGTGATCGCACGGCCGATGGAGGTCTACGGGCTGCCGCGCCACCTGCGGGTCACGGTCGGTACGCCGGCCGAGAATCAACGCTTCGTCGACGGCCTCGCCGCGGTGCTCGGGCCGGCGACGTGAAGCGGATCGCCGACCGCCTCGTCATCGCCGGCGTCGGCCTGATCGGAGGCTCGCTGGCGCTGGCGCTGCGTGCACGCGGCGTCGTCGGCGAGGTAGTCGGGCTCGGGCGCTCGGCGGAGAACCTGCGCGTGGCGCGCCGCCGCGGCATCATCGATCGCGCCGAGCGCGATCCCGAGCGCGCCGCGCGCGGCGCGGATCTGGTCGTCGTCGCGGTGCCGGTGCAGACGATCGCGCCCGTCATCGGCGCCCTCGCGCGCGCGCTGCCGCCGACGGCGGTGATCACGGATGCCGGTAGCGTGAAGTCGTCGGTCGTCGGCGCCGTCGAGCGCGTCCTCGGCGACGGCGCCGGGCGATTCTGCGGCAGCCATCCGATCGCCGGCACGGAGCATTCGGGCGCCGCCGCCGCGCTCCCCGATCTCCTGGAGGGGCGGCGCTGCGTCGTGACACCCGGCGCGCGGACGACGGCGATCACACGGCGACGCGTCCACGCGCTGTGGGAGGCGGCAGGGATGCGCGTCGAGGAGATGCCCGCCACGGTCCACGACCGCATCTTCGCGCTCGTGAGCCATCTGCCCCACGTGGCGGCGTTCGCGCTCGTGAATGCCGTCGCCGACGCCGATCGGCAGGGCGCCCGCCACGCGCTCGCGTACGCCGCCGGCGGATTCCGGGATTGGACGCGGATCGCCGCGAGCTCGCCCGAGATGTGGCGCGACATCTTCCTCGCGAACGGCGAGGAGCTGCTGCGCGCGCTCGACGGCTTCAGCGCCACGGTCGAGCGCCTGCGCGACGCGATCGCGCTCGGCGACGGCGCCGCGATCACCGCCGAGCTCGCGCGCGCGCAGGTGACGCGTCGTCGCCTCGGCGCGGCGTCGGCGGTCGCGCCGGCGCGTCTGCGGGCACGTCGCGGCGCGCGCCGCTCGCGGGGTCGATGAGCGCCGTCACGATCACACCGGCGGCGCGCGGCCTGCACGGCACGTTCGCCGTTCCAGGCGACAAGTCGATCGGGCATCGCGCGCTCCTCCTCGGCGCGATCGCGCGCGGCACGACGGTCGTCGAGGGATTCGCCGGCGGCGCAGACAACCGCGCGACCCTCGGCGCCTGCGAGGCGCTCGGCGTGACCATCACGACGTCGGGAGCCACGCTGCGCATCGACGGCCGAGGGTGGGACGGTCTCCGCGCGCCGGCGACGACGATCGATTGCCAGAACTCCGGCACGACGATGCGGCTCCTCGCGGGACTCCTCGCTGGCCGGCCGTTTGCGAGCCGTCTCGACGGCGACGCGTCGCTCCGCCGCCGACCGATGCGTCGCGTCCTCGAGCCGTTGGCGCGGATGGGTGCCGTGGTCGTCGCCGAGGGGGCGGACGGCCGGCCGCCGCTTCGCATCGAGGGGCGGACGCTGCGCGGCGCCGCGCACGATCTGCCGGTCGCGAGCGCACAGGTGAAATCGGCCCTGCTGCTCGCCGGATTGCAAGCGTCCGGCGTGACGAGCGTCGCGGAGCCGGCGCCGTCGCGCGATCACACCGAGCGCATGCTCGCCACCTTCGGCGCGCGGCTGACGCGGGCGTCGCGCGGCGTCTCGCTCGTCGGCCCGCAGGAGCTCTGCGGCGCGACCGTCGAGCTCCCCGGCGACTTTTCGTCCGCGGCGTTTTTGATCGTCGCCGGGCTCTTGGTTCCGGCGTCGGAGCTGCGTCTCACCGGCATCGGCGTGAACCCGACGCGCACGGGTCTTCTCGACGTGCTGCACGCGATGGGCGGGCGTATCCACATCGAGCCCGAGCCCGACGCCGCCGTCGAGCCGCGCGCGACCGTCGTCGTACGGAGCGCGCCGCTGCGCGCCGCGCCGATCGGCGGCGAGCTCCTCCTGCGCACGATCGACGAGTTCCCGATCCTCTGCGTCGCCGCCGCGTGCGCCGACGGCCGTACCGAGGTACACGACGCCGCCGAGCTGCGCGTCAAGGAGAGCGATCGTATCGCCGTGATGGCGGAGATGCTGGGACGTCTCGGTGCGTGCGTCGAGGAGCTTCCCGACGGACTGGTCATCGAGGGGCCGACGCGTCTGCGCGGCGGCACCGTCGACTCGCACGGCGACCACCGCATCGCGATGGCCGCCGCCGTCGCCGCCCTCGTCGCGAGCGGTCCGGTCACGATCACCGATGCCGACTGCGCCGACGTCTCCTTCCCCGGTTTCTACGACCTCCTTGCCCGCGCGAGCGCCCCGTGACGACGAAGAAGCGCGGAAAGAGGATCCGCACGAACGGAAAGAAGGAGGGAGCGGCCGGGATTCACTCCCGGCCGCGACGCCCATCGCGAGCGAAGCGAGCGGGGGCGAAATCGTTGAAGGCGGCCGGGATGCACTCCCGGCCGCGAAAGGGTAAGGGAGCGCCCCGGATTCACTCCGGGGCGCGACGCCCATCGCGAGGCGCAGCCGAGCGGGGGCAAAATCAATTGGTCATCACCATCGACGGCCCGGCCGGCGCGGGGAAGAGCACGGCGGCGCGTCGACTCGCCGCGGCGCTCGGCTACGCCTACGTCGACAGCGGCGCGATGTATCGTGCCGTCGGGCTCGCGGCGCGTCGCCACGGTATCGATCCGGAAGACGCCGCGGCGATCGCGGATCTCGTCGAGCGGGTGACGTTCGTCGCCGAGCCCGAGTGCACACGCGTGCTGTTCGACGGCGCCGACGTGACGGCCGAGCTGCGCGCCGCCGACGCGGGCGCGTGGGCGTCACGCATCGCGACGCACGCGTTGGTACGCGAGCGTCTCGTCGAGCGGCAGCGCGCGCTGGCGGCGGAGGGTGGGATCGTGATGGACGGACGCGACATTGGAACCGTCGTATTCCCCGATGCACGCCATAAGTTCTTCCTGACGGCGAGCGCGGACGAGCGCGCGCGGCGACGACAAGCACAGGACGCCGGGAGCGGCGTTGCGCGCGATGTCAGCGCTGCGCGCGCGGAGATCGACGCGCGCGATCGACGCGATCGCGAGCGCGCGATAGCGCCGCTTCGCCCGGCAGCGGACGCGATCGTCATCGACAACAGCGCACTTACGCCGGACGCAGTCCTTGCGCGCATGCTGAAGACGGTCCGCGCGCGCGCAAGACCTTGATCTTCCAGGAAGGGGGCGGTAAGGAGGAATGCTGCGTTGCGGGGAGGAGGAGTTCTTGATCCCAGGGGGTGTGCAGTTGACCAGCGAAGACAACCACGACCAGCGCGTGAGCAGCGCCGGAGGCGACGACTTCGGCAGCATGTTCGAGCAGAGTCTGCGCGCGGTCAAACCTGGGGAGATCGTCCGCGGGCGGGTGGTGCACGTCGGTCGTGACCACGTCACGGTCGACATCGGCTACAAGTCGGAAGGGCAGATCGACATCCACGAGTTCCGCGCGCGCGACGGCTCGATCGACGTCAAAGAAGGCGACGACATCGACGTCTACTTCGAGAGCTCCGAGTCCGAGGACGGCGGCATCGTCCTCTCACGCCAGAAGGCCGAGCAGTTCCGCGTCTGGCGCGACATCGAGAAGGCGTACGAAAAGGAAGGCGCGGTCGAAGGCACGATCGTCGGCAAGGTGAAGGGCGGCCTGAAGGTCGACATCGGCGTGGCGGCGTTCCTTCCCGGCTCGCACGCCGACCTCCGGCCGGCGCGCAACCTCGATCGGTTCATCGGCCAGCACGCCCGCTTCGCGATCCTCAAGTTCAACCGCTCGCGCGGCAACGTCGTCGTCTCCCGCCGCGCCGTGATGGAGCGCGAGCGCCAGTCGCTCAAAGGCGAGACGCTCAAGGTCCTCGAGGAAGGCGTCATCCTCGAAGGCACGGTGAAGAACATCACCGACTACGGCGCGTTCGTCGATCTCGGCGGCATCGACGGCTTGCTGCACATCACCGACATGTCGTGGGGCCGGATCGGCCATCCATCGGAGGTCGTCAACGTCGGCGACAAGGTGCGCGTCGTCGTCCTCAAGTACGATCCCGACCGCGAGCGCGTCTCGCTCGGCATGAAGCAGATCCTCCCGGATCCGTGGTCGACCGTCGCCGAGCGCTTCCACGTCGGCATGAAGGTGCACGGCAAGGTTGTGAGCCTCACCGACTACGGTGCCTTCGTCGAGCTCGAAAAGGGCGTCGAGGGCTTGATCCACGTGTCCGAGATGTCGTGGACGCGACGCGTGAGCCATCCCTCGAAGGTGTTACAGCCGCAGAGCGAGATCGAGGTCGTGATCCTCGACGTCGATCCCGCGAACCGTCGCATCTCGCTCGGGCTCAAGCAGACGGAGCCGAATCCGTGGGAGATGGTGCGCATCAATCACCCCGTCGGCAGCCACATCACGGGGAAGGTGAAGAGCATCACCGACTTCGGCGTCTTCGTCGGCGTCGAGGAAGGCATCGACGGCTTGGTGCACATCTCCGACCTGCACTGGACGAAGAAGGTCAAACATCCGTCCGAGCTGTACAAGAAGGGCGACGACGTCGAGGCGGTCGTGCTCGCGATCGACGTCGAGAACGAGCGCATCTCGCTCGGCGTGAAGCAGCTCGCGGAAGATCCGTGGAATCGCGTGCCGGCACGGTATCCGATCGGCTCGAAGATCCAGGGAACCGTCACCAGCGTCACCGACTTCGGCGTCTTCGTCGAGATCGAGGAAGGGCTCGAGGGCCTCATCCACGTGAGCCAGCTCTCGACCGAGCGCGTCGACAAGCCGGCGCAGCTCTTCCACGTCGGCGAGAAAGTCGACGCCGAGGTGACGCACGTCGACGCGCGCGAGCGCCGCATCGGGCTCAGCATCAAGGCGCTCCGTCGCAGCGAGGAGCGGGACGAGGTCGACAGCTACCTGCGGCGTGAACGCGAGGGCTCGAAGTTCTCGTTCGAGGACATCCTGAGCGAGGAGCTCCGTCTCGATCGCGACGAGGGCGATCGACCCGCCAAGGCGAAGAGCGACGCCGACAAGTAACGGCCAGGCAGTATGGCGGCACGGCACCCTATCGCGCGCGGCATCGCGGTCCTGTGCACCATCGTCGTCCTGGTTTTTCTCGCCACGTTCGCGCTGACGTACGGGACCGACGGCCGTCTCTCGTCGGCGCTCGCGCTCGGCGGCCGTGTCGGCGTCGTCGACGTGAGCGGCGTCATCAGCGGGAGTGACGACGTCGTCGAGGCGCTGCGCGCCTTCCAGCACGCGCCGTCGGTGAAGGCGGTCGTCGTGCGCGTCGACTCGCCGGGCGGCGGCGTTGCCGCGTCGCAGGAGATCTACCACGCCATCACCGAGCTGCGCGGTACCAAGCCGGTGATCGCGTCCCTTGGTGGCGTCGCCGCCTCGGGCGGCTACTACGTCGCCAGCGCCTGCGACGCGATCGTTGCCAACCCCGGATCGCTCACCGGCTCGATCGGCGTGATCATGGAGATGGGGAACGTCCAGGAGCTGCTGCAGAAGATCGGCGTCCAAGCCGAGGTGCTGAAGGCCGGCGCCCTGAAGGACATGGGCTCCCCGGTGCGTCCGCTGACCGACCAGGAGCGCGCCATCTTCCAGCAGATGATCGACAGCGTACACACGCAGTTCATCACCGCCGTCGCCGAGGGGCGAAAGATGGACGCGGAGAAGGTGCGCGCGCTCGCCGACGGGCGCATCTACTCGGGCGAGCAGGCGCACGCGCTCGGCCTCGTCGACACGCTCGGCGGGCTGCAGGATGCGATCGCGATGGCCGCCGAGCGCGGCGGTATCGTCGGCGAGCCGCACGTCACCCACGCGTCGCTCGGGCACGAGCCGTGGTGGTGGCGGCTGCTCTTCAGTTTCGCGCCGTCGGGACTCTTTCCGCTGCGTCCGACGCTCGGGCTCCAGCTGCTCTACGGCGGACCTTTCCCGCGCTGAACGCGCAAGGAGACATCATGGCCACCGCACCAGAAGGCACGAACGGATCGATGACGAAACGCGACCTGATCGACGAGGTCGTGAAGCTCTATCCGCGGTTCTCCGGCCGCGACGCCGAGGTCATGGTGAACGCCGTCTTCGACAGCATGACCGAGGCGCTCGCGCGCGGCGAGCGCATCGAGATCCGCGGCTTCGGCAGCTTCGTCGTGAAGCACCGTCAAGCGCGCGAGGGACGCAATCCGAAGACCGGCGCGCTCGTGCCGGTCGCGGCGAAGCGCGTGCCGTTCTTCAAGGTCGGCAAGGAGCTGAAGCTGCGCGTCGACGGCAAGCAGCCGACCGAGCAGTCACCGTCCTCGACGACGGAAGCGCCCGGCGCGGGCGGCTGACCCGCCTCCGTACCGGAAGCGGCGCGCGCGTGGCGATCCGGGCTAGCCGGGCGGCCAGCGCATCTGCCGGCCGCCGAGCACGTGCATGTGCAGGTGGTAGACGCTCTGCGCGCCGCGCGGATTGGTGTTGATCACCACGCGGAACCCGTCGTCGGCGACGCCGCGCGTCCGCGCGCCGTCGCGCGCGAGCACGAGCATCTCACCGAGCAGATCGGGTGAGGCCTCGAGCAACGAGGTTACGCGGCGTTTCGGAATCACCAGCATGTGCACCGGCGCCTGCGGATCGGCGGTGTCGATGACGAACGCGTGCTCGGACTGCGCCAGCCAGCGGGCCGGCGATATCGACTCGAACGGACTTGGCGACGCGAGCGACTCCGCCTTGATCCGCGGCAGCTTCCACTCCGCCGCCTTCCAGTAGATCCAGCCGAGAGGATTCATCTCGCCAACGACGAACGTCGCGACGACCAGCAAGGTGACCTTCGAGCGTGTCATGCGCACACCTCCTCGCGGCCGTTGGTGTAGCGGGAGCTCGCGTCGAACGCGATGCGACGTCGCGACGAGTTGCGGCGTCTCGGCGAGTTGCAGCGTGTCGGGGGACCTGTCATGTGCGCGATGCGCCCTACGGAGGTCATCGTGCGTGTCTTCGCGTTCACCTGCGGTTGGCTCTCGTCGGACCTCGGCCTCATCCTCGGCGGCGAGTCGGGGACGGTGCGCCTGCCGATCCCGAGCTATCTGATCGAGCATCCGCGCGGCACCGTGCTCTTCGATTCGGGGATGCACCCTGATTTGCAGCGCGACCCGATGACGCGCCTCGGTCCCGTCGTGGGACCGCTCTTCGGCGTCGAGTTCGCGGCTGGCGAGGAGATCGCCGCGCGCCTCGCAGCGTTGGACATCGACCCGGCGCGGGTGAACTACCTCGTCAACTCGCACCTCCACTTCGATCATACGGGCGGCAACGCGCAGATCCCGAACGCGCGCGTCGTCGTGCAGCGTCGGGAGTGGGAGGCGGGCGCCGATCCCGATCTCGCGGCGCGCTTGGCGTTCGATCGGCGCGATTACGATCTCGGCCACGACGTCCAGCTACTCGACGGCGAGCACGATCTCTTCGGCGACGGCCGCGTCGTCTGCGTACCGACGTACGGGCACACACCCGGTCATCAATCATTGCGGCTGCAGCTCGACGACGGGTCGACGATCGTCCTTGCGGCCGATTCCTGCTATTTGCGCCGCACCCTCGAGCATCTCCACCTGCCGCGGTACGTCTACGACCGCGAGGCGATGCTCGCCGTGCTGCGGCGGTTTCGCGACTGGCAAGCGGCCGGTGTACGCATCTTCTACGGCCACGACGCCGAGCTTTGGGCGACGGTTCGGCAGGCTCCGACGGAGCTACGCTGACCGAGACCACGCGCGTCGGGCTGCGCTGAGCGGGCGAGGCACGGCGACGTTCGGTGCGCCGCGCCGCCGATGCAACGAGGTGAGCGCGCTATGCCGCGGTCACTGCGCCGCCGCCGTCGCTGGATGATCGACCGGCACTGCGCGGCGCAGAAACGCCTCGATCTCGTCGATGCGCTCGGTCGCGTCGCGATAGCCAATCTGCAGAAGCGCCCGTGTGTACGCGGAATCGAAGAGCAAGTAGCTCATCAAGTCCGCGCTCTGTGCGTCGGGGGTGCCCAGGCCCTCCATCACGTAGCGGACGAGGCGCGGCATGCGGTGCGCGAAGCGCTGCGCCACCATCGCGAGGTCCTCCGACGGACTGATGGCGAACGGCGTGACGATCCGCATCGGCTCACTCACGGTCGGCGGTGCGGGTGCGACGCGGTGGTCGTCGACGCCTTCGTAAGCGCGGATGAGCTCGTTCATGCGGCGCAGGTGATCGAGATCGCTGTCGAGGTGATCGAGGAAGATGGCGTTCAGGAACACGCCGCAGATCTGCGCGAGCGGCGGGCAGACGAGAAACGATCCCGACGCGCCGGCTTCCTCCGCGACGTCGAGCTCCTCGCGCGAGAGCGCGTCGGCGGCGCGGCTCGAACGGATGCCGATCGCGAGGAGCCGGGTCGCGCCGAGGCGAATGGCCGGGCTGCACGGGGTCACCAACCGCAGCGCGCCGTCACCGAAGTACAGATCGCCCGCGGCCGAGCGCACCGGCACGGGTGGAAACACCAGCGGAATGGCCGCCGAGGCGGAGACGTGGTCGGCGGTGATCTCGACCGGCAGCACGACGCGGCGGCTCTTCGCCCAGACCGGATGCCCCGGCCGGCCCTCGACGAACGTGAACGACCGCCCGGAGTGATAGCTCGTCGCCGTCGCCGCAAGGGCGTAGAGATGGCCTCGCCGGATGGCGTCGCCGATGGCGCCTTTCGGTAGGACGCGCGCAACCAGCGCACGCAGCGGCGACGCGTCGACGAAGGAGCTCGTGATCGTGGTGCCGAGGAGCCCGCCGCAGACGAGATCACGCACGAGCCCGATCGCGCCGAGGCCGAGGGTCACGAGATCGGTGCGGAAGACGTCGCCGACCTCGAGCCCGCTCCAGAGATGCGCCAGCTTGGAGGTCGTGTCGCGGAAGGTCGCGCTCCCGGCTGCAACGACGGCGCCGTTGATCGCGCCCGCCGACGCTCCGGTCACGATGGCGAACGGCGACGGTCCGTCGGCGAGCGACGGTATCTCTCCCATGCGTTTCAGAGCGCCCGCCTGGTAGGCGCCGCGGGCGCCCCCGGCGGTGAGCACGAGTCCGAGCATGCCGCTGCTCCGGATGTCGCGACAGCAACGCACGTACCAGCGCGCTGCCACGCGCCGTCGCGCGCGATGCGACCGGTCGCGCTTCGCGCTGCCGTCGAAGTGGGCAGGTGCTTCGCTTCTGCGCAGTCGCTCGTCGCGAACGGTCACACGAGTGCAGCCTACCGAAAGCCCGACCGAAGCCCGTGCAACGTGCGTCCACGGAGCATAGGTCCAGCTCGCTGCTGGCGGTCAGCCTTGAGTTCGCGCACGGACCTCGATACCGACAGCGCATGATGAACGTGCCGGCGACGTCGGTCGCGAGGTGCGCATGAAAGCGCTCTGGGCGCCGTGGCGCATGACGTACCTCGAGGAGCCGCCGCCCACCGGATGCTTCTTTTGCGCCGCGCTCGCGAGCGACGACGATCGCGCCCACCTCGTCCTCGCCCGCGACGCGGAGGCGATCGTGCTCCTCAACAAGTACCCGTATGGCGCCGGCCACCTCTTGGTCGCACCGCGGGCGCACGTCGGCCGGCCGGAAGAGCTGTCGGAGGGCGCATACGCCGCGCTCTCGAGCATGGTGCGGCGCTCCGCGGTCGCGCTGCGGGCGGCGTTCAAACCCGAGGGCATGAACATCGGCATGAACGTCGGCCGTGCCGGCGGCGCCGGCGTCGCCGATCACTGCCACTGGCATCTCTTGCCGCGGTGGAACGGCGACACCAACTTCATGCCGCTCATCGCCGAGGTGAAGGTGATGTCGGAGCACCTCGACGCCACCTACGACCGCCTCCGCCCGCACTTCGCTTGACGCACGTCAGGCGGCGCACACGAAATCGCAGCGCTCGCGGAGGCCGAGTGCGGCGAGCGCGGCACGGACCTCGGCGCGCGCGGCGGCACCGGCGACGGAGACGATGATCGGCCGCTCTGCCATGTCGGCGAGCGCTGCCGGGGCAATGACGGGCGCTCCATGGATGACGTTACCGAGTCGTCCCGGATGCACCTCGACGACGTGCGAGGGCTGCTTTCCGTGGGCGGCGAGCGCGCGCCGCAGCGCGCGGCCGGTGTCGCCGTAGCCCCACAGGACGTAGCGGTCCGTCGTGGCGAGAATGCCGCCGGCGAGAAAGGCCGCTTTGCACGCGGTGAAGCGATCGTGTCCGTAGCGAGGATCGCGACGCGATAGGCGATCCGCGCCGTCGCGCCAACACACGAGACGCCGCGGGACGCTCGCGACTGCGGCGCCCGTCGCGAGCAGGCGCAGCAGGAGGTCGTAGTCCTCCGGCCAGTCGACGTCACGATATCCAAGACGGCCGAGGACGTCGCGGCGAATCGTGAGGGCAGGGTGCGCGACGGGGCACTCGACGTACGCCTCGGCGCGCACGTCGGCGGGCGTCGTGATCGCGTTCAGCCAGCGTTCGTACGCGCGCCGCCCGTCGCGCAGGTGGGCACGCGGGAACAGACGAACGCGGCAGCCGACGGCCGCGAGCGTGGGATCGTCGTCGAGGACGCGGCGCTGCGCGCGCAGGCGGTCGCGGTGCATGAGGTCGTCGGCGTCCATGCGCGCGACGAGCGTGCCACGGCAGCGCGCGAGACCCGTCTCGAGCGCGGCGACGATGCCTCGATGCGGCGCCGCGACGACGACGAGCCGCGGCTCGTGGCGGGCGAACGCGCGGGCGCGAGCGAGCGTGTCGTCGCTGGACCCGTCGTCGACGAGGACGCATTCCCAGTCGCACTCGCGCTGGCGAGCGATGCTGCGCACGCAGGCGTCGAGCGTCGCCGCGGCGTTGAACGCGGGAAGCAGAATGGAGATTGCGGGAGGCATCGGCGCGACGGCGCACACGCTCGTTTACTCGGCGCAAAGCGGGCGCATATAATGCCGCGGATTCGTCGCCAAGAGGGAGGTGGGACACGCATGGACGAGGCGCGCACGCTCGGGGAGTTGAAGGGTAGCGGGTATCAGCCGGTGCCCGTGCGCGAGGAGATGCGGCGCAACCTCCTCGGGATCCTGACGCGCGGCGAGCGCATCCTGCGCGGCATCGTCGGCTATGACGAAACCGTCGTGCCGGACATCGAGAACGCGATCCTCTCCGGTCATCACATCGTCTTCCTCGGCGAGCGCGGGCAGGCCAAGTCGCGCATCATGCGCGGGCTGATCGCGCTCCTCGACGAGCGCGTCCCTGCCGTCGCCGGCTGCGAGGTCAACGACGATCCCTTCCACCCGATCTGCCGCCCGTGTCGTCGACGCCTCCTCGACGAAGGCGACACGTTGCCGCTCGCCTGGATCGGCCGCGATCATCGCTACGGCGAGAAGCTCGCGACCCCCGACGTCTCGATGGCCGACCTGATCGGCGAGATCGATCCGATCAAGGTCGCCGAAGGCCGCTACCTCGCCGACGAGGAGACGATCCACTACGGCCTCGTGCCGCGCACGCATCGCGGCATCTTCGCCATCAACGAGCTGCCCGACCTGACCGAGAAGGTCCAGGTCGGCCTCTTCAATCTGATGGAGGAGAAGGACGTTCAGATCAAAGGCTACAAGATCCGCCTGCCGCTCGACGTCGTGATCGTCGCCAGCGCCAACCCCGAGGACTACACGAGCCGCGGGCGCATCATCACGCCGCTGAAAGACCGCTTCGACGTCCAGATCCGCACCCACTATCCGACGACGCTCGACGACGAGATCGCGATCATGGAGCAGGAGGTGCCGCCGCGCGACCGCGCCGGACGCGACCTGCGCGTGCCCGACTTCGTGAAGCAGCTGATCGCGCAGCTGACGATGGAGGCGCGCGCCTCGAACGAGATCAACCAGGCGTCGGGCGTGAGCGTGCGCGTCACGATCAACAACTACGAGAGCGTCATCGCCAACGCCGAGAAGCGCGCGGTGCGTTGCGGCGAGCGCGAGATCGTCCCGCGCATCACTGACCTGCACGCGGTGCTCGCGTCGACGGCAGGGAAGATCGAGCTCGAGTACGCCGGCGAGGAGAAGAAGGAAGGCGACCTCATCGACCGGCTGCTCGGCCGCGCCGTCATGAAGGTCTTCGACCGCGCGATCACCATCGAGTCCCTGAAGAAGGTGATCGACTACTTCGAGGGCGGCGGCGGCGTCGAGGTGTCCGACCGCATGCCGGCCGTCGATTACCTCGAAGGCGTGCGCGGCATCCCCGGGTTGCGCGAGGCAATCGTCGCGCTCGGGCCGTTCGAGAGCCCGGCGCTCGTCGCGGCGGCGACCGAGTTCATTCTCGAGGGACTGCACGTCCATCAGAAGCTCAACAAGGACCGCCACGGGGGCCGGTTCACGTACCGGAGCTGAGGTCCCGTGCTGATCCACCGCTACACCCGCTGGGACGGCAGTCAGCGCCTCCGCCTCGACGCGGATCGGATCTTCGCGAAGCTCGGCGAGTACCTGTCGTACACCGATGACCTGCGTCAGGCGCTCGAATGGCTGCTGCGCAACGGTCTCGACCTCGAAGACGGCGTGCGCGTCGTCGGCCTCGACGAGGTCCTCGAGCAGCTGCGCGAGGAGATGCGGCGTCGCTATCACGAGTTCAACCTCACGCACGCGCTCGACGACGTGCAGCGTAAGCTCGACGAGCTGCTCGATCTCGAGCGCGCCACGCTCGACGAGCGCCGCGACGACCACCCCGAGCTCGACGCCAAGCGCGAGCTCCTCGACCGCCTGCCGCCGCGGCTCTCGGACGCGATCGAGCGCCTGCGCGACTACGCCTTCGAGGACGCCGACGCCGCGGCGGAGTTCCAAAACCTGCTCGAGGAGCTCGACAACATCCGACGGCTCGAAGAGTTCATCCGCCGCCACGGCGACCTCTTTCAGGGGCCGAAGTCGCTCGACTACGAGGACGCGCTCGAGCTGATCGACGAGATGGAGCGGTTGAAGCGTCTCGAGCAGCAGCTCCTCGCGGGCGCGATGCAGGGGATCGACGCCGACGAGCTCGAGCGCCTGCTCGGCGCCGACGCCGCGCGCGACTTCCGCACGCTGCGCGAGATGATGGCGCTCCTCCACGACTCGGGGTACCTCGTGCAACGCGGCGGGCACGCGACGCTCTCGCCGAGGGGCGTGCGCAAGATCGGTCAGCTCGCGCTCCGCGACATCTATCAAGGCCTGCTCCGCGATCGTCCCGGCGGCCACGCGACCGATCTTCGCGGGGCGGCGACGGTACGACCGGAAGCGACGAAGCGGTTCCGGCACGGTGATCCGCTGCACCTCGATCTCGTCGGCACGCTGAAGCAGGCGCTCACGCGCCGCGCCGCGACGCCGCTCCGCCTCGTTCCCGACGACTTCCGCGTCTACGAATGCGACGACGCGACCAGCACCTCGACGGTGCTCCTCCTCGACATGAGCTGGTCGATGAGCTGGGAGGGACGCTTCGCCGCCGCAAAGAAGGTCGCGCTCGCGCTCGAGAGCCTCATTCGCTCGCGTTATCCGCGGGACTACTTCGCGATCGTCGGCTTCTTCACCCGCGCCGTCGAGCTCAAAGCCCGCGACCTGCCCGAGGCGAGCTGGAACATGGGCGACCCGTTCACGAATCTTCAGGACGGGCTGCGCCTCGCCGGCGAGCTCCTCGCGCGCCATCAGAGCACGAACCAGCACGTGATCGTCATCACCGACGGGCAGCCGACAGCGTACTTCTCTCGCGGGCGGCTCTACTGCGAATGGCCGCTCAGCTTCGGCGGGATCAGCATGCGTGCCGCGCAGGAGACCCTGAAGGAGGTGGAGCGGATCACGCGCATGGGGATCACCATCAACACCTTCATGCTCGACGATAGTCCGAGCCTGCGGGCGTTCGTCGAGAAGATGACACGCATCAACCGCGGCCGCGCGCTCTACACCCGTCCCGATCGCCTGGGCGAGTACCTCCTCGTCGACTACATCGGCCACAAGCGGAAGAAGATCTAGGCGCAGGCGAGGGTGGCCGTGGAGGGAGGGGTGAAACTGACGCCGATGCTGGCGCAATACCTGCGCCTGAAGGAGCGGCACCGCGACGCCATCCTCATGTTTCGCCTCGGGGACTTCTACGAGATGTTCTTCGAGGACGCCGAGCGCGCCGCGGCGATTCTCGACATCACGCTCACCGCCCGCAACAAGCACGACGCAACACCGATCCCGCTCTGTGGCGTGCCGTTCCATTCCGTCGAGCCGTACATCCAAAAGCTCCTCGGCGCCGGTCTGAAGGTCGCCATCTGCGAGCAGGTCGAGGACCCGCGCGCCGCCAAGGGGCTCGTCGACCGCGATGTCGTGCGCGTCATCACCCCGGGAACGATCGTCGAGGAGGAGAGCCTCGATCCCCGCACCGCGAGCTTTCTCGCCGTGCTCGGAACCGACGACCGCGGGTACGCGCTCGCGATCGCCGACATCTCGACGGGCGAGGTGCGCGTCGCCGAGTTCGGTGGCGCCGATGCGGCCGGGAGCGGCGCGGCGCACGCGTCTGGGCACAGCGATGGCGATACGCGAGACGGTGTCCTGCACGACGACCTCGTCGAGGCCGTCGGCGAGGAGATCGCGCGCCTCGGCGTAAAGGAGCTGGTTCTCTCCGCGGCCGCGCAGCCGATCGTCGAGCGGCTGACGGCGCGCGCTCCTTGTGTCTTCCGCAGCCTCATTCCCGAGGAATGGTACGACGCGGCCGATGCGACGGCGTGGCTCGCCGGCATCGGTGCTGCCGAGACGGTCGGGCGACCCGCGGGGCTCGTCGCGCTCGGTGCGCTGCGGGCCTACCTGCGCGAGACCTATCGCGGGGCGCTCGATCACCTGCGACCGCCGGAGCTGTATCACCCGCGCGAGACGCTCGTCCTCGATCATGTGACGCGCACGAACCTGGCGCTCGTCCACGGCGCGTCCGGAGAGGGACGCGGGTCGCTCCTCGCCGTGCTGGATAGGACCACGACGCCGATGGGAAGCCGCGCGCTGCGGCGCTGGCTGCTCGCGCCGCTCACGAGCTGCGCCGCGATCGGCCGGCGGCTCGACGCGGTCGAGACGTTGGTCGACCAGCCGGGTGTGCGAGCGGACGTGCGGGCTGGACTCGCGGGCATGGGCGACGTCGAGCGCCTCGTCGGCCGGATCGGCACCGCGACCGCGACGCCGCGCGACATGGCGCGCCTCGCCGGCGCGCTCGAGCGCGTCGAGGCCCTGCGCGCGCGACTCGCGGACACGAGCGGCCTCCTCGGCGAGGTCGGCGCGGCGCTGGCGCCGCTCCCCGAGCTGCGCGCACGGATCGCGGCGCTGCTCGTCGACGACCCGCCGGTGGCGCTGCGCGGCGGTCCCGTCGTGCGCGACGGCTTTCACCCCGAGGTCGACGAGCTGCGCGCGGCGGCGCGTGACGGGCGCGGTTGGGTCGCAGCCTTCGAGGCGCGCGAGCGGGCGCGAACGCGCATCGGCTCTCTCAAGATCCGCTACAATCGCGTCTTCGGATACGCGATCGAGGTGACGCGACCGAACCTGCCGCTCGTGCCGGCGGACTACATCCGTAAGCAGACGCTCACCGGCGCCGAGCGCTTCGTCACCCAGGAGCTGAAGGACCACGAGCGCCGGCTCCTCGGCGCCGAGGAGCGGTTGCGACAGCTGGAAGCCGAGCTCTTCACGGGCCTCGTTACGGAGGCGCGCGGCGAGCAGCGCGCGCTCGCGGAGAACGCGCGCGCGCTCGGCGTCCTCGACACCGTCGCGGCGCTCGGCGAACTGGCGCACGACCGCGGCTACGTGCGCCCGGTGCTCGACCGCGGCGACGCGATCGTCATCCGCGACGGCCGCCATCCGGTGGTCGAGACCGTGCGCGGCGCGGATCAGTTCGTGCCGAACGACTGCGTCCTCGACGAGACGCAGCAGATCCTCCTCATCACCGGGCCGAACATGGCCGGGAAGTCGACATATCTCCGCCAAGTGGCGCTCATCGTCGTGATGGCGCAGATGGGAAGCTTCGTTCCGGCGGCGGAGGCGCGGATCGGCGTCGTCGACCGCATCTTCACGCGCGTCGGCGCGTCCGACGATCTCGCCGCCGGCGACTCGACGTTCATGGTCGAGATGCGGGAGACGGCGCACATCCTGCGCGAGCTCAGCGAGCGCAGCCTCGTCGTTCTCGACGAGATCGGGCGCGGCACGAGCACCTTCGACGGCATCGCGATCGCATGGGCCGTCGCCGAGCATCTGCACGAGCGCGGCGCCGGCGCGAAGACTCTCTTCGCGACGCACTATTACGAGCTCACTGCGCTCGCTCGCGAGAAGGCGCGTATCCGCAACTACTCGGTCGCGGTGCGGGAGTGGAAGGGCGAGATCATCTTCCTCCGCCGGATCGTCGCCGGCCCGGCGAGCCGCAGCTATGGCATCGAGGTGGCACGTCTCGCCGGCCTGCCGGGCTCCGTTCTCAACCGGGCGCGTGGCCTTCTGGCCGCCCTCGAACGCGGCGAGATGCTGGCGGAGGAGCGCCGGAGCACCGGACCCGAGGCCGGAGAGCCCCGGCAACTCGGTCTTTTCGGGTCCCAGCCGTCGCCGGTCGAGCGCCGGCTCCGGGAGCTGGATGTTGCACGGATGACCCCGATCGATGCATTGAATGAGCTGCATTGGCTGGTGGAGGCGGTGCGGAGCGGAGGCGACCATGCGCAGGAACGCAAATGCTGAGGTCGAGCAGGTGCATCACGCGCGAACACTCGTGAGCAGCGCGCGTGCCCAGAGGTGGCGCGCGAGCGCGGTGCTCGTCGCGCTCGCCGTGCTGGCAGCGACGGCGTCTCGGAGCGCGGCATCGTCGCCGTTCAAGCCGCCGCCGAAACGTGGCGCGGCGCGCGCGGCCAAAGCCGCCGCTCCTGCCGCCGACGCGGCGACGATCGAACGTGTCCGCTACGTCGCCGACGAGCAATCGACGCGCGTCGTCGTGCTGCTCTCGCGCACCGTGCCCTACGAGGTGACCGTGCTGCCCGGCGAACGATCCCGCGGCAGCGAGCGTCGCGTGGTGCTCGACTTCTCCAACGCCAAGCTCGGCGCGGAAGCACAGGCGCCGATCGGCATCGAAGATGGGCTCTTGAAGCGGATCCGTACCGGGCAGTTCACCGCACGGACTGCCCGCGTCGTCCTCGATCTCGCGAGTGTCACCGGGCATCACGTGGAGGCCTTCGAGGATCCGCCGCGCATCGTCGTCGACATCGCGGGCAAACCGACCGGGACGGCGTCGGCGGTGCGCGACGCCGACCACGGCCCCTCACGCGAGGCGCCCGCGGCGACGCCGTCGCCGGCGGCCGAGAGCGCTCGCAGCTCGGAAAGCGAGCGCGCGCATGAAAGCGCCGCGGGCGCGGACAAGCCGCGTCGCCACGAAAGCGCTCAGACGGAAAAGCCGACGGGCACTATCGGCGCTGCGGAGTGGCGCCGTGGCACCGCCGCGCGCCGGACGGACCACGCCGAGGACGCCCGCGGAGCGGAGGATCTCGGCACCAGCGCCGAGACTTCTCGCACCGGCGACAAGCCTCGTGCCGACGAGACGACGCACGCCACGAACGGCGAGCGATCACGTCTTCCGGCGAGTACGAAAGACGCCGCTCGCCCGGCCGCGCGCGGCGGCGCGGAGGAGACTGCGTGGGTGTCGGCGGCACCAGCGCCGGCGCCCGAGTCGGCGCCGCCGGACGTGCGCGCGTCGCGCCACGGTCGCGAGGAGCCCGCCCACGAGGAGACGGCGAGCGCCGAGCCGTCGCAACCGCCGGAGCCGCGGCGCGTGCCACCCGCGCGGTCGACGCCGTGGCGCATCGTGCTCGATCCCGGCCACGGCGGCACCGATCCGGGCACGCACGGCGTCGACGGCGTGTACGAAAAGGACGTGACCTTGGTGATCGCGAAGCGCCTCAAGCGGCGGCTCGAGGAGGGCCTCGGCGCGCAAGTGCTCCTGACTCGCGATCGTGACGTGACACGCTCGCTCGCCCAGCGCACGGCGTTCGCCAATGCCAGCAACGCCGACGTCTTCATCTCGATTCACACCAACGCCGACGCCAGCGGCGAGCTGCACGGTATCGAGACGTACACGCTCAACAACACCAACGACCGGGCGGCGATCCGGCTCGCGAAGATGGAAAACGGCCCGGGCGTGCGCACCGGGCGCGGCGATCTGTCGTTCATTTTGAGCGACATGGTGCAGTCCGGGAAGGAGGAGGAGTCGATCGCGCTCGCCAACCGGCTGCAACAGCGCCTCATCTCGCGGCTGCGCGGCCGCTATCCGGACGTGCGGAGTCTCGGCGTGAAGAAGGGGCCGTTCTACGTCCTCGTCGGCGCCTACATGCCGTGTGTCCTCGTCGAGACCTCGTTCCTGAGCCATCCCGTCGAAGGACGGCGCCTCGCCTCGAGCGAGTATCAGAGCGAGATCGTCGAAGGGCTCTACCTCGGGATGGCGGAGTTCCTCGGCGACCAGCGCCTGGCAAAGACGCTCTGAGTCGCGCACAATCGGACCGATGGCACTCGCGCAGCCGGTGATCGGCGCGCTTCCGGAGCTGCCCACCGTCGATCAGGGTGGCGGCGACCTGAGCGCGACCGCCAAGCAGTACCTCACCGACGTCCGCGCCGTCCTCGCCGAGCGTCACCGCGCGGGCGCGAGCGGCAGCGCGATCGTCGCCGCGTACACCGGCGCCGTCGATCGCCTCGTCGGGTTTCTCTTCAACTCGGCGACGGCGGAGTACACGCGACGCTCGGTCATGCTCGATCACCGCTGCACCGTCGCGGCGCAAGGCGGCTACGGGCGTTCCGAGCTCAATCCCGCCTCGGACATCGATCTGCTCGTCCTCTATCCCTGGAAGGTGAATGCCTACGTCGAGACGGTCGCGGAGCGCATCCTCTACGCGCTGTGGGACGCGGGCATGGTCGTCGGCCACGCGAGTCGTACCGTCGACGGCTGCACACGGCTCGCGCAGCAGGACATGAAAGTGAAAACGGCGCTCCTCGACGCCCGCTACCTCGCCGGCGACCGCGCACTGTACGGCGACTTCGAGAAGGCGATGGAAGCGGACGTGCTGAAGAAGAACCCCGCGAAGTTCTATCGCGAGAAGCTCGCCGAGAGCGCCGAGCGCCACGGCCGTTACGGCGACTCCGTGTACTTGCTCGAGCCGCAGTTGAAGGACGGCCCCGGCGGACTGCGCGACATTCACACAGCGATGTGGCTCGCAAAAGTGAAGTACAAGGTGAAGAGCCTGCGCGAGCTCGTGGTAAAAGGCGTCATCAGCGAGCGCGAGAGACTCGAGATCGAGGCGTCGCAAGATTTCATCTTCCGCGTCCGCAACGCGCTGCATTTCCTGACCGGCACGCATCAAGACCAGCTCACGTTCGAGTTCCAAGATCACATTGCCGCCGAACTGGGGTTCCGCGACGACGGGCGCCGCAACGCGGTCGTCGATTTCATGCGAACGTACTACGGCCATGCGACGACGGTCCGGCGCTTCTCGGACACGGTGATCGAGCGCTGCACGGAGCGGCCGAACCCCTATCGGCTGATCGGGCGCGTCGTCGGACGCGAGATCCGCGACGGCATCTTGATCCTCAATCGCACCATCTCGGCGAACGGCGCCGAGGTGTTGCGGCGCGCGCCCGCGAACATGGTGACGCTCTTCCGCGACGCGCAGCGCCACGGCGTGCAGCTCACCGAGGGCACGAAGCGTCTCATGCGCGAGCACCTCGACCTGATCGGCGAGGCGGAGCGTCACGACCCGGCGTTCACCGATCCCTTCCGTGACATCCTCGCGTGGAAGCACGACGTTTGGGAAACGTTGCGCGAGATGCACAGCGTCGGCGTGCTGTGCCGGCTCTTCCCGGAGTTCGCGCGCATCGACCGACTCGTGCAGCGCGACCTGTACCACATCTTCACCGTCGACGAGCATTCGCTCATGGGGATCCGCGAGCTGGAACGGCTGCGGCGCGGTGCCTACAAGCAGACCGCGCCGCTCCTCACCGACGTCATGCGCGAAATCGACCGTGCGGAGATCGTGTTTCTCTCGATGCTCTTTCATGACGTCGGCAAGGGGCACGGGGAGGGCCATCCCGAGCGCGGCGCCAAGTACATCCGCGGCATCGCCGAGCGGTTGCGCTTGAACGAGGACGACACCGCGCAGTGGGAGTTCCTCGTCCGCCAGCACCTCTACATGTCGCATCTCGCGCAGCACCGCGACACGCACGACCCGCGCTTGGTCGGCGAGTTCGCGCGCACGGTCGGGACCCTCGAGAACCTACAGCTCCTCTACGTGCTGACGTTCGCCGACATGCGCGCCGTCGGGCCGAAGGTGTGGAACAACTGGCGCGACATGCTCCTCGGCGAGCTCTACATGCAGGCGCGCGCCCTCTTCGAGCAGGGCCAGTTCGTCGAGGAGGAGGCCGGGGCGCATGCCGCGCGCATCCGCCAGCGGGTGCTCGCGAGCGTCGACGCCGCCCGACAGCCCGCGCTCGAGCGCTTCCTCGCGAGCATGCCCGACTCGTACGTCACGACGACGCAGGAGCCGCAGATCGTCGCGCACTTCGAGCTCATGAACCGATTGCGCGAGGAGTGGAGCGTCCGCCCCGAGTCCGAGCATGCGGACCTCTTCGTGACGACGCTGCGACACGTGGAGGAATCGGAGTACAGCGAGTTCACGATTTGTACGCAGGACCGGCCGGGACTCTTCGCGATGATCACCGGCGTCCTCACCGCGCACGGCATGAACATCGTCGGCGCCCGCATCACGACCTCGCGCGGCGGCATCGCCCTCGACAGCTTTCGCCTCGGCCACATCGACGCCCGCGAGATGGTCCTCGAAGACGCGCGGTGGGAGCGGGTCCAGCAGGCGCTCGGCAAGGTCTTGCGCGGCGAGGTCGACGTCGAGACGCTCGTCGCGTCGTCGCGTCGCCCGTCGATTCTCGAGCGCCCGACGCGCGGCGACGTCGGGACCGAAGTGATCGCCGACAACGAGGTCGCGACGGACTACACCGTCCTCGACGTCATCACCCGCGATCGCGTCGGGGTGCTCTTCACGATCACGCACACGCTCCACCGCCTCGGCCTCGTCATCCACTTGGCGAAGATCACGACGCAGGTCCACCAGGTGTTCGACGTGTTCTACGTGACCGATGCGAGCGGCGAGAAGATCACCGACCCTGAGCAGCTCGGGCGCGTGCGCACCGCAATCACCGAGCGGCTGGCCGCGCTCGGTAGTCCGGATCCGACGGCGGCGTGACGACGCTCGACGACTGGATCGATCGCTTTCTCGCGTTCGCCGCCGCCGAACGCGGCTTTTCGCCGCACACCGTCGCCGCGTATGCGCGCGACCTCGGACGGCTGGCAGCGTTCGCGGAGTCACGTGGACTGCGCGACGCGCGTGCGCTCGACGCGACGGCGCTGCGACGGTTTTTGGCAGACGAGCGGCGCCGCGGTCTCGCGTCCCGCAGCCAAGCGCGCGCCGCCGCCGCGCTCCGCAGCTTCGGCCGCTTCCTCGTCCTCGAGCGCGTCGTCGGTGTGTCACCCGCCGCCGAGCTGCAGATCCGTTCCGGCGTTCCGCCGCTGCCGCACGCGCCCGGACGGGAGGACGTGCGCGCCCTCCTCGAGGCGCCGCCCGCCGACACCGCGCTCGGCCGGCGCGATCGCGCGATGCTCGAGCTGCTCTACGGCGCCGGGCTGCGGGTCTCGGAGCTGGTGCGCCTGCGTCCGCCGAACGTCGACCTCGACGCGAACTGCGTCCGCATCATCGGGAAGGGCGGTCGCGAGCGCGTTGTCCCGCTCGGCCGGATCGCGCGACAGCGGCTCACCGAGTACCAGAGCGCCGCGCGCCCATTGCTCGTCGCCGGCGCCCGCGCTCGCTCCGAGCTCTTCATCTCGCGCCGCGGTGCACCGCTGTCGCGGCAAATGATCTGGAAGCTGCTGAAACACTACTTGCGGGTGGCGTCGCTCGATCCGCGCTTCTCCCCGCACAGCCTTCGCCACGCCTTTGCGACCCACCTCCTCGACGGCGGCGCCGACCTCCGCGCCGTCCAAGCCATGCTAGGCCACGCCGACGTCGCGACGACTCAAATCTACACCCACGTAGCCCCCAAGCGCCTGCGCGAGGTACACCGCAAATACCACCCGCGTGACGCCTCCGCGCGCGCAACGCGCGATGCGCCGCGCGAGCGGCGCGAGTAAGCGCCGACGGAGCGGCGGCGGGCGAGAGCGGGGTGCGCGGGGACGTAGAATTTGCGCGCTGACCACCGACGTGCGCGTGTACGTAGACGTCCGCATGCGCCCGTCACGTTCGCGCGGACTCGGATGGCCGCGCCCGCGGGCCGGCCCAGCGCACCCCGCTCTCGCCCGCCCCGCGTCGCGACTACTTCTTCCCGCGCCGCCCGTGCGGAACACCGACGCGGATTTCGTTGCGCGCGCGGAGGGACCTTGTTAGGTACAATCATGGGGAACCCCGACCACGCCGGCGAGCTCGTGCGACAGCTCGCGCTCTGGTCGGTACCGCTCCTCTTGGCGGTCATCTTTCACGAGGTTGCGCATGGGGTGGTGGCGCTGCGGTTGGGCGACGATACGGCGCAGCGAGC
>JBGPOW010000010.1:0-43755 GCA_041488235.1 Binatia bacterium
CGGCGAGGGCGCGTCGCATCGCGAACGTGAGCGCGTTGCGCTTCGCGGGGCGGTTCAGCGTGACGACCGCGAATCCGTCGCGGCGCTCGATGATCAGGTGCTCGTCGCTCATTGGCTCGTCCGCGTCGCTCGATTCGCCGTCCCCAGGTCTCACCCCGGTACGCCGTAACGCTTCATTAACCGATAGAGCGTCGTGCGGTCGACGCCGAGCGCGCGCGCTGCCTCGCTGCGGTGCCCGCCGGCGGCGGCGAGCGCGTCGCGGATGCGCGTTGCGGTCGCGCGGTCGAGCGTCGCTTGCAAGGTGCCGTCGTCGCCGCCGCTCGCCGCCGGGGCCTCCTCGAGGAGCAGGTCCTCGGGGGTGATCGCGTCCGCGCGCGCCAGGACGACGCCGCGCTCGACGGCGTTCTCGAGCTCGCGCACGTTGCCGCGCCACGGGTGCGCGAGGAGCGCCGCTTCGGCGTCGGCGGTGAAGACGAGCGGGCGCGCCGCGGCGGCGGCGTGGTGGCGGAGAAAATGCCCCGCGAGCGGCAGGATGTCCTCGCGCCGTTCGCGCAACGGGGCAAGCTGAATCGGGATCACGTTCAGGCGGAAATAGAGATCCTCGCGGAACCGGCCGGCGGCGACCTCGTCGCGCAGCACGCGATTCGTCGCCGCGACGATGCGCACGTCGACCGTCCGCGGCTCGACGCCGCCGACGCGCAGCACCTCGCTATCTTGAAGGACGCGCAAGAGCTTGGCCTGGAAGTCGCCGCCGACCTCGCCGATCTCGTCGAGGAAGAGCGTGCCGCCCGAGGCGCGCTCGAAGCAACCCGCTCGCGCCGCGCTCGCGCCGGTGAAGGCGCCTTTTTCGTGACCGAAGAGCTCGCTCTCGAGCACGCCCTCGGCGAACGCCTTGCAGTTCACCGCGATGAACGGTCGTCCGACGCGCTCGCTCCAGTAGTGCAGCAGGCGCGCGACGAGCTCCTTGCCGGTGCCGCTCTCGCCTTGGATCAGCACCGTCGCACGGCTCGGCGCGACGCGGCGCACGAGCTCCAGGAGCTCGCGGCTGCGCGCGCTCTCGGCGATCACCTGGTCGCCGGCGTAACGGCCCTCGACCTCTTGGCGCAGCCAGCGATTCTCGCGCTCGAGGCGCGTCAGCTCGAGGGCGCGGGCGACGATCGCGCGCAGCTCGTCGTTGTCGAAGGGCTTCGTCACGTAATCGAACGCGCCCTCGCGCATCGCCGCGACCGCCGACGGGATGCTGGCGTAGGCGGTGAGCAGGATGACCGGCAAACCCGGCCGCTTCGCGTGCAGCCGTCGCAGCAGCTCGATGCCGTCCATCTGCGGCATCTTCCAGTCGGTCACGACGGCGTCCGCGCCGCGCGCCTCGAGGGCGGCGAGCGCCGCCTCGCCGTTCGCGCAGCCCTCACATTCCCAGCCGGCGCGCGCGAGCGCCGCGGCGACGACGCCGACCATCCGCTCCTCGTCGTCGACGATGAGGACACGCGGAGTCACGCGGCCCTCGCCGGCGCGTTCGCGATCGGCAGACGGATGACGAAGCGCGCGCCGCCACCCGGTCGCTCGGCGACGGCGATGCGGCCGCCGTGCGCCTCGACGATCTGCCGCGCGACGGCGAGACCGAGCCCGGTGCCGCGCGGCCGTGTCGTGAAGAACGGCTCGAACACACGCTCGCGCAGCTCGGGGGCGACGCCCGGTCCCGAGTCGGCGACCGCGAGCTCGACGGTGCCCTCCGCGCGCCGCGCCTCGAGCGCGATCTCGCCGCCCGCGGGCACCACGTCGGCGGCGTTCGCGAGGAGACCGAGCAGCACCTGACAGACGAGGTCGGGATCGGCCTGCACCGCCGGCACGTCGCCGGCGTCGCACCGGACGCGCACGCCGCTCTCGGCGAGCTCGTCGGCGGCGAGGAGGAGCGCGCGGTCGAAGAGCGTGCCGACGGGTACCGCGCGCGGCGCGAGCTGCGGCGGCCGCGCGAACGCGAGCAGCGACGAGATCACGTTGCTCAGCCGATCGATCTCCGCCGTGATGAACGTGCACGCGCGTTGCGCGTCGGCGTCGTCGGGCGCGGCAGCCTCGGAGAGACCCTGCGCGGCGGAGCGGATGACGGCAAGAGGGTTGCGCACCTCGTGCGCGATCGCGGTCGCGAGCTGCCCGAGGGCGGCGAGCTTCTCGCTCTGCACGAGGCGCGCGCGCGCGGCGCTGATCGTCTCCACTTGCGTGCGGATGACCGCCGCGGCTTTTCGATCACGGCGCCGCGCCTCGATCAACGCCCCGACGAGAAATCCGAAGAGCGCCAACGAGGATGCGAAGAAGCCGGCGACGAGCAACGTCACGTCGCGGCCGTTCATCGCGAACGTGATGCCGAATCCCGAAAGCATCGCGGTGTCGATGAGCGCCAGCGCGATGCCGGCCGCGGCGCCCCACCAGCGCTCGTGGCCGAGCGGCCCGCGACCTTGGGTCGGCGTTGCGTTCGGCGCCGAAGGCGATTCGTACTCGAGCATGGTCGCGTTCATGATCGCAGGCGTCGCGCGTCGCTCCGGAACCGTTGCAATCGCCGCGCCGCCGCGATTGTTTCGCACGCGGCCTGCGGCGTGCAACTGCCGTGCGAGGCGCTCCGCTGCGCCGTGGGAGGTGACGTCCATGCGTGTCGGGTCGTTTCTGATTGCCGTCGTCGCGACGTTCTTTCTGCTGATGGGCCTCGTCGCGTTGGCCGCGCCGGCGCGGGTCCTGGCGCCGTTCGGGGTGAACGTCACGACGGTCGACGGCCGCAATGAGGTGCGGGCGGTCTATGGGGGGTTCGGAGTCACCGTTTCGGCGCTCTTGATCGGCGCCCGCACCCGCCCGGCTCTGCGCGGCGGCGTGCTCGTCGCGGTTGCGACGGCGCTCGCCGGCATGGCCGCCGGCCGTGTGATCGGCGCCGTCGTGGACGAGCCGCCGGGGCCGTTGCCGTGGCTCTTCTGTGCCGTCGAGCTCGTCCTCGCCGCGATGTTGATTGCGGCGCACGTTGCAACAGCACCACACGCCGTTGCGGCCGCACCACGCGCCGGCGCGCCGCCGCGTGACGTCGCGCGCGATCGGCCGTGACTGCCGCACTTGGCACGGCGGTTGGATCGCTGCTCGACGTGCGCCGCCAGCGGCGCAGCCAAAGGAGGCGTCATGAACGTCAAGCAAATCGGCATTGGGATTCTCCTCGTGGACTTCGTCGCCCTCACCGCGTACGCGATCTGGCAGTACGGCTACGTCGCGTTCTTCGACCTGCATGCGATGAACGCCATCACGCTGCAGGTCTTCATCGATCTCGTGATCGCGCTCTCGATGGTCAGCCTCTGGATGTGGCGCGACGCGCGCGCGCGCGGAGCGTCGGCAGTGCCGTACCTCGTCCTCACGCTGTTTCTCGGCAGCATCGGCCCGCTGCTCTACCTCTTCCGCCGTGCCGGCGAAGAGCCAGCGGCCGCCCCGGCGCGGGTGCCGCGGGTCAGCCATGCGTGAGAGCGACGGGCGCCGCCGCGCCCGCGCGCTCGTGCGGATGCTCGGGTGCGCGGTCGTCGGCGGCGCGCTCGTCGTGGCGGTGATCGGCGCCGTCACCGGAAGTGCCACGCTGACGGTTCTCGGGTTGGTCGTCGCGGCGGAGGAGACGCTCGAATTCGCGGTCGTGGCGAGCGTCTTGCGGCTCGATGGTGTCCCGCCGATCGCACGCGGTGCTTGAGCGCGCGACGACGTTCGCGTAGTCGGAGGAGCGATGATCACCCTCTACTTCGCGCCACGCACGCGCTCGATCCGCGTGCGCTGGCTGCTCGAGGAGCTCGGTCTGCCGTACGACCTACGGCGGGTCACGTTCAAGCCGCCGCAGAAGGTGTTCGCCCAGAACACGCCGCTCGGGAAGCTCCCCGTCATCGAGGACGGCGAGGTGACGATCTGCGAGTCGGGTGCGATCATCGAGTACATCCTCGAGCGCTACGGCAACGGGCGTCTCGCGCCGCCGCACGGCTCGCCGCTCCGCGGCGAGTTCCTGCAATGGATGTATTTCGCCGAGTCGACGGCGTTTCCGCCGCTCGGCGTGATCGTGTGGCATACGCTCTACAAAGGCGACGCGGACAAGGTGGGCGACGCGGTCCTCGACGCGCGCGACCGCGCGCGCGGGGCGTTGGATTTCGTCGAGCGGGCGCTCGCGGGAAAGGACTACCTCGTCGGCAACGAGTTCTCTGCCGCCGACGTGATGATGGGCTTCACGCTCGTCGCGGCGCGCGCCCTCGGCATCCTCGACAAGACGTATCCGCAGCTCGGGCGTTACTTGGCGCGGCTCGAGGTGCGGCCGGCGTTCAAAGCTGCGGTGGAGATGTGAGAAGGCGAAGCATCGGCGGGTAATCGAGTCGGGGTTGAGCAATGTGGTGGGCGCGCGCCGCCGTGCGACGCGCGCCCACCTTGTGGTCGACTGCTAGCTAGTTGTTCTTCTCGCAGCTCTTCACGCAGCGGTGGAAGAGGAACTGCGCGCGCCGTGCGGCGCGGGCGGTGCTTCTGCCGCGGCTCAGCGCCTTGTTGTAGTTTTGCTGCGCCTTCACCTCGCACTGCTCGGTGCAGGTCGAGGGCGGCGCGACGCCGCACTGATCGGTCAGGCACTGCTCGAGCATCGCTTGTGCCTGCGCGTCGCACGTCGCCGTGTCGGTGCCCGCGGCGACGCACGCGTCATGGGCTTGCTGCGCGAGCGCCTTGCAATTGTCCGCACACGTGTTCGGCGGCGGCGGTACGCAGTGCTCGTTCACGCAGTCTTGCGTGGCGGCCGCGCCCGCCGCCGCGCAATCATCCGCAGTGCCGCCGTTCTTCAAGCACCTCGCCTGAACGTGGTTCCCGCGCCGCGTGCACCGGTCCTGACAGCTCGGCGCCGGATCGCCGCAATGGAGCGTCACGCAGTCGTCGAACGACGCCTGCGCCTGCATCTTGCAATCGTCCTCGGTTCCACCGGCGGCGATGCAGCGCTGGAAATCGCCGTGGGCGTGGTCCTCGCAGTCGCTCTCGCAGCTCGGCGGCGGGGGCGGCTCCTCGGTGCAATGCTCGGCGATGCAGTTGCGGGCGACGTCGTCGGCTTGCGCGGCGCACTGCGCCTCGTCACCGCCCTCGTTGATGCAGTGCTGCTGAAACTCCTGCGCGGCGGCGTTGCAGCGGTCGGTACAGCTCGGCTCCGGCGGCCCATCCGCGGGGCAGTTGTTCGTTACGCACGTGTGCTGCGACTCTTGCGCTTGCGCGGCGCAATCCGCCTCGCTGCCGCCGGCGGCGACGCAGCTCTGGAAGAGCGCTTCGGCGTCGGCCTGGCACTGCTCCTCGCAATCCGGCGCCGGCGGCGTGCACTCGTGATCCATGCACTGCTGGAGCACGTTCGCGGCGAGCGGATCGCATTGATCGGCTGTGAGACCTTCCTCGAGGCAATGCGCGTGCGCCTCGCCGGCGCGCACGTTGCAGCGGTCCGCGCAGGTCGGCTCCGGAATCGGCGCGCATTGCGTCGCGATGCAATGATCGGAGGTCTCGCTCTGCAGCGCCGCACATGCGTCCGCGCCGCCGCCGCCGTCGATGCAGGCGGCGAACACGTGGCGGGCGACGTTGCTGCAGGCGCCCTCGCAGGAGATCTCGCCACCGTTGCAGACGGCGGCTTGGCAGGCCTCGAGCGCCGCCTGCTGGATCGCCGCGCACATGTCGGCCCCATCCGGGAATTGCGTGTTGCACTCCTCCGCGACGTCACCGGCGACCGACGTGCATAGATCGGTGCATGCCGGCGGCGCGCTCGGGCACGCGGCGACGCAGGTCTCGAGACCTTGGATGGCGCTCGCCACGCAATCGTCCTCGCCGCCTCCCTGCTCGCGGCACGCGTGGTAGGCCTCCTCGGCCTGGGCGCCGCACGCCGCGATGCACGACGACCGATCGGGACCGTCCTCGGCGCGGGCGGGAGCGCTGGTGATCAGAAGGAAGAGCGACGATACGGCAAAGACGCTGGCTGCGCGCATATGACCTCCTGGGTCGGCTTCGATTTTCCGAAACTTCGGCGGAGGATCGATGCAGCAATCGTCGTACCGACACGGATGCGTCCACACCGTTCGACGCGGCGCCGGGGAACGCGGCAATCGTCGGCTGCACCCGACCTGCGCGAAAAGGTTCACGTGCGCAGAACGGGTGCAGCCGACGATCGCCGCGCTCCCCGGCGCCGCGTCCCGCCGCGAGGTTGCGCATTCGCGTGGGCGACGCGCGTAGCGTCGTTCGGCGACAAGGACGACAACCGTTACCGACGTGACGGTGGAGCGACGAAATGCGGCGGCGGTGCGCGTAATGCCGCAGCGTGATCGTACTGTTTGCGCGCGGCCGCGCCGCGATGAGCCGGCGCTGCTCGACGTCGCCAGCCGATGAGCTCTACTCGCGTTGCGACGGCGGGAGGGCGCGGCGCAAGATCGTGCATAACGTGCGCTGCTCGCCGCGGCTGAGGCGCGCGATTGCCGGCGGCGGAGCGGTCAAGCGGGCGAGGAGCCGGGCGCGCATCGTCGCGCCGCGGCGGGTGATCACGACCACCCGGACGCGGCGGTCGTGCGCGGCGGCGCGCCGCTCGAGCAGGCCACGAGCCTCGAGGCGGTCGACGATGCCGGTGATGTTCGAGGCGTCGCACGCGAGCGCCTCGGCGACGCGGCGCATCGCCAGCGGCTTGCCGGGCTCGAGGAGGCGCAGCACGTGGCACTGCGCGGCGGACAATCTGAGCGCGCTCGCAATCGCCGGCACGCGGCGGCGCTCGGCCAAAAGCAGCTCGAGCACGAGCCGCCACGCGTCGCTTGCCCTCGTAGCGCGCGCCCTCGTAGGGTGACCGCCTGCCCTCGTAGGGTGCGAACCCGCCGTCCTGCGCGTCACGCTCCAAAAATAGTCGAGGTACTCGATACTTGACAACCTCAAGCATGTGCTTACGTTCGTTCACCATGACCAAATTGCGACTGATCCCACTCGACGACACCGTCGTGTTCCCGAACATGGACGTCACGTTGCCGATCGACGTCGGCGACGAGGAGCAGGTCTTTTTGGTGCCGCGGCACGGCCGCGAGTACGCCAACGTCGGCGTGGTCGCGAAGGTCGTCGACCACGTGCGCCTGCCCGGCCGCATTCGCGCCGCCTCCTTCAGCGGCCTCCACCGCGGCATCGCGGGCGCGGCCGAGGCCGACGGCACGGGGTTGCGCGTCGAGGTCGAGGAGCGTCCCGACGTCACGCCGCCGCCGAGCCGCACGCTCGAGATCGAGCGCGAGTACCGAGCGGTCGTCGAGGAGATCCTCGAGGTGCGCGGCGCCGACGATCGGATCCGCGCCTTCGTCCGCTCGATCACCGATCCGGGCGCGCTCGCCGACACGGCGGGGTACTCGCCCGATTTGAACTTCGAGCAGAAGGTCGAGCTCTTGCAGACACTCGACGTCGGCGCTCGCCTCGAGCTGGCGACGCGCTTCCAGCGCGAGCGGTTGGCCGAGCTGCAGGTGCGCAAGCGCATCCGCGAGGACGTCGAGTCGGGCGCGCAGAAGCAGCAGCGCGAGTATTTTCTGCGCCGGCAGATGGACTCGATTCGGAAGGAGCTCGGCGAGGACGAGCAGTCGGTCGCGAGCGAGTACCGCGCCAAGATCGCGGACGCCGGCATGCCGGAAGCGGCGCGCGAGCAGGCGGAGCGCGAGCTCGCCCGGCTCGAGCGTATGGGCGACTCGACCGGCGAGGCGTCGATGATCCGCACGTACCTCGATTGGCTGATCGCGGTGCCGTGGTCGAAGCGCTCCGAGGAGCGGCTCGATCCCGTGCACGCGCGTGAGGTCCTCGACGCCGACCACGCCGGTCTCGACGACGTGAAGGCGCGGATCACCGAGTATCTCGCGGTCCGCAAGCTCCGCGCCGACCGCGGCATGACCGACGACCGCAAGGCCGGCGTCATTCTGACGCTCATCGGCCCCCCTGGTACCGGCAAGACGTCGATCGGCGAGTCGATCGCGCGCGCCACCGGCCGCAAGTTCGTCCGCATGTCGCTCGGCGGCGTGCGCGACGAGGCGGAGATCCGCGGCCACCGTCGCACGTACATCGGCGCGCTGCCCGGACGGCTCGTGCGCGCGCTGCGCGACGCGGGGACGATGAACCCGGTGATCATGCTCGACGAGGTCGACAAGGTCGGCGCCGACTGGCGCGGCGACCCGTCGGCGGCGCTTCTCGAGGTGCTCGACCCGGCGCAGAACCACTCGTTCCGCGATCATTACCTCGACGTCGAGCTCGATCTGTCGCAGGTGCTCTTCGTCGCGACCGCCAACGTCGCCGACACGATTCCCGGTCCGCTGCTCGACCGCATGGAGATCATCCGCTTCGACGGCTACACGCTTTCCGAGAAGGTCGCGATCGCGCGCGGCTACCTCTGGCCGCGGCAGGTCGAGCGCAACGGCTTGCGTCCGGAGGAGGTCGCGATCACGGACGGCGTGCTGCAGACGATCGTCGTCGAGTACACGCGCGAGGCCGGCGTGCGCCAGCTCGAGCGCGAGCTCGGAACGGCACTGCGGAAGACGGCGACGCGGATCGCGTCCGGCACCGTCGCGACGCCGGTGCAGATCGACGTCGCGGTCGTCCGCGACGCCCTCGGACGGCAGAAGTTCTTCCCGGAGGCGGCAGCCCGCACGGCGGTACCGGGCGTCGCGACCGGTCTCGCCGTGACCGGCGCGGGCGGCGACGTCCTCTTCGTCGAGGCGGCGACGATGGCCGGCAAAGGCGGTCTCGTCCTCACCGGCCAGCTCGGCGACGTCATGAAGGAGTCGGCGCGCATCGCGCTGACGTACGTGCGAAGCCACGCCCGGGCTCTCGGCATCGACGAGCACGCGTTCGACGAGCGCGAGTTCCACATCCACGTTCCCGCCGGCGCGATCCCGAAGGACGGCCCGAGCGCGGGCGTGACGATCGTGACCGCAATCGCGTCGCTCATGAGCGGACGTCCGGTGAAGCACACGGTCGGGATGACGGGCGAGGTCACGCTGCAGGGAAGGGTATTGCCGATCGGTGGCGTCAAGCAGAAGGTGCTCGCCGCGCACGCCGCCGGACTTACCGACGTGATTCTTCCCGAGCGCAACGCTGCGGATCTCGACGAGGTGCCGCAGGAGGTGCGCGAGCGCATGCGCTTCCATCCGGTCGCAACGGTCGACGACGCGCTGGCGATTGCACTCGAGCCCGACGGCGTGTTGCTCGCCGCCTGAGCGATCACGCGCAGCGGGGCGCGGCCACCACGACGCCGCGTCCCGCGCGACGTGCTCGATGAGATCAGGCGCCGTTCGGTGCCAGCGCCCGCAGGAACTGCTCCGTCAGCTCCGGCGGAACGCCGACGGGCAGATTGAGGAGCGCAGAGTCGACGCCGTGCGCGCGCCACTCGGCGAGTCTCTCACGGCAGTACGACGCCGGCCCGCAGATCGCGATCGCGTCGATGAGGTCGTCGCTCACGGCGGCGCCCGCGGCTGCGCGATCGCCGGCCTGGTAGAGCTCGCGTACGAGGTCGGCGTTCTCGCCGAAGCCGTAGCGGCGGAAGAGCGCGTGGTAATACGTGCCCATGCCGCCGATGTAGAACGCGACCAGCGGCTTCACGAGCATGCGCGCAGCGTCGCGATCGTCGAGCGGCACGACCGCCATGAACGGCGCGACTTCGACGTGCACGCCGGCGCGGCCGGCCTCTTCCGCCCCCGCGGCGATCCACGCGATACCGTCCCGCAGGTGCCGGTACGGCCAGAACGTCGGGATCCATCCGTCGGCGCTGCGCCCGATCTCGCGGACCGCCTTCTCCTGCAGCGACGCGACGTAAATCGGAATGTCGCGGCGGCGCGGCGTCATCTCGAGCTTGAAGTGGCGCGGCTCGAAGAGCGTGCTCATCTCGGGCGCCAGACGGTCGCCGCGCCAGAGCGCCCGCACGATCCCGATCGTCTCGCGCAGCCGCGTGAGCGGCTTCTCGTACGGTACGCCGTGGAAGTTCTCGACGACGAGCTTGCCGCTCGTTCCGAGCCCGAGGATGACGCGCCCCTCCGAAATCTCGTCGAGCGTCGCCGCGCTCATCGCGAGCAGTCCCGGCGAGCGGCTGAACACGTTCGTGATCCCGGTCCCGAGCTTCAGCCGCCGCGTGGCGCCGGCGATCTCCGCGAGCAGCTGAAACTGCTCGTACGCCCAGGCCTCGGGGATCCAAATCGAGTCGTACCCGAGATCCTCCGCAAGCTGCGCAAACCGCAGCACCGCCTTGCGGTCGTACTGCTTCCAGAACGGAACGATTCCGGTCGTATTGGGCATGGGCGCTCCAATCGTCGTTGGGATGGCGTCAGCTACCACGCGCGGCACGGTCCGGCGAGCGCGCGATGGCGCGTGCGGTCGTCGGCCTGATACAGCTCGCACAAGACTCCGGACTCGCTCCGTGCGCCCACTCTTCCAGCGTCGCATCGAGAATTTCGATTGCGCAGAATGCGGACTCGAAGTTCGCGGCACCGGCTACACGAACCACTGTCCACGGTGCCTGTGGAGCCGGCACGTCGACATCGATCCGGGCGATCGCCGGGCGGCATGTAGAGGAATGATGCGGCCGGTTCGTGTCGAAACGCGGCGGGGTGAGCACGTGCTCGCCCACGAATGCGTGCAGTGCGGCATCGAACGCCGTAACCGCACGGCACCGGAGGATAGTTTTCAATCGATCCTGGACATCGTCCGTCGCTCGGCAGAGTCCGACTCGTAGCCTTCCTCCCGACGCGCCGCCCCGCTTGACCCGCCGCTGTCGGCACCGTAGCTTTCGACCCTTTGCGAAGGAGGTTCGCATGCGTGTAGCGATTGCACTCATTCTGTCCGTGGGTTTCGGTCTCGGCGTCGTGGGTGTCGCCGGGGCAGCGGGTCCCGCGGCGGCGACGAACTTGTCGGGCGCTCCGACGGACACGATCGCGACCGTCGGGCCGCGGAAGATCACTCGTGGCGAGCTCGAGGACAAGGTGCGCTCGAAGCTCATCGAGCTCGACACCCAGCGCTACGAAGCGCTGCGCGAGGGTGTCGACGAGATGATCGCCGAGGAGCTCATCAAGCAGGAGGCGAACGACCGCAAAGTGACGGTCGATGCGCTGCAGAAGACCGAGATCACCGACAAGGTGACGGTGCCGACGGACGAGGAGATTCAGAAAGTCTACGACGACAATAAAGCGCAGCTCAAAGGCCAGACGCTCGACACTGTGAAGCCGCAGATCGTCCAGTATCTCAGCGGCCAGCGCTCGCAGGAACGGCTCGGAAAGTTCATCGACGAGCTGAAGGCGAAGCACAAGACGACGGTCGCCCTCAAGGCGCCCGTCATCGACGTCGCGACGGCGGGACGTCCCGAGCGCGGCGGCGGCGCGAAGGCGCCGGTCACGATCATCGAGTTCTCCGATTACCAGTGTCCCTTCTGCAAACGGGCCGAGGACTCGGTGAACAAGGTCATGCAGGTGTACGGGGACAAGATCCGACTCGTCTACCGCGACTATCCGCTGCCGATGCATTCGATGGCTCGGCCTGCGTCCGAGGCGGCCGCCTGCGCCAACGCGCAGGGCAAGTTCTGGGAGTACCACGCCAAGCTCTTCGACAATCAGACCGCGCTCCAAGACGACAAGCTCAAGCAGTACGCGAAGGACGTCGGTCTCGACAGCGCCAAGTTCGACGACTGCCTGGCGAAGAAGCCGCACAAGGACGCCATCGACAAGGACATCGCCGACGGCAACAAGGTCGGGGTCAACGGCACGCCCGCGTTCTTCATCAATGGACGCATGATCTCCGGCGCGCAGCCGTTCGAGAAATTCAAGGAGATCATCGACGACGAGATCGCGGCGAAGAAGACCGCGTCGTAGTCGTACACCTCTCCCGACGTCGCGGCCCGGTGCGAGATGCGCCGGGCCGCCGACGTCGCGCCCGCTCTGACGTCACCCCTCCGCGTTTCGCCCCGCGATTCCGGTAGCACCGCTCATCACGCGAGCTCGCGCATCACGGCCTCGCGAAAGACCGTGAGCGCTCGGTCGCGGTAGGCGCCGCGGACCTCGTTCAGCCAGATCCAGTCGGTGAGAGCGGGGCGCGGCGTGCGGTGCGCCACTAGACGACGACGGCGTAGATATGGGGTTGCGACGGTGCGCGGTAGGACGCCGACGCCGGCGTGGCTCAGCACTAGGTCGAGCACTAAGTCGGTCGTCGCGGCCCAGATCGCGACCCTGGGGCGGGGTGCGCGGGCGCCGTAGTGGTGTGTGAGCCAGCGCTCGATCAGCGGGTCGCTCTGGTAGTAGTCGACGACGGGGGTGCGGGCGAGCGCCTCGAGCGTGAATCCGCGGCGGAAGAAGCGACGACTCGAGACGAGGAGTAGCGTCTCCTCGAAGAGTTGCGCGGACTCGAGTGCGGCGTGAGTGTCGCTCCGCGGACGCAGCGCGAAGGCGAAATCGAGGCGACCGCGCAGGAGCCGCGCGCTCAGGTCCTCTTGCGGAGCGTAGACGATCCGCAGCTCGACGTCGGGATGGCGCGTGCGGAAGCGGGTGAGGAACGTCGCCAGTCGCAATCGCGGGAAGCCGAGGTAGACGCCGATGCGCACCGCGCCCCGCACGTCGCCGGTGTCGTTCCGCAGCGTGTCGACGGTGCGCTGCAACGCCGCATGGTGCTCGCGTACGTGGCCGTGAAGCGCGTGCCCGCCGCGCGTCAGGACGAGGCGTTTGCCGATGCGATCGAAAAGCTTCACGCCGAGCGCGTCCTCCAGTGCGGAGAGACTCTGGCTGACCGCCGACGGGGTCCGCCCCAGCTCGGCCGCCGCGCGGCTCACGCCGCCGTGCTCGGCCACGGCGGCGAAGACGTGCAGCTTGTTGAGGTCGAGCTCTTTCAGCAGCATCGAACGTAATACTTAGAAAGTTTAATTTCACTAATCAATGACCGTCGCACTACAGTCCGAGGCGTGAACGTCACCCTCGAGTCGTACCGCGCGCTCCTCCAGCGCAACGACCCCGACGTGTTCGCCGCGATTGCCGGCGAGGAGCGACGGGAGCAGCGCGGCATCGAGCTGATTCCGTCCGAGAACTACACGTACCCGGAGGTGCTGGCGGCGCTCGGCTCCGTGCTGACGAACAAGTACGCCGAGGGGTACCCCGGGCGGCGCTACTACGGGGGTCAGGAGTACACCGACGCGATCGAGGAGCTGGCGCGTGCGCGTGCCCGGGTGCTCTTCCGCTGCGAGCACGCGAACGTCCAGCCGCTCTCCGGCTCGCCGATGAACCAGGCGGTGTACTTCGCCTTCCTTCGCCCCGGCGACACGGTGCTGGCGATGGACCTTTCGCACGGCGGCCACCTGACGCACGGTGCCCCGGTGTCGCACATGGGGCGCGTCTTCCGCTTCGTCCGCTATCGCACCGTCCCCGACGAGGCGGGCCGCATCGACTTCGACGAGGTGCGGCGGCTGGCGCGCGAGACACGGCCGAAGATCGTCCTCTGCGGCTACACGTCGTACCCGCGCGACTACGACTACGCCGGCTTCAAGGCGATTGCCGACGAGGTCGGCGCGCTCACCATGGCCGACATCTCCCACGTCGGCGGCCTCGTCGCGGCGGGCGTGCTCAGCAACCCGTTCGATTTCGGTTTCGACATCGTGACCACGACCACGCACAAGACGCTGCGCGGCCCGCGTGCCGGCGTGATCCTCTGCCGCCGTGCACACGCCGCGGCAATCGACCAGTCGGTCTTTCCCGGGCTGCAGGGTGGCCCGCACATGAACACGATCGCCGCCGTCGCGGTGACGTTGAAGAAGGCGCAAGAGCCGGCGTTCGCGGTCTACGCGCGCCAGGTGCTGTGCAATGCGCGCGCGCTGGCCGACACGCTCCTCGCACGCGGCTGCGCGCTCGTGACCGGCGGTACCGACAATCACATGCTGGTGCTCGACACCGTCGCGACGGCTGGTGTCGACGGCCGCACCGCCGAGCAGCGCCTCGATGCGGTCGGCATCACGACGAACAAGCAGATCATCCCCGACGACCCGAACCCGCCGCTGCGGCCGAGCGGCGTCCGTCTCGGCACACCGGCGGCGACGACGCGCGGCATGGGCGAGGCCGAGATGTGCCGGCTCGGCGAGTGGATCGTCGAGACGGTGCGCGACGGCGGCGACGCCGCGGCACTGGAGCGCCGCCGTCGCGACGTCAGGGCGCTCTGCGAGCGGTTTCCGGTTCCGGGATTGTGAGCTCAGCTGGATAGGGCATCAGCCCGTCGGGTCATTAGTGGGCGCCCGAGGCGTCGCTGGCGGCTTCGCAGGATCGGGCGTCGACATCGCGTTTCGCGCGATAGGCGCTCGCGGCATCTTCGTAGGCGCCGAAACTGTTCGCGTGAACTCGTTGGGCGGCCTCCTCGAAAACCATCGCTTTGTCGGCGTCCCCGTGGGTGCAGCCGCGTTGCGTGCAATCGACCACGCCGTCCATCGCATGGAAGAGGCTCTTCTCGGCGACAGCGATGCGGTCACAGAGTTGCTTCAGGTAGAACTGCTCGACAGTCTTATTGGGCATCGCCACCAGGATGGCGGCGGTGTCTTCGGCATGCGCCTTCGGGGCGCCAAGGGACACCATGGCGAATGTGACCGCCACGGCCAGCGTGATGTACGACATGGACGAATCCTCCTCGCTGCGGACGCTCGCGCCGGCATGATGCGGGGAAATCGTCCGTCGGGCGGGCGTCCAGTTGGTGGATGGATAGTGCGCCGATCAGATGACGGGGTCTACGCGTAGAACTACGTCGGCGCCGCTGGTTCCGTCAGGCGACCGCGAACACCCGCACCGGCTGGCGCCGCCCGCGTAACGTGACCGCGTCGCGCTGCGCGACCATGCAGCGCACGCCGCCGGCGCATGCCAGCTCGTACGCCACCTCGGACACGAGCACGGCGTGCTCCGACTCCTTGCAGAGCTGCTGCAGGCGCGCGGCGACGTTCACGGTGTCGCCGATCACCGTGTACTCGTGGCGGTCCTCGGCGCCGATGCGGCCGGCGAGCACCTCGCCGGCGTGCACGCCGACGCTGACGACGAGCGGGGTCTTACCGGCGGCGGTGCGCACGGTGTTCAGCTCCGCGAGCCGCTCGCGCATGCCGAGCGCGCAGCGCATCGCCGCGGCGGCGCCCGTCGTTCCGGCGTCGTGACGCTCCTCGAGCAAGCCGAAGATCACGAGCACCGCGTCGCCGATGAACTTGTCGACATAGCCGCCGCAGTTCCGTACCCACGCCGTCATGAGCGAGAAGAACTCGTTCAGCGTCGCGACGACCTCCGCCGGCGGCGTGCGCTCGGCGAGCGCGGTGAAGCCGCGGAGATCGCAGAAGAGCACCGTCGCGTGCCGCAGCTCGCCGCCGAGGCCGACGTCGCCCGCGAGCAGCCGGTCGCGTACCGCCGGCTCGACGATGCGTCCGAAGGCGTGCAGGATGCGCTCGCGATCCTGCAGCGTCTCGACGAGCGCGTTGACGCCGTTCTCGAGGAGGCCGACCTCGTCGGTCGCGCCGACGCGCACGCGCACGTCGAGGTCGCCGCTACGTACGCGGCGGAGCGCGTCCGCGACGCAGGCCAACGGCCGCGTCAGCGTCTGCGCGAGGACGAGGGTCAGGAAGACGCCGAGGGCGACGAAGACGACGAAGATGAGCGTGCCGGCACTCGCGACGCTCGTGATCACCGTCGCCGGATCGTAGCCGGCGTGGACGCGCATCAGCCCGGCGCGCACGAGGCCGAGCATGGTGAAGAGCGGTGTGAACGCGACCGCCATCAAGAAGACCAGCAGCCGCCCGCGCACGCCGAACGCCATCGGTCCCGGGGCGTCGATCAGCCGCCCGTCGGGAAACACTCGCGGCACGACGGAGCTACGAAAGAGCCAGACGATCAGGAGATACGAGGTCGTCGTTGCAAGAAAGCCGTTCACGAGCGGCGAGTAGATGTGCTGCGACAGCAGATCCGTCGTCCACGCGCCGTCGCGGAGCCACGTCACGATCGGAAAGCCCACGACCCCCATCATCCACGGCGTGAAGATCAGCATCGCGACCACGAGCGGCGCGTTCAGCGCGCGCCGCTGCACGAGCGGCGGCGCCGGCGCGACGGCGCCGCGACGAAACCAGGCGATCACCGGCCGCAGGTAGAGGAGGATCGCGGTCGTTGCGAACGCGTACGCGATGGATTGCCAGTACGGCAGCAGCGCGAGGTCCTCCTCGCGGACGGCCATCGCGAACGGGCTCATGCCGCGCATCAGGTCGATCGTGAGGCTCGTCGTCCAGCCGGCAAGCAGGTTCGCGGTGAACGCGATGACGAACAGCAGCAGGAGCCACCCCGGCACGACGCGCTCGACGCGGGCACCTCGCGTCGCCGGTACGACGCGCTCCACGCCGGCGTCGCTCGCGTTCATCGTAGCCGCCGCGTGAACCACCCGAGCGCCGCCGGACCCTTCGGGCGGGCGTGCGCGTGCCAATGATCGGGGATGTTGCGGCGGTGGTCGTCGACCCAGAACTCGGCGAAGCGCGCACCGGCGACGCGCTCGAGCATCGCGATCATGTGCGTCAGGTCGTCGGGCGACGGCGCGGTGCCGTGCGAGCGCCAGACGACCATCGGCACCGCGCAGATCTCACAGTCGGCGATCCAGCAAACGCCGTCCTCGTGGTGCCAAGTCGTGAGCCGCGCCGCCGCGCAGAGATCGCACGTGCGCGCGATCACGCGCCGGGCTCGCGAGTGCCCGTCCCGGTTCGGCCGCCGGCAGGCGGCGCGGGAGCGGTCGCCCGCTTCGTCGCGCGCGGCGACACCTTGGACGCGTGGGCGTCGATCGCGTCGATGATGCGCGGCCACGCGCCGCGCGGCAGATCGTGGCCCATGCCTTCGATGATCAGCAGCTCGGCGCCCGGGATCGCCGCGGCGGTGTCGCGCCCGCCCTCGACGCGCGCCAGAGGATCGGCGTCGCCGTGGATGACGAGCGTCGGCGTCGTCACCTCGCGCAGCGCCTCCTTGCGGTTGCCGCTCGCGATGATCGCGACCAGCTGCCGCGCCACGCCCGCCGGATGGAACGCGCGATCGAACGAGCGGCCGGCGCGCCGCCGGATACGCTCCTCGTCGAACGGGAACCCGGGGCTGCCGATCACCCGCCAGCTCGCGACCGAACGCGCGACGTACGCGTCGCGCTCCGACGGCACCGGCGTCATGAGCACGCGCATCGCGTCGGGCGTCGCCGGCGGCACCTCGGGGTTGCCGGTCGTCGACATGATGGAGGTCAACGTGAGCAGGCGCTCCGGGTGCCGGATCGCGAGCGTCTGCGCGATCATCCCGCCCATCGACGCGCCGACCACGTGTGCGTGCTCGATGCCGAGCGCCGCCATCAAGTAGACGGTGTCGTCGGCCAAGTCGGCGAGCGTATACGGCGCGTCGACGTGCTGGTTCGTCGCCGACTTCTGGATCGCCGTCCAGACGTTCGGCACGCCGACGTCGTCGAGGTGGGTCGAGAGGCCGATGTCGCGGTTGTCGAAGCGTACGACGAAGAAATCGCGTGCCGCCAGCGCCGCGCAGAACTCCTCGTCCCAGAGGATCATCTGCGCGCCGAGACCCATGATCAGCACGAGCGGCCGTGCCGACGGCCGTCCGAAGGTGTCGTACTCGAGCTCGATCCCGTTGGCGCGCGCGCGTGGCATGGCGGCGATCTTCGCGGGGACGCAGCGTACGGTCAAGTGCGACGTTGCTACATCAGCCATGCATAACGCGCCACGAAGAGCGCGGCGAAGACGTACAGCAGCGGGTGGACGGCGCGGGCTCGCCCGGCGGCGGTCATGAGAACCGCGTAGCTGATCATGCCGAACGCGATGCCCTCGGTGATCGAGAACGTGAACGGCATCGTGGCGATCGTCAGGAAGGATGCGATCGCGGCGGGTGGGTCGGCGAAGTCGATGCGGGTGACGCCGCGGATCATGAAGCTGCCGACGACGATCAGCGCCGGCGCGACGATCGGATACATGGTCACGTCACCGGCGCGGATGCCTTCGCCGGCCATGCGCGCGAGCGGTGAGAAGAAGAGCGCGGCGAGCATCAACGTGGCGGTCACGACGTTCGCGAGACCGGTGCGGGCGCCGGCGGCCACGCCGGCGGCGCTCTCGACGAACGCCGTCACCGTTGAGGTGCCGAGGATCGTGCCGACGATCGTGCCCGCCGCGTCCGAGGCCATCGCTTCGCGCGCGCGCGGCAAGCGGCCGTCCTCGATCAAGCCGGCTTGATCGGCGACGCCGATGAGCGTGCCCACGGTGTCGAAGAGGCCGAGGAAGAAGAGTACGAAGATCACCGCGACGAGGTCGGGCCGCAGCGCGGCGGCGACGTCGAGCCGCGCGAACGTCGGCACGAGCGACGGCGGCGCCGCGACGAGGCCGTGATACGGCACGAGGCCGAGCGCGGCGGCGAGCGCGCCGGTCGCGAGCGTGCCGATCAGAATCGCCGCACGGTTGCCGCGTGCGAGCAAGGCGGCGGTGAGCAGCGTGCCTGCGAGCGCGACGAGCGTCGCCGGGCGGTGCAGGTCGCCGAGCGCCACGAGCGTGCCGGGCGCGGCGCGCACGACACCCGCCCACTCGAAGCCGACGAGCGCGATCAAGAGCCCGATGCCGGCGGAGATCGCGTGCTGCAGCGAGCGCGGAATCGCGTCGATCAGGCGCTCGCGAATGCCGACCAACGACAGAATCAGGAACGCGACGCCGGCGATGCAGTTCGCGCCCAGCGCCACCTGCCACGAGTAGCCGAGGCCGCCGGTCGCCACCGGTCCCGCCACCATGAAGGCGAAGTAGAAGTTGTGGCCCATCGCCGGCGCCACCGCGAGCGGGTAATTCGCCCACCATCCCATCAGCAACGTCGCGAACGCCGACGTGATGCACGTCGCCGTGAGCACCGCACCTGCGTCCATTCCGGTCGTCGCCAGCACCGCGGGCTGCACGAAGACGATGTACGACATCGTGACGAACGTCGTCGCGCCGCCGAGGACCTCGGCGCGCACGGTGGTGCCGCGCTCGCGCAGACGGAAGCGCGTATCGAGGAGTGGTCGTCGAGCCATGCGAACTCGGAGGCGCGCGCCGCACGGGCCGCGAGCGCCGTCAGCGCAGCTTCAGCTTCTCGCGCTGCTTGCGGCGCGCGGCGCGGCTCTCGTCGCTGATCCACACCGACATCGTGCGCATCGCGTCCTCTTGTGTCTCGGCGCGGATACGTGCCGCCGCATCCGACACCAGCGCCGCTTTCGTGTGCGCGTAGGCGTCGCGCGGATACGCGGCGAGACGCGCGGCGCGCTCGAGGGTCACCCGCTCGAGCTGCGCGCCGTCGACCAGCTCGTCGAAGACGCCGAGCCGGAGCCCGTCGGCGAACGGGTAGAGCGCCGCGCCCAGCAGCAGCTCGCTCGCCGCGGCGTGCGTGAGGCGCACGCGCACGATCTCGAACGCGGCGCACGGAAACGACGCGCCGACGGCGATCTCGTTGAAGCCGAAACGATCGTCGCTGCGCCGCGCGAGACGAAAGTCGCACGCCAGCACGAGGACGAGACCGCCGGCGACGGCGTGGCCGTTCACCATCGCCACGGTCGGCTTCGGCAAGCTCAAGAGCGCCAGATGGCTCTCGCGATAGAGCGCGTAGAGATCGAGCGCGACGGCGTCGTCGCGTCGCGGCACCGCGAAGTCGAAGCCGCCGCTGAAGAGCGCCCCGGCGCCGGTCAACACGACGGCGCGGACGCGATCGTCGCGCGCCGCGTCGCCGATGCACGTCTCGAGATCGCGCAGCAATCGCTCGTCGATCGCGTTGGCGGGCGGCTTGTCGAGCGTCATGACCAGCACGCCTTCCCCGCGGAGCTCGCTTCGGACGGTGCTCATGGTTCGGGTCTCCTGGTTGCGATCTCGGCGCTCACGGAATCAAGACCACCTTGCCTGTCGTGCGACGGCCCTCGAGCGCGCGGTGCGCCGCGGCCGCATCGCGCAGCGGGAACTCGTGCTCGACGCGCAGGCGCAGCCGGCCGGCGGCGATCCAGCCGAGAACATCGGTTGCGCGCGCGACGAGCTCCTCGCGCGACGCGGTGTAGTGCTGCAGATTCGGGCGGGTGACGTAGAGCGAGCCTTTCAGATTCAGCAACGAGAGCTCGAACGGCGGCACCGGGCCGCTCGATTGGCCGAAAAGTACCATCGTGCCGCGCGGGCGCAGGCAATCGATCCCTTGCATGAACGTGGTCACACCGACGCCGTCGTAGACGACGTGCACGCCGGCGCCGTTCGTCAACCGGCGCGTCTCGGCGGCGAACTCCTGCTCGGTGTAGAGGATCACGTGATCGGCGCCGGCATCGCGGGCGAGCGCCGCCTTCTCGGCGCTCGACGTGGTGCCGATGACGGTCGCGCCGCGCAGCTTCGCCATTTGGCAGAGCAGGAGGCCGACGCCGCCGGCGGCGGCATGGACGAGGCACGTGTCGCCGGCGCGGAGCGCGTACGTCGACGTCGCGAGGTAGTGCGCCGTCATCCCTTGCAGCATCGCTGCCGCGCCGTCGCGGAAGGAGACGCCGTCGGGCAGCTTCACGAGGCGGTCGGCGGGCACGACGCTCATCGCCGCGTACGCGCCGGGCACGCCGGTGTATGCGACGCGGTCGCCCGGCTGCACGTCGCGGACGTCCGCGCCGACGGCGGCGACGGTGCCTGCAGCCTCGAGGCCGAGCGTCCCCGGGATCGGGTATGGATAGAGGCCCGTGCGGAAGTAGACGTCGATGAAGTTCACGCCGGCGGCGGCGATCTTCACCAGCGCCTCGCTCGGCCCCGGTGTCGGGTCCGGAACGTCCTCGAGACGCAACACCTCGGGGCCGCCGGTTGCATGGATGCGGATCGCCTTCACGGGTTGGCCTCCTTCGCCGCGCCGACGCTGCGCGCGCGCAGCGTGCGCGCACCACGTTGCGGCGCGGTTGCGGCGGATGCTCGCGGTGTTTTTGCGCCGCCGGCAACTCGGTGTAGCCTGGTGCGCGTGTCGTCGCCAGCGTATCCGTTTGCGCCCGCGCTTGCCGACCGCGTGCGCGCCAATCTCGCGGCCCACCCGCGCGCGACGCTCGCGCTCGACGGGCGGCGCGCCGCAGCCGTCGCCGTCGTGCTCGTGAGCGACGCCGACGGCAACGGCTGTTTTCTCCTCACGCGACGCGCGGCGCGCCTGCGGCGACATGCCGGCCAGTGGGCGCTCCCCGGCGGTCGGCTCGAGGACGGCGAGACCGCCGCGGTCGGCGCCCTGCGTGAGCTCGCGGAAGAGGTCGGGCTCGCACCCGGCGCAGACGCCGTCCTCGGCCTCCTCGACGATTACGGGACGCGCTCGGGGTTCGTGATCACGCCAGTCGTCATGTGGGGCAGCGCCGACGCCGAGCTCGTGCCCGATCCCGACGAGGTCGCGGCGGTGTATCGCGTGCCGCTCGCGGTCCTCGACGACCCCACTGTGCCGCGTTTGAAGCGCATTCCGGAGAGCGATCAGCCGGTGATCTCGATCGCGATGGTCGGCACGCACGTCCACGCGCCGACGGCGGCGATCGTCTACCAGTTGCGCGAGGTGGCGCTGCACGGCCGCGCGACGCGCGTCGTCCACTTCGAGCAGCCGGTCTTCGCGTGGCGATGACGACGACAGGAGGCGACGACGTGAAGCTCCGGGCGATGGCGGAAGCGGACCTGGCGGCAGTGAACGCGATCTACAACCACTACGTGCTGCACTCGACCTGCACGTACCAGCTCGACCCCGAGACCGACGCCGGGCGCGCCGCCTGGTTTCGCGAGCACGGCGCGGCGCACCCGCTGCTCGTCGCCGAGGAAGGCGACAGGATCGTCGGATGGGCGTCGCTCTCGCGGTACCACTCGCGCTGTGGGTATTCGAGCACGGTCGAGGACTCGATCTACGTCGACCACGAGTTTCACCGTCGCGGCATCGGCAGCAAGCTCCTCGACACGCTGGTGTCGCGCAGCCGCGCGCTCGGCCATCACGTGATCGTCGCCGGCATCGACGCCGCGCAGCCCGGCAGCGTCGCGCTGCACGCGCGGTTCGGCTTCGTGGAGTCGGGTCGGCTTCGCGAGGTCGGTCGCAAGTTCGACCGCTGGCTGGATGTCGTCTACATGCAGCTGCTGCTCTGATCGCTCGGCCGCTGCTCGTATCCCACCGCGCCCGTTGCGACGATGAAGCGTCTGCTGTGCGGTTCCGTCGCCGTGCGACGATTTCGGTTGACGGCGGCGTCGCGTTCCTTGCAAGCTGCGCGCATCATCGGGCCGGGAGCGGCCCACCAGAACCCGAAGGAGGGTCCTGCGCATGCAACGCTCCACGTCGATCGCCGTCTTTTGTTCCTTCGCCGTCACGGCACTGTTGCTTACGCTCTCGTCCTCGTCGGCTCCCGCCGACGACGGTGTCGGCGGCAAGCGCTGCACGCTGCTCAGCCTGCGCGGCAGGTACGGCTATACGTATCAGGGAACGGTCGAGGGATTCGGCGGCGTCGCCGCCGTCGGGCCGATCAATTTCGATGGCGCCGGCAACACGTCGGCGACCTACAGCGTCAATCTCGGCGGTACGAACTTTCAGGGGAGCTTCACCGGTGCGTACACCGTGAATCCCGATTGCACGGGAACCGTCCGCATCGACCTCCCGCTCCTCGGCACGTCGTCGCACGGCCGCTTCGTCATCGTCGACGGCGGCAAAGAAGCCTTCTTCATGGGGATCGATGACGGCATCACCGTGACCGGCGACGCCAAGCGCATCAGTCCAGCCATACCGTGACGACAACCAGGAGCAGCTGACGCCGCTTTGACGTCGAGCAGATTTCGGCCGATCAGCGGCGCGTGCGCACGGGTACGCGTATCGTCGCAGAAGCGTTGTCATGCACCTCTCTCCGGGCTAGCTTTGCACTGATGTCTCGGCCCGCACGACATCCTCCGTTGCCTCATCGATTCACGAGGGAGGAATACCACCGGATGGGTGACGCCGGGCTCTTCGTGGACGAACGCGTCGAGCTCCTCGACGGCACGATCGTCAGCATGAGCCCGCATAACACGCCGCACGCCAGTACCGTCGCCCGGCTCCAGCGAGCGCTCGTGCGCGCGATCGCCGACGCGGGACATCTTCGCACGCAGCTGCCGATCGTGCTCGACGATTGGTCCGAGCCAGAACCCGACGTCGCCGTTTGCAAGCTCGACCCATACGACTACGCGCGCGAGCATCCGCACGGAGCCGACGTTCTTCTCGTCTGTGAGGTCGCGGAGTCGTCGCTCGCGTACGACCGCGGCGCCAAGGCCGCCGCGTACGCAGCAAGCGGCATCCCCGAGTACTGGGTCGTCGACCTCGATGGCCGCACGATCGAGATCCATAGCGATCCGGATCCCGCGAGCCATCGCTATCACCGGAACACGCTCGTTCGCGACGGGCAGACGCTCACCGCACCGCGCGGCAGCGTCATTGCTGCTGCTGACATCCTCCCGCCACGCTGAGCGGATTCCACTGATTGTGTTGACCCAGCCTACGCGAGGCTAGCCCGAGGATTGCGAAATGGCGATGTCACCACACGTACGCCGCCTCCGCGCTGCACTCGGATCTGAGCGATTGGTTCTCCCTTCTGTTACCGGAATCGTATTCGACGAACGCGATCGCATCCTCCTCGTACGTCAATCCGATGGCGACGTCTGGAGCGCGCCCGGGGGATCGATCGACCCAAATGAAACTCCCGCGGACGCAGTCGTTCGTGAAGTGTGGGAGGAGACCGACCTCTACACCGCCCCGGTTCGCCTTCTCGGAGTATACGGAGGCCCGGTCTGCGTGGTCACCTATCCGAACGGCGACCGCACCGCATACGTCATGACTGTCTTCGAGTGCGAGGTACGCAGCGGTTCGTTGCGCGCCTCCGACGAAACGACCGCCGCGGCCTTCGTCAGCGCGTCGGAACTGCCAGGGTACCGTACTTCACCCTGGGTTCAGCGCATCCTACCGGCCCTCTACGAGCGCTCGCGAAGTGGGCACTTCGAGGCGCCCTGCTGGCACCCGCCCATCTCGTAAGCTGGGCATATAATTCAGCTGCTCGGGCGCGTCGTGATGCCGCCGTCGACGGGGATGACGGTGCCGGTCACGTAAGCGCCCGCCCGCGACGCGAGGTAGATCGCGACGCCCGCCATGTCCTCGGGCTCGCCGATCCGGCCGAGCGGGCACGCGGCGACGATCATGTCGCCGAAGTTGCGCAGGGTCTCCGCCATCATCTTGCTCTCGAAGGGTCCGGGCGCGACGGCGTTCACGGTGATGCGTTGCGGAGCGAGGCGCTGCGCGAGGGCGCGGGTCAGGTGGTGCACCGCCGCCTTGCTCGCCGAGTAGGCGTACGTCTCCAGCATCGGCACGCGCAGGCCGTCGATCGAGCCGATGTTGATGACGCGCGCCGGGTCGCCGGGGCGGACGCCCTTTTCGAGGAGCGGCACGAGCGCGCGCGTCAGGTGAAAGATCGCCTTGACGTTCACTGCGAGCACCTTGTCCCACGCCGCGTCGGGATACTCGGCGAGCGGCGCGCCCCAGTTGGCGCCGGCGTTGTTGACGAGAATGTGCAGCGCGGGCTCGCGCTCGGCGACGGCCGATGCGAGGCCTTTCGCGCCCGCCTCGGTCGAGAGGTCAGCGGGCAGTGCGATGCACGCGCCGGCGCGCGACAGCTCGGCGGCGACCTTCTCGCACTCCGCCGCTTTGCGCGACGAGATGTACACCTTGGCGCCGGCCTCGACGAAGCCGCGTGCGATCATGCGGCCGATGCCGCGCGATCCGCCGGTGACGACCGCCGTTTTCCCCTCGATCGAGAACAGATCCTTCATCGCGACGCTCCTCTCTTGGCGGAAGCCTAGCGCGCTTTGCGCCGACGGACGAGCGCTGGCATACGCGTGCCATGCGCGTCTTCGTCGCCGGCGGCACGGGCACACTCGGCCGCCCGACGGTGCGCGCGCTCCTCGCATCCGGGCACGAAGTACGAGCGCAGGCACGCGACGGCGAGCGCGCGGCGCAGGTCCGCGGCCTCGGCGCCGAGCCGATCGTCGCCGATCTCTTCGATGCCGTCGCCATGCGACAAGCTGTTGCCGGCTGCGACGCGGTCCTGCATCTCGCGACCCGGATTCCACCCGTTGCGCGCATGTCGCGGCGACGTGCCTGGCGTGACAACGACCGCGTACGCAGCCAAGGCGCCGCCGTGCTGGTGAACGCGGCGCTCGCGGCCGGCGCGCGTGCGTACGTCCAAGAGTCCATCACGTTTCTCTACGCCGATCAGGGTGATCGCTGGATCGACGAGACGGCGCCGATCGACGCGGTGTGGCCGCTCGCGTCCGCGTGCGACGCCGAGCGCGAGACGGCGCGCTTCTCCGCCGGCGGCGGGGCCGGAGTCGTGCTGCGCTGCGCGCTCTTTTACGCGCCGTACGCGGCGTCGACGCGCGACACGATCCGCCTCGCGCGCTGGCGCCTGTTTCCGATCCTCGGCGACGGCACGCGCTACGTGTCGGCGATTCACGTCGACGACGCGGCGGCGGCGGTCGTCGCCGCGCTCGCGGCTCCGGCGGGAATTTACAACGTCGCCGACGACGAGCCGCTGCCGCAGCGCGAGCACGTGCTCGCGCTCACGCGCGCGTTCGGCTTCCGCGCGCCGTTCACGCTCCCGACCGCCGTTGCGCGGCTGATCCTCGGAGCCGGCGCGCCGGCGTTGTTGCGCTCACAGCGCGTCGCCAACGGCATGCTCAAGTCCGTCACCGGCTGGACGCCGCAACACGGCAGCGCGCGCGACGGCTGGGCCGCGATCGCGCGCGACGTCGCAAGTCGCCCGTGAGCGGGACGCCTACCGTCACGCGCGCCCGCATCGTGTCGCCGTCGTGCGGGGCGGCGGCGCGGAGGGTCGCTGCGCGCTCAGCGTGCCTGGCGGGCCGCGACAGCGTGTAGATCCCTCCGTACGTCGCCGCGCACTCGTAGCACGTACGGCCCATTCGCGCTCCGCAACCCTCCACGCCGCCGCCCCGCATGCACCGTCGCCGCCACGCGGGTCCGCGTGACGCTGCGCGCTTCGCGCGTGCGCTCGCGTAACGCTTGCACGAGCGACCGTGCACGCGGTTAGGCGGCGGACGAGCGCACGCGCGTACGCCGTGGCCGCGCGGTGCGCAGGCGGCGGGGAGTCGCCTGGCGCGAATAGGTCGTCCATAGGCGGAGGGCGTCGCGACGTACGGAAGGATCCCCACGCGGCCGCGCCCCGCTAGACCTGCTGAGCGCAGGGCGACTCCCCGCCGCCTGCGCACCGGACGTCCTGTCACACGCGTACGATCTTCCCGACGCCGCACCCGATGCGCGCGTTCCTCGTGCGCGACGGCCGCTTCGGCGCGCGACGCTGCGTCAGGGCGCGGCTGGCGGCGTGAACTGCGTGCGCAGGAACGCGTCGAAGGCGCGATCGGGGAGCAGCCGTCGCAGCCCGAGGAGAATGCGCGCCGCCGCCGTGACGACATAGCGCGTCCGCGGCCGTCCCGTCGTGATCGCGTTCTCGATCACCTTGGCGACCGCGTCCGGTCCGGCGGCGAGACGACCCATCGGGCCTTCGTATGCTTCACGCACTTTGCGCGCGAGCACCTCGTTGAATTGCGCGTACGGCGACTGCACCGCGCTCGCGGCGTTGATGCTGTTGATTGCGGTATCGCCGAACTGTGTCTTGATCGGTCCCGGTTCGATGACGACGACGTCGATGCCGAAGCCGCCCACCTCGAATCGCAACGCGTCGCTCAGCGCCTCCACCGCATGCTTCGTCGCGTGGTAGAACCCGCCTCCGGGGAACGTGAGCCGGCCGCCCATCGAGCTCAGGTTGACGATCTTGCCCCAGCGCTGCCGGCGCATGCCGGGCAGGACGAGCTGCACGAGGCGCGTCAGGCCGAAGACGTTGGTCTCGAACTGCCGACGTACCTCCGCCATCGGCACCTCCTCGACGGCGCCTTCCTGACCGTACCCGGCGTTGTTGATGAGCACGCCGACCGCGCCCTCGGCGGCCTCGATCGTCTCGACGGCGGTGCGCATCGAGCGCTCGTCGCAGACGTCGAGCGCGAGCACGTGACAGCCGCGCGCCGCCAAGTCACGGATCGCGTCGAGCCGCCGCGCGGTGGCGTAGACCTTCCATCCGTTCGCCGCGAGCCGCTCGGCGGTCGCGCGCCCGATGCCCGTCGACGCGCCGGTGATGAGCACGGCTTTCGAGATCGTGTCGCCCATTGCGGAACCTCCTCGCTGGTCGTGGCGCGCACAGTACCAACTCGATCTGCTCGTCGCGAGCGCAGCGCCCGCCACGGCGCGCGATCGCGCGTTGCGGTCAGGTGCGGAGAATCCTCGCCGCCTCGTCGACGACCTCGCGCACGATGGCCGCCGCGGGACGCACGTCGTGCACGAGCGCGCACGACTCGCCCGCGTACAGCACCGCGTCCTCGAGGTCGCCCTCGTAGCCGGCGATCGGCGGCACGACGGAGTAGCGCGGTACCTCGAGCATCGCTCCGCCGAGCGGAGCGCGCCCGATCACGTCGCGCTCGCCGGGGCGGCTGCCGCTCGGCGGCCGGCCGGCGGCCTCCCATTTCGCGACCGTGCGGTTGCGGAGCGCGCGATGCGGCGCGTCCGGCCATCCGAGGTCGAAGAGGCTCGTCAGCACGGTATCCTCGGCACCGGCGGCGATGATCCGCGATTTGTATGCGTTGCTCGCCTCAGCCTCGTCGCTGGCGAGAAAACGTGTGCCCATCGACACCGCTTGCGCGCCGAGTGCCAGTGCGGCGGCGACGCCGCGCCCGTCGGCGACGCCGCCGGCGGCGATCACCGGCGTCGGGTGCACGGCGGCACGCACGGCGGGCACGAGTACCGAAAGCGCCGTCGTGCCGCGCACGTGACCGCCGGCCTCGACGCCTTGTGCGATGACGCCGTCGACGCCCGCCTTCGCCGCCGCGATCGCCTCCGCGACGGATCCGACTTGCGCGAACACCATCGTCCCGCATGGGTGTGCCGCGGCGACGTACGGCGTCGGATCGCCCCAAAATGACACGATCACCGGAACGCGCTCGGCGAGACAGATCGCGAGCTCGTCACCGTTCAATCCCGGCAGCACCAGATTTGACACCGAACGGACGATCGGTGAGCTGGCGCACGGCGCGGATCGCGTCGGCAATCAGTGGCGCGGGAACGCCCAGGACGCCGAGTACACCGAGACCACCGGCGTTCGACACGGCCGCGGCGAGCGCAGGACCCGCGATGCCGGCGCCCATTCCGGCACACCACACGGGATGCGCGATGCCGAGCCGCTGGCAAAGCGGGGTCGTCAATAGGATGACGGACTCCTATATTGCACTCGACGTCCTTCGATGCCGATCGCGTACTACAAGGTTGGCTGAGGGCGCTCGAATCGCGACGAGGCGAGCGTGACCGGAGTGATGCCGGCCGCCGCTTGCAGCTCGGCAAAGGCGTTCTGCACGCTATCGACGAGCACGTCCAGGTCGGGGACCAAGTCCCAGTCGCCGGTGAACCCCCAGCAGAGCATCCCAGCATAGCTGAAGAGGACGATTCCCACGCCGAGATAATCGACGAGTGGGATGTGTCCGTAGTTGTCGATCATGCGCGCGCCGAGCATGTAGAGCGGCACCTGCGGGCCCGGGACGTTCGTGACGACGATGTTGAACGGTAGCGCCCGCATCATCATACGCGCACCGAGCGACATGAGCGTCGACGGCGTCCACTCGGCGGCGCGGGTGAGCGCCTCGGCGCCCATCGCCTGCTTCGTTTCCTTCAGCTGTGCGGTGCGCTCGCAGATGCGGGCGAGCCGCCGTCGGGGGTCGCGTTCGGCGAGCGGCAGCTCGAGAATCCACGCCGAGACGCGGTTGCCGAGCGTGCCGCGCTCGCCCTCGCTGCGCACGCTCACCGGCGCCATCACGCGGAACTCCAGCACGTCGACGTTCACGCGCCGCGCCTCGAGGTAGCGCTGGATCGCGCCGGTGACAGTGGCGAGCACGACGTCGTTCAACGTGCCGCCGAGGGCGCGCTTCACCGCCTTCACGTCGTCGAGCGACATCGCGGTCCAGTCGACACGCCGGTGCGGCCCGATCGGCCGGTTGATCGGCGTGTCGGAGACGGCGCGGAAGTTCGTGCGCAGCGTGTCCCGGAGCGCGCGCAGCATCACCCGCACGTCGGAGCGTGGATCCGTCGACGCCTCGATGAGGCCGCGGAATCCGCGCACCAGCTCGAACGGCAAGTACACGCGCCGCCACGCCTCCGATGCGAAGAGCGACCAGCTGTCGGGTGCCGGACGCGGCAGCCAGCGCGGCGGCGCCTCGATCGCGTCCGTCGGCGCGATCGAGAGCAGCACGTTCAGCAGATCGACGCTGGACATGCCGTCGATCATGCAGTGGTGCACCTTGCTGATGATCGCGAAACGATCGCCGCCGCGCAGCCCCTCGACGACCCACATCTCCCAGAGCGGCTTCGAGCGGTCGAGCTGCTGCGACATGATGCGGCCGGCGAGACGCTTCAGCTGCCGCGCGTCGCCCGGCCGCGGCAGGCTCGTGTGGCGCACGTGGTAGTGGATGTTGAAGTGGCGGTCGTCGACCCAGACCGGCCACTGCTCGAACGGGACGTACGCGAGCACCTGGCGATAGCGCGGAATCAGGTGCAGACGCGACTCGACGTACGCGCGCAGTCGATCGATGTCGACGCCGCCGGCCGCGGTGCGGAGCGGGCCGGTCTCGTACTCCGCCGTGCCCGCGATGTGCATGTGCGCCTTCGGGCTCTCGTAGAGGAGGAACGAGTTGTCGAGCGCGGAGAGACGCGTGTACGCGGCGGACGGCATGCGACTTACGCCGGGCGCGCGAGGCGGTCGGCGATCGCGAGCAGGACCGACGGATGGTGGCCCATGCCGCAATGACTCGTCCGCACCTCGACGTTCTCGACGTGCGGCGCGTCCTCCTCGAGGCAGCTCCGCCACGCGACGATGCCGTCGCTGCGGCTGTAGAAGGACGTGCAAGGGACGGGTGGTGGGATGCGGAGGCGCCGGCGCAGCTCGTCGCGACGGGCGTCGGGACGGCGGCCGAAGAGGCGGGCGACGGCGGTGGCGTCGACGTCGCGGAAGGGGCTCGCGAGCGTGATCACGCGTCGGACCTCGGGTGCGAAGCGACGCGCGAGCTCACGCGCGTAGATGCCGCCGAGACTCCAGCCGATGACGCTCAGCGGACGCTGGTGGCGCTCGCGCAGCTCGTGGAACCGCTCGCCGAGCGCCTCCATCGTCGCCCGTGCCGGACCGAGGTTACGGCCGAGTCGCCACCCGTGAGCCCAGTAGCCGCGCGCGCGCAAAAACCAACGGAGCGCGCGCGTCGAGGCGTCGGTCGCCATCCAGCCCGGCAGCACCAAGACTGGATGCCCGTCGCCGCGCGGCGCGCGATTGAGGGACGGCCACGCGGGAAGAAGTGCCGCGAACTCGAGCCACGCGCGTCCTTCGAGCGCCAACAAGAACGGCGAGGGCGGCGTGATGCGTTCCTCGGACGTCACCTTTCCGAGCGTGAGCTAGGTCGAGCGGAATTGCAAGCTGAGCGGCGCCGCGAATTTCAGTGGAACGGCGCCCCGCTTTTCAGGCACTCTGAGACGTGCTCTGCTCGATCCGTCGGAGCATCGATCGCCGGCCGTGCGGTGGCTCGCGACTATCTCATTCCCGAAGGAGTCTCACTCATGCGCATCCGTGTTCTCGTGGTTCTCGCAACCCTGCTCGCCTCTGCGAGCGTCGCCCACGCCAAGTCCCCCGTCCAGCTCGCGCCGTCGACCGACAACAACAGCGAGACGCTGCTGATGGTCAATAAGACGCAGGGCACCGAGCAGTGGGTCCTCGTTCTGGACGCCGAAGCTGGGGTCCTCACCGGCAACGTCTTCGACCTCACCGGCAAGCCGCCGACCTTTTTCGCTTGCGACGTCGCGTTCGATCCCGACGAGTGGACCGTGCCCGCCGAGATCGCGAGCGAGACGCTCACGCTCACGTGTCAGGTCGCCGGCGGCTGTACGACACTGGACTGCACGAGCGATTGGCACTCAGTGGGAGCCGACATCGCGCTGCCGGGCTCGTTCTTCTTGCCCTGAAGCGCGCCGGCACCCGGCACCAGTAGAGCGGTGTGCGCCGCGCTCGGCTCCGCTGAGCGCGGCGCCTCGCCGTCGACGCCGTGGTGTGCGCCGGGCCGATATCCCGGTACGAGACGCCGTAGCAGGCGTACGGCGGCGCGTGCATCCGCGGCCGCGAGGCAGCGCTCCACCTCGGGGAGCCACGTCTCCGGGCGCGGCGGCGTGCCGTTTCGCCGCAGCACGTTGATGCGGTCGTGGTACGTCGTCGCGATCGCCTCCTCTTCGGCAACGAGCTCCTCGGTCATCTTTTCGCCCGGTCGTAGGCCGGTGAAGACGATCGCGATGTCCTCGTCGGGCTCGAAGCCGGAGAGGCGGATCATGTTGCGGGCGAGGTCGACGATGCGGACCGGCTCGCCCATCTCGAGGACGAAGATCTCGCCGCCGTCGCCGAGCGTCGCCGCTTGCAGGATCAGCTGCACCGCCTCCGGGATCGTCATGAAGTAGCGCGTCACCTCGGGGTGGGTGACGGTGATCGGGCCGCCGCGCGCGATCTGGTCGCGGAAGAGCGGTACGACGCTGCCGCTCGACCCGAGGACGTTGCCGAAGCGGACGGCCACGAATCGGCAGCCGCCGGTTTGCAGACCCTGCACGACCATCTCGGCGACGCGCTTCGTGACGCCCATGACGCTCGTCGGCCGCACCGCCTTGTCCGTCGAGACCAGCACGAACTCGCGCACGCCCTGGCTGATCGCTGCCTCGGCGACGTTGCGCGTGCCGACGACGTTGTTGCGTACCGCCTCCAGCACGTTCGCCTCCGCGAGCGGCACGTGCTTGTACGCGGCGGCGTGGAAGACGAGCTGGGGGCGATGCGCCGCAAAGACACTCGCCAGCTGATCGGGCAACAGGACGTCGCCGAGCACCGCCTCGAGGCGCAGCTCGGGGAAGCGGGCGCGCAGCTCCATCTCGAGGCTGTAAATGCCGTTCTCGTGGCGGTCGTAGAGGACGAGGTTCTCTGGCTCGTAGGCGGCGATCTGGCGACAGAGCTCGGAGCCGATCGACCCCGCCGCGCCCGTGACGAGGACGCGCTTCGCGGCGGCGAACGTGCGCACGCGCGGCACGTCGAGGCGGACCGGCTCGCGCGCGAGCAGGTCGTCGACGCGCACCTCCCGCATTTGCGTGTACATCACGCGCCCCTCGACGAGCTCGCTCAACGTCGGCAGCACGCGCGAGCGCACGCCGGCGTCACGACAGTGCTGGACGATTCGCCGCAGGACCGCGCCCGGCGCCGACGGCATCGCGACCAGCACCTCGCTCACGTCGTGTTCGGTGACGAGCGCCGGGAGGTCGTCGATGCGGCCGAGGACGGGCGTCCCGCCGACGCGCAAGCCGAGCTTCACCGGATCGTCGTCGACGAAGCCGACGACGGCACACTTCAAGCGATCGCGACTCTCGATTTCTTCCAGAAGGCGCATGCCCGCCGATCCCGCGCCGGCGATCAGCACGAGACGTTCGATGCGGCGCACGAGCGGGCGCTCACGGCGCTCGCGCAGCCAGCGCACCAGGAGGCGCGAGCCGGCGACGATGCTCATCGAAAGGAGGAGATCGAGGAGGAACACGGCGCGCGGAAACCCCGGCATGCCGTGTAGGAAAACGACCGTCGAGAGAAGCAGCGCCGAGCCGAGGACGCTTGCGCGCACGACGTCCTCGACGTCGTGCATGTTCAAATAGCGCCACGAGCCGCGGAAGACGCCGCACGCCCAGAAGGCGCCGAGTCGGCACGCGAGGACGAGCGGCAACGTGAGGACGAGCGTCGCCGCCATGTTCGGCGGGATCGCGAAGTCGAAGCGCAGCGCGAACGCGAGCGTGTAGGCGAGCGTCACCATCGCGGCGTGGACGAACACCGCGGCGCTGCCGCGATGGCGCAGAAGCAAGGGGGTGAGAGTCGTCATGCGATGGCACGCTCCATGGGCGGGCGGACGCGCGTGTGCGTCGCCGCCGCTGCGTTCGACTGCAGCGCCTCGCGCAGCGCGCGGCAGACGACGTCGACCTGCTCCTCCGTCATCGTGCCGAAAAACGGCAGCGCGAGCGCCGACACGCCGGCGCGCTCGGCGTTCGGGAAATCGCCGGGCGCGAACCCGAAGCGCCGGCGGTAGAACGGTTGCAGGTGAATCGGCGGAAAGTACGGCCGCGCCGGAATGCCGGCACGCGCGAGTGCGTCGATCAGGCCGTCGCGATCGTGCGTCGCCGCGACGCGCACGACGTACACGAACCAGCTCATGCGCGTCGTCCACGGCGCGACGACCGGAAGCGTGAGCTCCGCGACGTCGGCAAGGCGCGCCCCATACCACTCGGCGACGCACGCGCGACGCGCGAGAATCTCGTCGAGCCGGTCGATTTGCGCGACGCCGAGTGCCGCGCTCAGCTCGTCGAGCCGGTAATTGTAGCCAAGGCGTGTGTGCGCGAGCCAGCCGTCGAAGACGTCGCGTCCCTGGTTCCGCAGGCTGCGAAAGAGCGCGTCCCAGGCCGCATCGCGCGTGACGATCATCCCGCCCTCGCCGGTCGTCATCTGCTTGTTGGGGTAGAAGGCGAAGACCGCCGCGTCGCCGAGGCCGCCGACCGGCCGGCCGCGGTACTCGGCACCGATCGCCTCGCAGGCGTCCTCGATGACGGGGATGCCGTGAGCGCGGCCGAGTTCGAGGATCGGGTCCATGTCGGCCGCTTGTCCGAAGACGTGCACTGGGAGGATCGCGCGCACGTGATCCGCGTCGGCGCCGCCGGCGCGCGGCAATCCGCGCAGCGTCCGTGCCAGCGCCTCGGTGTCGATGGTGAGCGTCTCGGGATCGACGTCGACGAACAGCGGCCGCGCGCGCTCGTAGAGGATGCAGTTCGCGGAGGCGACGAAGCTGAACGGCGTCGTGATGACGAGATCGCCCTCGCCGACGCCGGCGGCGATCATGCAGAGGTGAAGCCCCGCCGTGCCGCTGCTCACTGCGACTCCGTGCGGGGCGCCCGCGCGCTCGGCAACCTTGCGCTCGAAGAGCTCGGCCCGCGGCCCGAGCGCGAGTACCGGCTCCTGCAAGACCGCCTGCACGGCGCGCCGTTCGGCGTCGGTGATGTCGGGCTCGCTCATCGGAATTCGCATGGACCTTCCCCTTCTTTCTCTGAAGACGGGTATCGTGGTGATTCACCGAGCGGACGCAGGAGGCGCGCTCGGATGGTGGCGATCAGCGGGCGGAGTGCCCTGCTTCAGCCTCGCCTGTGGCCTGGATCGTCGGGCAGCCTTCGCGAAGCCAGGCAGCCACCTCTTCCAAGTCACGGCACTCGATGTGTGCGGCGCCGGCCGCCGCTATCGCGGCGTGCTCGCCGCCCGGGCGGCGCACGCGCGCGGTCCACCATCCGAGGCGTCGCGGCGCAACGAAGTCCTTGGCCGGGTTGTCTGCCACGTACACACACTCGGAGCCGCGACAGCCGGTCGCCGCCTCGATCTCGCGGAAGGCGCGTTCGTGCGGCTTCCAAAATGCCCGACCCCATCGGTCCGTGAGGACGATCGGACCGAACAGCCGATGCAACCCGAGAGCTTCGACCTTGCGCTCCTGGGAGATCAGCGGACCGTCGGAGACGATGGCGACACATGCGTGCGGGCGCAGCGTCTGGATCACCGGCTCGACGTCGGGAAAGAGCACGATACGCGGTCGATGCTCGCGATAGATCTGCACCAGCGTTCCGATCAACCGTGGTGATGAAGCAATGCCGAGTCGTGAGAGCGTAGCGTCGAAGATGCGTCCGCGAACGTCGTCGAGGAACAGCCCCCAGGCGACGTTCTCGAAGTCCGCGCGACCGAACTGCTCCTGCACGTGACGACCCACTGCGGCGAACCCACTTCGGACGTATGTGCGCTCCGGGAAGAGCGTGTCATCGAGGTCGAAGACGAGGGTGCGCGCGGGCCTCATTCAGAGCTCCGTTCGGGGTACGAACACGGCGTCGTCGTAGCGGAGCATTGCGACATCACTACGCCAGCCGTCGGCGTTCGCCGTCGAAGCTGCGCCGAGGACCCATTCGAGTAGCCAGCGCGGATAATCGGCCCCGGCGTGCAGCGCCAGCGGGAAGCCGCCGCCGAAACGCGGGTTGATCTCGATGAAGGTGATCCGGCCCTGGGGATCTCGGAAGCACTGCAACGTGAGGGGCCCCCAAGCGCCCGGCAGCCGCTCGGCAATCGTCCGGCCCCACTTCTCGAGCGCCGCATCACGGTGCGTATAGCCCTTGCTGATCTCCCCCGCGCGGATCTCGAGCCGGCGCCTGGGCACGACGCAGACCGCCCGACCATCCGGAGCGACGAGCACGTCGAGGGTGAACTCCACACCCGGTATCCGCTCCTGCAAGATCGGTTCGGGAATGCGCTGCGCGAGGAAGCGCAGCTCCTCGAGATCGGTCGGCATGTGAACGCCCGCGGACCCGGATCCGAAGCGCGGCTTCAGAACGACGGGGAACTCGAAGCCGTTCGACCCGGTGAGTACGCCGTCGAGATCCAACTGGCGCGGGCACGGGACACCCGCACGTTCGAAAAAGGCCGCCGTGGCGATCTTGTCGAAGGCGATTGCCACCGTCTCCGGTGTACTCACCGCGACAGTGACTCCGCTCCGCGCGAACACATCGCGCGCCTTGGCCAGGGGCGGCAGCTCGGGATCGATGGTCGGCACCAGTAACACGACGTCCTCGCGGCGGCAGATCTCGAGGAGTGCCGGGATGTACCCGGGAGAGCTGCACGGCGGAACGAGGAAGCCCTCGTCGGCGTCGTGAAACGCCGGCGCGGTCGCCGTCGTGTCGGCGACCAGCACCCGGCCGCCGCCGAACGAAGCCAGTGCTGCCCGGAAGGCGCGGAGGAGGGCGACGCGGCGCCCCCCGCTCGTGAGTAATACAGCGCGCATGATGATCTACTGCCTCGAGCCGAAAAACTCCGGCATGGTCGCGTGGTCGGCTGCGCTCACACCCTCGCGACGGACAACCGACACCAGCGTCCGCCAGAGGATCCAAAGATCGAGCCGGACGCTTTGATGATCGACGTACCAAACGTCGAGCGCGAACTTTTCCTCCCACGCGAGCGCGTTCCGGCCGCTGACCTGCGCGAGCCCCGTGATGCCCGGTAGGGCTGCGTGCCGGCGCGCCTGCTGGGGCGTGTAACGGCTCAGGTACTCGGGAAGGAGGGGGCGAGGCCCAACGAGCGACATGTCGCCTCGCAGCACGTTCCACAGCTGCGGCAGCTCGTCGAGGGAGCAGGCGCGGAGCCAGCGGCCGAGCCGCGTCAAGCGTGCGCCATCCGAGATCGGCTCGCCAGGCTGCGGCGCGACCATCGTGCGAAACTTGTAGAGGGTGAACACTCGGCCTTCTCCTCCAGCACGCGGGTGCGCGAAGAGAACGGGGCTCCCCTCGAATACCCAGAGGAGTGCGGCCACGGCAGCTATGACCGGCGACAGGAGCGTAATCAGCATCGCCGAACTGGTCGCGTCGAAGGCGCGCTTCATCGCGTGACCATGCAACGCAGAGTCCGTCGTCATGCATGTACCTGGCGCGTGACGGTCGTCTGCCGAGCCGATCTCGGAAGAGCCCATACCATCTGTTCGAAGCCGCTCAGATTGGTCAACGAGTAGCCCGCGTCTATGAGGATGGCCTTCACTTTGCGTTCGAGGGTGTCGCTGTGGGTGGAGATCAGCATGGTGGGAGCATCCGGACCGGCAAGCAGCTCGCGTGCACCCTGAAGCGCCAGCACCTCTGCCCCCTCGATGTCCATCTTCACGAGCGTCGGTCGGCGATGGGTGCGTATGATGGTGTCCAACCGGGTCGTCGCCACGTCGAGCGCGACACAGCGGCCCTCCACCGCGTGCGTGATCGTGATCGCCTCGAGGTGCGAGTTCGCGTTGCGTGTCGTCACGGTGAACTTGGCTGCACCGTCCTGGTCGGCGATCGCAATACGCTCGACCGTGCAAATTGTCTCCAAGGTATTCAGCTTCACTTGCTCGAGGATTGTGGCGGCGTTCCGGGGAACGGGATCGAACGCGACGACCAACCCTTGCGGACCCACCGCTCGGGCTGCAACGACGGTGAAGTATCCGGCGTTGGCTCCGACATCATAGAAAACGTCACCAGGTCTCAAGTGCTCCGAGATCAGTTGCGTGACATGGGGCTCGTAGAGTCCCATCGCCATCCACGGTTGATAGTCACGATAGTGTCGCCATCTGAGCCCGGCGGCCGGGCCGCGGGGGATGACGACTTCGGCGCCGTTGCGGAAGTACGACGCCACAAGGAATGCATACAGGCGGTGCGCGAACGGGAGCCCGCTAATGAGCCTCTTCTGCGTCCATATCAACTTCGCGAGGCGCGCCCTCTGACGGTTCATCAGACTGCTCCAGAAATCTCTCGGCATTGCGGCTACCGCTGGTAGTGAAACGCGATGTCGGCGAAGCGTCTGCCATAGGCCATCACCAGACTCGTCGCGGTCTCGCCTGCATTGAAGCGCTCGCGCATCTCCTCAGACGGTGGGAAGAGGGTCTTCCACAGTCCCGCCGCTCCTTCTGCCAAGGCCAGGTGGAATACGAGTTGCCCGAGTCGGCCGAACTTCGGGCGGTCGGGGTCGAACACGCTCACCCGCTGCAACCACCGATACAGCATGCTCCGTCGGGCCGGACCGGGATCGAGCGCGTGCAGCACCCAGTCCGGAATCGCGGCGTTGAAGAGGCCGCGCGGGATGCTGAGGGAGAGGAACACCGCCGTGGGCACCCGGAGGCGGCGGGCCTCCTCGACCACTGCCGACCAGTCGATTGCCGTCCAGTGCACCACACGCTCGACGTCGAGGTGCAAACGGAAGCCAGGCGCTCGCACATAGCTGTGCTTCGCCGTATGCAGTGCGATCTGGACCAGGTTATCGGTGGTGGCGAGAACGCGGACGCCGCTGCCCGCCACCGCCGTCGATCGGTCGATCAGCTCATCGGCCGTGGGCTCCTGATCCGCGCGAAGCCAACGCCCGGAGACCGGCCGCCACTGGAGGTCGATGGCGTAGGTCTCACCATCGATCCGGAGCGCATAGTCCAACCCGCCCTTGCGGAGGCCGGCCTCGACACTCTTCGGACGCGTCCCGCCCGACACGACGGAGAAGCCGAGCGCACGGAGGGTCGCATCCATGCGTCCGAAGTCGGATCGCCGCACCAGGAGATCGAGATCTCCCATCGGCACGCAGCCGGGGCAAGGATGCAATGCCCGTGCGATGGCGCCGTTCTTGAGGACGACGACGGGTATACTGACCTTCGTTGCTCGTCCGGCAATCTCATCGAGAAGCGCCATCATGCGGCGGATACGCCGGCACCAGTTCTCGTGCCATTCGTCCCATGGTTGCTCGTGAATACCGGCATCCGCGAGACCGTGGGCGACGATGGGCTCGCATTGGTTGCGTGCCGCGACCACCGTTGCGGCGTCGTTCCCGAGCTCGCCATGAAGTTGCCGCACGCTCTCGCACTCCGGCGCGGAGCGCTCGGCTTTCACGCACAGGCAGAGAAGCCGCCGTGCAGGCGACCAGCGCTCGGCATACGCGTTTTGCATGATGCCGCCGCGGCTCATGGTATCGCGCTCCCACGATCGAAAACCGGGACGGGGGCATGCCGCCGCACGTCGATCGTCTGGTCCGTGGGGCGGTCGACGGCGGCGAGATGCAAGACCGACACCACGCGGCTAGCGACCTGGTTCCATGAGCCCGCACTCGATGCGACGGGCGCGCGCGCTCGGCCCTGCCCGATGTCATTGGCGAGTGCGACAATGCGGTCGCAGATGTCTCGCGGGTCGTGTGGATCGAAGTAGTAGCCGTCGGCCCCGCAGGCGTGCCGAGCAAAGTCACGATCGCTGGTGAGGACCGGCCGCGCGCGCGCCGCGGATTCGAGATACACCAAGCTGTAGCTCTCGAGCAGCGTCGGGAAGAACAACGCGTCGGTAGCGTCGAACCACTGACGGACCTGATCCTGAGCGAGCGGCCCGAGATTCTGGACGGTGTCGGTGTAGCTGCGGAGCGCGCGCACGAGCTTCGCCGATCGTCGATCGGCGGCCGGATCGAGGGTCGTGAAGATCCGGACCCGGTCGGCGACGCCGCGCCGCCTCAGCTCCTTGCAGACCGGCAGGAGCACGTCGTGATTCTTGTGAGGGTAGCCGCGCGCAGGCCAGAAGAGGCGGAGCGGGTTCTGCGAGGTCACCGGATCGCTCCGCGGCCGGCCAGCGGCGATCGCCATCGTGCATCCCGGAGGAATTACCGCGATGCGCTCGGCGGGAACGGCGAAGCGAGCCTGGAGACGTTCGGCCACCACCGGCGTCTGGACGATGACGCGGGTCAGCCGGGACCAGAGCCGCCGAAAGCGGGCGGGGTAATAGGTGGCGTAGATGAGCTGATCACGCAGCGAGAAGCCGATCTGCCGGCGCGGTATGCGGTAAGTCACCCAGGTGTTGTGGAGCAGCAGGACGTGGGGGCACCCAACCTCGCTCGGACCGAGATCCGTGAGCGAGAAGAAGACGTCAGGGGAGAGCGTGCGCGCCAACCGGGGAAGACGTATCCGATCGTCGAGCAGGCGCCAGATCTGGCGCGGTCCCGATCGCGGCTGCTCGATGACATCCAGATTGCTGAGGCCGGTGGCGGCAGACAGCTCGCCCGGGGGGACGAGTGCCGTGATCGTGTCGCCGGGGGACGCGGCGGCCATCGCCGGCACCAAGCCTCTCAGCACTCCCACCCCGCCGGCGGAGGCGACGCTCACGGCATTCACCAGAATACGCATGCTTGTACGTCCTTGGGACGAGCGATTCTGACGGGCAGATGAGCGCGTCAACTCGTCAGTTCTGTCGTGAGGCGATCAAGGCTTCGGCAAGGAGACGGCGCCGCTCGAGGAGCTTCGCTGGATCGGCGCTGTAGCGCATCGCGTCCCCGATGAAATCGTCAGGCAGCTCCGTGGCGCGGCGTAGCGCGCCGACGATCTCCCCGTCGCTGCCCGCACGTTCCAGCCGCTGCAAGGCTTGCTGAGCGGCCGTGAGCAGGTCGTAGTCCTCAATCCCGTCCCGAAAGTTCTCGAGGCGCATCGAGGAGAGGGGCCCGTCGGTTCCCGGGTAGACATACATCGCGCTCGAATGCGGCAGTGCACCGTCGAGATAGGGGTTCCATGCGGTGCGGATCTCCGTTCCCACAGGCCTGTCGTTGCCTACCCAGCGATTGATGCACCAGATCAGGAATCCGTCGGCACCCGCCTTGAACGTCTGCCACGGGATCAGTCGGCTCCGTATGAGTTGCTGCTCGATGTTCCAGTTGATCTCGTACCACCAGACGCGGTTGCCCTTGGTGCGGCTGCGGGCGGCGCGCTCCGGGTCGTACCGGGACATCTGCGGGCAGTAGATGATGTTGTCGAGATCGCGAAAGGCGGAGTCCAAGCCATAGGAATCGTCGACGCCGGCCATCATCAATGGCAGGCCGAACCGACGCCCAAGAACCTGGGCGGCGCTGCGGATATCGCCGTACCATTCCGGCCCGCGCTCATCCCATCCGTAGACGAGGGTGCGATCCACTACGCCCGCGGCCCGGAGCGACGGCACGTACCGTTGCAGCCGGTTCACCAGCGTGCCGTTCACGTCCTGCGACACGCGTGCGTCAGGCTCCAGCGCGCTGGCGATCAGGGCGTTCTGCCCGCGCGCGGCGAACGCTACCAGCTGCTCCGGCGTCGCGTAGGGCTCATTGCCGTACATGCTCGTGACGTTGATCCTGCGCTCCAGGAGGAAATCGAAGAACGCCTTCTCCCGGCCGGGTGTCCATGCGTCCTTGTAGAGCCGCTTCGCCCACTCGTCATGCCAGCTCAGAATGTTGTGGAACGCCCACGTCCTCGGCAGCTCGAAGTCCCAAACGTCAACCTCCAGGTCGGCGTGGAACAGCGGAGCGTCGGCGGGTTGAATCGTGACAGAACCCGCATAGCGTCCGGGACGGCACCCCTGCGGCACGTGGACGCTGATCCACACCGGTTGGGTGGCGTTCTTCTCGACGTCGAACGGGACATTGCGCAACAGCGGGTCCGGCCACCAACCGAGATACGAGACTTCCATTGGCAGGTACGGGCGCGCCGGTGGCACGCCGAGCCTGACGAATCCCACGGGATGAATTTCGACGGCGCTCGCCGGGATCGTGTCACCAGGACCTGCGAGATCGCTGACCGAGACCCGCACCGATCTCAGCTCCGTGTCCAGCGCGGCAAGGACGAGTTGAACGGCCTCGACCTCGCCCTGAAAGGCCGCGACCTTGCCGGGCGCGCCCACGCTCATCGAGACGGGAACGTCGTTCAAGAAGACGCGCGTCATCGGGCTCGCCCACCCGACGGTGTACCGTGGCGCTTCCGATCCGAATCTCGTCCGGAACTGACGGGTCAGGTCCTCCAGCCCCGCGGCTCGCTTCGCCGCAAGGTCGCTCGAGATCGCGAGAGGTGTCCACACGGACGGCCAAGTCATGAGGCTGATCGCGAGCGCGATCAGCACCGCGGTGCTCCGGGCCCGGCGCGATCTCATGGCCGCCGCGACAAAGGAGCGATCACGCGACGCTCTGCCGCTGGGCCAGCCTCCCCGTCCAAAGCGGCGGAGGCGTCGTGCGCGCCATGCGGACGTAACGGCCGCGTCCGCTAGCGTTCAGCAGGCACAACAGCCAGAGACACCAGAAGGCTTTGTTGCTCAGGGCGGAGATAGTGGTCGCGTACACCAGAAAGCAAACGTAGGCGACGAAAACTGGGAGATAGATCTCGTCTCTGACTCTCCTGCGCACTGCCAGCGCCAGAGGCCAGAGAGCGCAAGCCGAAAAGAACAGCAATCCCGGTAGGCCCGAGCTGACCATCACGTCGAAGAACGACGAGTGAGGGATCTTGCCGTAGGTGTCGACGAATTGCTGGTACGAGATGCCAAACGCAGGAGCGAGTGCCGCCGTTTCCAGGACTCCCTGCAACGTTACCCCGCGGGCGGTCACTAGACCGCCACGGTCGCTGGTGTACCTACCAACGTCGATGATGCGCTCAATGCTCTCTCGACCGTACGGCGTGGCCGCTAGTACGCACGCTGCGAGGACGAACGCGCCGCCGGCCCAGGCTGCGTTGATGCGATGCCCGCTCCGGCTCCGGGTGGGACCGGCGAGCACGTAGAGGAGAACGACCGCGAGCCCGGCGGCGAGTTCGGCCAAACCGCCGCGCGACATGGTCGCAGCGAGCGCTGGGAGCATGAGCGCGCCAAGGATGGCCGCGACTGCGAGACCGCCGAGCCGTGCCAAAGCTTTCCGGCCCTGCGAACCACTCTCCCGGTCGCTTACTATCGCGGCGGCAAGACCCGCCAGCACGGCACTGATGTTTACCGCGACGGTGTTCGCGTCGGTACGTCCGAACTCGGTCCTCAGCCAACCCCGAGAAAAGTCTTGCATGAACGTGGTGGGGTCAGCCCGGAAGACCGCGAGATCGAAGCCCGCGAGAAACGCCCAATATCCAAACGCGGCGACCGAGCACCCGCCGAGCAATGCGAGCGTGCAGAGCCGGACGTTGCGCTTGGCTCGCACGTATAGGTCGTAGACCAACACCAAATACAACACGTCGCGGCTGAGCATGGCCACCACGTAGAAGTCCTGATGCGTCATCGACGCCACGAACGCCCAGGCCGTGACCGGCACGAGCAAGATGATTGCGCTAGTCGGGAGCCGTATGCGCTGCCCGAGAGCGAGCCGCACCGCTGCGTTGAACGCCCACCCGATGAATACGAGCTCCGAGATCGACAGACCGATCGACCAGTCCGGATCAGGTACGAGTTGCGATGCTGAGACCAGCGCGAGCCCGGAGAACGGAGATGCGAACGCCAGGCCGCACATGGCCGTCAGCAACAACTCCCCAAATCGCCAATAGACGACATCGAGCGTGCTAGCGCACGCTGCAACTACGACGAGCGAGATCGGAATCCACGTCTGGAGACTACGCCACCGTGAGCGCTTTGCAGTCGTTGGCGGATATTTTTGCGGCTCTCCGTGCCCGCGGATAGACCTCGAGCCGAGCGCGTGTGCGGTACCTCCGGCGATAGGTCTCATGGTTGTAGCCCTCGCGCTGCCTCGTAGTCCGACCGACTGTCGATGGGGAGGTTGTAGGCAGAGCGTTCCCAGTCGCGGCCAGACGCGTCGATTGAGAAGCGCGCCTCGATATGTGCGCGCATCGCCCGCCCCATCGTCTCCCGAGTGCTCGCGTCCTCGAACGTGCCCATGGCGGTGGACAAGGCTGCGACATCATCGGGCTCGATTACGGTGCCCGTCGTGCCGTCGCGCACGATGAGGCTGAGGTCACCGACTCCGGTCGCGATGATCGGAATTCCACGCGCTCCCGCCTCGAGCGCGACCATCGGGAATCCCTCTCCCTTGGAGGGTAGGACCAGGACATCGATATACGGGTAGAACTCCGTCTCGGGTCGACCAACGTGGCCAAGGAATCGTGCGCGAGCGCCGAGCGCGTTCAGCCTCGACTTCAGGCTATCCTCGTCGGCGCCGTTTCCGGCGACGACGAGATGCCAGTCTGCTCCTTGGCGTACTCCCTGTTCGAAGGCTTCGAGAAGAACGTCCCAGCCCTTCCGCCTAGTAAGCAGTCCGATGAAGCCGAAACGAACC
>JBGPOW010000011.1:0-43596 GCA_041488235.1 Binatia bacterium
ATCTTCCCTGCTGCCTTGACCGCCGTCGTCCCGCGCCGGATCGGCCACGCGCGGCACTCGTCGGGACCGGCGGTGAGGAAGCTGATCAGGTCGAGCAGCGCGTACGCGCCGCGAATGAATTGGTTCTTCGCCGGCTCGCCGATCCCGAGCTCGGCGAGAAATGCCGCGCGGTCCGCCTCGTCGAGCTCCGCGAGCTCCATCTCGGTCCGTCCCGGCACCTGCACCAGCTCGAGACCGTGCGCCGCAGCCCAGGCCGCGGTGTCCGCCGGCGGCGCGGCGCCGATCGCCGATTCGTCGACGTTCAGTAGCACGAGGAGCGGCATCCGGCTCAAGAGATTGAATCCGGCGAGCGCGCTCACCTCCTCGGGGCTGAAGGCGCAGGTGCGGAGCGGTTGCTCGCCGGCGAGGTGCTCGTGGCAGCGTTCGAGCAAGCGCTGCTCGCGCTCTTTGCCCTTCTCCTTCTTCACGCGCTCGAGGCGCTTCTCGACGATCCCGAGATCAGCGAGGATGAGCTCGGCCGCGAAGTTCTCCAGCTGCGCAAGCGGGCTCGGACGCTCGCCGGTCGGATCGGCGAACGCGGCGACGACCTGCGCCAGCGCGTCGACGTCGCGCATCTGCACCAGCGTCGCCGGATCGAGCGCCGCACGCTCTTCGCCGCGTCCCGGCACGTCCACGAAGCTGATCTCCGCGTACGTGACCTTCTTCGGGTGATGGATCTCGGCGAGCGCAGCGACGCGATCGTCGGGAACCTTGATGACGCCGAGATTCGGCCGCGTCGTGTCGCCGTAGCCGCCGACCTGCGCGTGCAGTCCGGTGAGCGCGTTGAAGATCGTCGTCTTGCCGGCGCCGCGAAATCCGACGATGCCGACTTTCATCGCGACGCCCCGGCCGCGATCCGTCGCTGCCGCAGCTCCGCGTGCACCAGCGCCGCAATCGTCTTGCCATCGCGGATCTCACCGCGCGCGATCATCGCCATCGCCTCGGCGAGCGGCACCGCGCGCACGGCGTCGATGACCTCGTCGGCGCCGAGCGATTGCGGGGCGCGGCGGAGATCGCTCGCGACGAAGAGGTGGATCACCTCGTCGCAAAACCCGGGGCACGTGACGATCGAGCCCACGGCCTCGAGGCGACCAGCCTCGAGACCGGCCTCTTCGCGTAGCTCGCGTGCGGCACACGGCAGCGGCTCCTCGCCGGGATCGAGCTTCCCCGCGGGCACCTCCCACAGATAGCCGCCGACGGCATGGCGGTATTGTCGCAGGAGCGTGACCGCACCGTCGTCGTCGAGCGCCGCGACCGCGGCGGCGCCGGGATGACGCACGATCTCCAGCTCCATGCGGTGACCGTTCGGCAGCTCGACGTCCTCGGCGGTGAGGTGCACGATGCGGCCGCGATAGATGTCGCGCACGGTACCCATGACGAGGCTATAGACAATCGTCGGGTGCGGCGAAAGCGACGTGCGCGGGCGCGGAGTGGCGCGCTATTGGCAGATGAGCTTCTGATTCGCGAGCGCGCCGCCGCTGAACGTACACGCGGGGACGTTCGGCGGCAGCTCGAACGCAATCTCGCCGCAGAGGTCCGTCCCCGCGACCCCGCCCGGCGGTATCGACGTATCGTTCAGCTCGAAGCCGACTGTCACCGGATCGTCGCCCGGTGCGAGCACGTAGCTACCGTTGCGGCCGCTGACGGCCACCTTCACGACGTTCGCCTGCGCAGTACTGACGATGATCTTCGTGATCCCGTTTTGCGCCGCCGGATCGTTCGCGCGGTCCGTGTACGTCCACTTGGTCGGCGGCGAACCCGAGACCTTCCATCCGATCTTGCGGTCGGCGATCGGAAAGAGCCCGCCGGGAACGTGCTCGTCGACGACGAGCCGCTGTGCCTGATCGAGGATGCGAAAGTGGACGCCGTAGGTGTCGGGCGCGATCGGCGGGCGTCCGCTGGGAATCGTGAACGCGCCTTTGAAGGCGAGCTTCTGGCCGCCCGGCGGAGCGTCGAGCTTGCGCAGCACCAGATGCGGCTTGATCCATGCGAGTGAACCCGGCAGACGCGAGCACGGATCGCCGCCGCCGAGCTTCGGCGGCTTGAATCCGAGCCCGACGCAGAAGCCGTCGTTGTCGCTGTCGTTGTCGGCGTCGGCAGGACAGCTGTCGTCGCGGTCGCAGATGCCGTCGTGGTCGGTATCGACGATCGTGCAGTCGGCCGCGCAGCACTCGTCGCTACCGTTCAGCGCGCCGTGGTCACACGCCTCGCCCGCGTCGACGACGCCGTTGCCGCACGACTCGAGCGTGCAAGTGGAGCTGCACCCGTCGCCGTTCACACGGTTGCCGTCGTCGCATTGCTCGCCCGGATCGAGGAACCCGTCGCCGCAGCGCGGCGCCCCGCCATTCGATGGGAGACAGACCATCTGCGGTTTCTGGATCCCGAGCTGCTCGGAGCCGAAATCGTTCGAGGCCGTGAGGCTGCTTCGCTGAAAGCGCGTCTGACCCGATGCCTGTTTGATCGTGTAACAGAAGAGCTGCGATCCCGGATTGATGAGTCCGTCGCCGTCGTCGACCGCATTGCAGATGGTCGCCGGCGCCTTCACCTTCATCACCTTCGACTCGAGCTCGTCGGTAAGCGTCGTGGTCCGCGCGGCGAATGCCGGCGATCCGGATGCGACTCTCGCCTTGTAGCACTTGAAGTGATCGAGGCGCAGCGGCGACGGCACCCCGTCCTGCAACGACGGCACGCAGAGCAGGCTGGAATGCCGCGCGGAGAGCTGCTTCGAGCCGAAATCGTCGTCGGCGGTGACGTCGTGAGCATCGAAACGCCGTTGGCCGGCGGCGTCGTGGATGCGGTAGCACTGGAGATGCGCCGCCGGATCGTCGATCCCCTGGCCGTTCACGTCGACGGCGTTGCAGAAGGCCGCCGTCTTGGTGACGTCCGTCAGCTTCGATTCGAAGGGATCGTCGAGCGCGACCTGCCGCGGTGCGAACCCCGGTGTGCCAGACGCCGTCTTGGCGTGGTAGCACTTGAAGTGGTCGATCGCGACCGCAGCCGGCGTCGGGCTCGCCGTCGGCGTCGGCGTCGGCGTCGGCGTCGACGTCGGCGTCGAGGTCGGCGGAGCGGCGGTGAGCGTAGGTGTCGGGGTGCTGGTGAGCGTCGCCGTCGCGGTGAGGACGGGCGCGCTCGCGCTCGGCGTCGCCGAGCTGTGCGGTGTCGGCGTCGCGGTGCGCGTGCTCGTGACGACCCCGGTCGACGCAACCGTCGGTGTCGGCGTCCGCGAGATCGTTACGATAGGCGTCGGAGTCGCGCAGGTGAACGCCGTGCAAGTCGAGTTGCAACACGCGCCGTCGGCAGCTGCGCCGTTGTCGCAGACCTCGCCGAGCTGGCGAATCCCGTCACCGCAGACGGGACAATTCGCGTAGAAGCCAGTATCGAGCGTGCGCGCATTGTCGATGGGTGCAGGGTTGAAGACGGCGCCGGACTTTTGCGGTGTTTGGCCGGGCGGGTGCGTGAGCACGATCACGCCGGCGGGCGGCGCGAGGAATTGCGCACCCGAGGTGAGTTTCATCGTGCCGACCGCGATGAGCTCGATGTCGGCGCCGCCTTGCACGTTCGTCGGCGTCGTACCGCCCGTCCCATCGATCTTGACGTTGCCGTTCACCGTCAGCGTGCATCCGGAGAAAGACAACGTCTCGGCACCGCCGTTGGTCGATCCCGCGTTCGCCAGCACGTCTTGGGCGATCGTCAACGCGCCGTTCGCGCCGCCTTGCGCCTCTCCCGACTCGAAGTCGGCTGTGCCCGCCTCGCCGCTCGCGACCGTCGCGTGCACGTCGATGATGCCGTTCAGGACCATCGTCCCGCCGGAGTCGCCGGCGACGTCGCCGCCGCCGTCGACGCCGCTCAGGACGATATCGCTGTTGACTGTCAGATTTTTCCCGGCGCTGAGGTCAACTGAGCCGCCGGTGCCGCCCTGCGCCCCGCTCGTCATCCGAATGACGCCGTTCAACACGATGTTGCCGTCGTACGCGCTGATGACGTACGGATCCGGGTCCCCGGCGTCGAGGAAGAGCGTCCCGCCGGAGCTGGCGTACGTCGGACCGCCGTCCGCGTGCACGACGGTACGCGTGCCGGCGTTGATGAACTGGATCGTGCCGTTGGCGTCGATCTCGATGTCGCCACCGTCACCGCTCGACTGACCCGTATCGCCGCTGTCCACACCGTCGGCCTTGAGCGAGGCCGTGGTCGCATCGAGTGTCATCGAGCCGCCGAGCGTCCCGTTCGGCAGGCCGATCTCGTCGAGCCCCGCGGAGAGCGCGATGCTGCCGCCGTCGCCACCGCCGAAGACCGAGCTGACGTCGATCGTCTTCGAGACCAGCACGTCGTCGCCGGCGTTGACGTCGATGTTGCCGCCGTCGCCGCCGCCGCCGGTGGCGTCGATCGCCTGCGCGATCGTGATGGTGCGCGCGGCAGTGGCGTCGAATTCACCGCCCTGGCCTTGGTTCGTGCCGTGGATCAAGAGCTGCGCGGCGTCGAAGATCGAGCCCGTCGGCGCGAGAAGCTCGACGGTGCCGCCGTCGCTGAACCGGTCGCCGCCGTCGACCGAGCTGCTCTGAGCGACGCCTTGGAGCAATGTACCGCTCTGCAAGTTGATCGCGACGCCGCTCGCGTCCGCACCCGCCGCCGACAAGCTGATGGTGCCCGACGGATCGCCGCTCACGTCGATCACGGCGCCGTTCAGGACCGAGATCGTGCCGGCGCTGACGAGCGAGATCACGCCGCCCTGGATGATGACGCCGCTCGGCATGACGAAATCCCCGCGCGCCTTCAACCGGGCGGTTCCCGTCACGGAGATGTTGCCGGCGTTGAAGACTTTGATGTAGCCGAGCCCGGTCATCTGAAACGGCTTTTGAAGCGAGAGTGTGCGGCCACCGAGATTGAAGTCGCAACCGCCGTCGGTGACGTTGATGCTGTCCTTCACCGTCACGCTCGTCGCGGTGCAAATTGACGCCGACCCGGCGTGATCGGCGCCGCAGAGCACGTTCGTGGTGTTCGCGACGGGATCGCTGGGATTGCACGTGGACGCGAAGGCGGGCCTCGCGAGCGCGGAACACGCGAGGAGCCACACGAGAACGGTACCGATCGCCCCCGCTCGTCGCGCAGCGATAACTGCGTCACGCACTTCTGCGCACGTCCCTGTCATGTACGGCACCTCGTCGCGATTGCGCGACCCCCGACGCGTCCGGCTTCACCGGCCGCGGTCGTCGAAGACTTTCGTATACGTTCTCGGCCCCGCTTGTGTCCAAGGTAAAGTTCACAATCGAGAAAATCCCCGCTGGATCGAGGGCCGCAGTCCGTTGAAAATCTTGCTCTTCTGGGTGCGTGGCCGCCCCCCGCTCCTGCGGCCATCGTGCTTGCCGTCTATGGACAAGGCTCCGTGCGGCCGCTAGATCGCCGCCCGTGAACCGTCGCACCGCGATCGCGATCGACGACGAAGAGCGCCGCCGCTACGTCGCCGACGCGATGACGATGATCCTCGTCTCGATCGGGGCCGACGGCTACCCGCACGCGGTGCCGATGTGGTTCACCGTCGGCGACGACGACCGCATCTACATGACGACCTACGGCCGCTCGCAAAAGGCGGTCAATGTGCGCCGCAACCCGCGTGTCGCCCTGCTCGTCGAGTCGGGCGTGCGCTACGATGAGTTGAAGGGCGTGCTCATCCGCGGCACCGCCGAGGTCGTCGAGGATCTCGAGCTCTGCGTACGGGTGCTGTCACAGGTCCACGCGAAGCACGCCGGCGGCGTGGCCGACGGAATCGAGGACCTCATGCGCGCGCAGGCGCGGAAGCGCGTCGTGCTGCGGATCACGCCGGAGCGCGTCGCGAGCTGGGATCATCGGAAGCTGGGCGGCGTATATTGATACACTTCGCTCCCGTGCGCGCCGGCGTCTCGGGGCGACGACGGTCCGGAACCGCGCCACGTGCGGGGCGCGGGTGGGTTCACGAGCGTCGACGCCGGGGCTACTGCTCCTGTAGAGCGGTGACGCTGACGGTGATGGTCGCGCGGGTGTCGGGGCCGGCGTGGATCGTCACTTTGTGCTCGCCGAGCGTCTTGATCGGTTCGTCGAGGAGAACGCGGCGGCGCTCGAACGTGAAGCCGCGCTCTTCGAGGGCGCGGTGGACGTCTTGGTTGGTGACGGAGCCGAAGAGCTTCCCTTCCTCGCCGGCACGGAGCGTGAACACGAGCGTCACGGTGGCGAGCTTGTCGGCGACGGCGGCGGCGCTCTTCTGCTCGCGCAGCCGCTTGTCGGCGACGACGCGTTTCTGATGCTCGAGCTCTCTCAGGTTACGAGTGCTGGCTTCGATGGCGAGGCCGCGCGGCAAGAGGTAGTTGCGCGCGTAGCCGGGTTTCACCTTCACGACGTCGCCGATGGTGCCGAGGCTCGCGACCTCCTCACGAAGGATGACCTGCATCGCCGCTCCTCAGCTCACCGACGCGAACGGCAGCAGCGCGACACTGCGCGCACGTTTGATCGCTGTCGTGAGGCGGCGCTGGTGCCGGGCGCAGTTGCCGGTGATGCGGCTCGGAATGATCTTGCCGCGATCGCTGATGAAGCCGCCGAGGACGCGCGTGTCCTTGTAATCGATACGAATGCCCTTTTCGGCGCAGAAGCGACAAACTTTGCGGCGCCCGGCACCGCGCCGGCCGCGCGGTCCGCGGTCGTCGCGACCCCGCCCGCGGCCGCGACCGCCGCCGCCCGCTCCGCTGCGCCCTCCCGATCGTCCTGGCATCTCAGCTCACCTTCTACTCGATGTCGCCGACGTCCGTCGCGGCACCGAGACCTTCCTCGTCTTCGTCTTCGACGTCGGGGGCGGCACTCTCGACGCGTTCGTCACGCGGTACCCCGGCCGAGAGCGGCGTATCCTTCTCTTGACGCACGGACACGAACCGCAGGACTGCGTCAGAGAGCTTGAGATTGCGCTCGAGCTCGGCGACGGCCGCCGCCGTTCCCGTGTACTCGGCGAGCACGTAGTACCCGCGCCGCTCTTTCTCGATTTCGTATGCGAGCTCGCGCAGGCCCCACTCGTGCATGCCGGCGATGACGGCGCCGTTGCCCTCGAGGAGCTTGCGGGCGCGCTCGACCTGCTCCTTGGTGCCCGCCTCCTGCAGATCGGCGCGGAAGACGATCATCGTCTCGTACCGCCGTGGTTCGTTACCTCGTGCCACCGAACCTCCTTCGTAAACCCCGAACTTGTACATGAACGATGCGCCGATTGCCAGCGCCGCCGACTCAGGACTCGACGGGCGGCGGATTGCAGGCACGCATCGCCGCCTCGACGCCGTCCCGCAGCAGGGTCTCGATGCCGTCGGCGGCGCGGACGAGCGCCTGTTGCAGCGCATCCCGCTCCTCCGCGGCGAACGGCGCGAGCACGAATGCGACGGGATCGACACCCGCCGGCGGCCGCCCAATGCCGATCCGCACGCGCACGAAGTCCGTCTCGATCGCGGCGATGATCGAGGCGACGCCGCGATGACCGCCCGCACCGCCGTCGGGGCGAATGCGCAATCGACCGAGCGGCAGGTCGAGGTCGTCGTACGCGACGACCACCGAATCGGCAGCGTACCCGCGACGGAGGGCAGCCACGGCATCGCCGCTGGCGTTCATGAACGTGGTCGGCTTGGCGAGGACGACCGCGACGGCGCCCGCGAGACCGACGCCGCATTCGGCGGAGGGACTCGTCTCTTCGAGCTCGATCCGCCAGCGGGCCGCGAGCTCGTCGATGAGAAGGAAGCCCACGTTGTGGCGCGTCGCACGATACGCGACGCCAGGATTGCCGAGCCCGACGACGAGATGCATCGCCGCACGTCCCGCGATCGTCGCGCCGACCGCCCGCTACGAGCCCTTGGGTTCTTTCGTTTCCTTCGTTTCCTTCGTCTCCTTTTCCTTCGGCTGCTCGCCCGCTTCGGCCGGCGCCGCGGCGCCCTCGACGGCACCCTCGACCGGCTCGGCCGCCTTCACCTCTTCGACCGTCGGCGGCAGCACGCTGACGACCGCCTCATTGCTCTCGAATATCGCGACCACGTTCGGCGGCATCTGCAGATCCGCGATGTGGATCGCGTCGTGAATCGCGAGCGCGCTGACGTCGACCTCGATGAACTGCGGAATGTCGGTCGGCAGGCACTCGACGTCGATCTCGCGGATGATCGGCTGGAGAATGCCGCCCTCGGTCGTACCGACGGCCTTCCCGACGAAGTGCAAGGGCACGCGCACTTGCAAGCGCTGCGTGAGATCGACCTCGTAGAAATCGACGTGGATCACGTCGCCGCTGACGGGGTGCACCTGCACCTCGCGCACCAGCGCGACCTTCTGTTGCAAATCGGCGATGGGCGAGCGGAAGCGAATGAGATGCGAGCCCTCGAGGTTCGACACGTGCGACGTGAACTCTTTGCCGTCGACGGCGAGCGGCGTGGCGCCGCGCTTCGGGCCGTAGAACACGCCGGGGATCTTGCCGTTCTGCCGCAACCGTCGCGCCGGCCCTTTGCCGCGGCCGCCTCGTTCCTCGACGTTGAGCGCGATTTCTTCCATTCGAAACCCTCCTCACAAGCTCAAATGAACAGCGAGCTGATCGATTCCTCGTTGTGAATGCGCCGAATCGCCTCGCCGATGAGGTGCGCCACCGAGAGCACGGCGATGTTCGACGTTTGGCGCGCGTTGTCGCGCAGCGGAATGGTGTCGGTGACGACGAGCTTCTTGAGCGACGAGCGCGCGATGCGCTCGATCGCCGGACCCGACAGCACGGGATGCGTGCAGCACGCGAAGACGTCTTGGGCGCCCGCGGCGCGGAGCGCGTCCGCCGCCGCGACGATCGTCCCGGCGGTATCGACGATGTCGTCGATGATGACCGCGACCCGTCCGGTGACCTCGCCGATGACCTGCATCTCGGCGACCTCGTTCGCGGCGGCGCGACGCTTGTCGATGATCGCGAGGTTCGCGTTGAGCCGTTTCGCGAACGCGCGCGCGCGCTCGACGCCGCCGGCGTCCGGGGACACGACGGTGATCGGCTCGTCCTCGACGACGCACTCGCGGATGTACCGCAAGAGGACCGGCGTCGCGTAGACATTGTCGACGGGGATATTGAAGAAGCCTTGGATCTGTCCCGCGTGCAGGTCCATCGTGAGGACCCGCGCCGCACCCGCCGTCGTGATCAGGTCGGCCACGAGCTTGGCGCTGATCGGCACCCGCGGCGAGACCTTCCGATCTTGGCGCGCGTAGCCGTAGTACGGCAGGACGGCCGTGATACGTCCCGCGGACGCGCGCCGCAGGGCGTCCTGCATCAGCAAAAGCTCCATCACGTGGTCGTTCGTCGGCGGGCACGTCGACTGTACGACGAAGACGTCGCCGCCGCGGACGTTCTCGGTGATCTCGACCGCGATCTCACCGTCGCTGAAACGGCCGATGCTGGCGCTCGCGAGACGCGTGCCGAGATAGCGGCACACCTCCTCGGCGAGCGCCGGATTCGAGCTGCCGGTGAAGATGATCACTTCGTCCTTTGCACGGAGCGCCATGACGTCGTCCTTTTGCTCACAGCTGGGCGGGAAGGATTCGAACCTTCGATACCGGATCCAAAGTCCGGGGCCTTACCGCTTGGCGACCGCCCATCAGCCACGATGCCTCCATCAACCTGCAAGCCGGCACAGGCCGTCGGGTCAGCGGCGCGCTCTCTCCCGATCAGGCATCGTTTGGTCGCAGGAAAATCTCGGAAAGGGCGCGATTTTAGGCTGCCCCAGCCGGGGGGTCAACCGCTGAGAGGCGCGCGCCCGGAGCAATGCGCCCGGCGACGACCGCATGGATCGCAACCTCCGGCGCGGCCCGGCGCACCGCGGCCGCGAGAGGCGCCGCCGTCGACGGCGCGGCGAGGCCGATCACCGCCGAGCCACTGCCCGACATGACGGCCGCCTCCGCGCCGCACGCGTACAGCAGGCGCTTCAGCGCCGCGATTGCCGGAAACGCCGGGAGGACGACGCGCTCGAGGTCGTTGATCAGCAACGCCGCGCTCGGCGCCGCACCCGCCGCCAGTCGCGCCGGCTCGTCCCCTGCCGCCGCCGGCGACGGCACGAGCTCGGCGTACGCGCGAAACGCCCACGCCGTCGACACCGTGACGGGCGGGATCGCGACGACGAGCGCCACGTCGTGGAATCCGACGATCGGCTGCACGTCCTCGCCGATGCCGCGCACTCGCGCCGGGGTCGCGTCGAGAAAGAACGGCACGTCGGCGCCAAGCGCGACGGCGAGCTCGCGCACGCGCGCGTGCGTCACGCCGAGCCCGAGACGCGCGTTCAGCTCACGCAGCACGGTCGCCGCGTTGCCGCTTCCGCCGCCGAGACCGCTCCCCGGCGGGATCGTTTTTACGATCGTGATACGCATGCGGCCGCCGAGCCCACACTCGGCGAGCAGCGCGGACGCGGCGCGCGCGGCGAGGTTGCTCGCGTCCTGCGGTACGTCCGCCCGATCGCAGCCCACGTCGATGCGCGTCGCCGCGCCGCGCGCGATCGCGTCGACGTCGACCGTGATCGTGTCGCAGAGATCGATCGGCGCGAACACCGAGTCGAGCAGGTGATAGCCGTCGGCGCGCCGACCGACGACGCGGAGGCACAGATTCACCTTCGCAGGCGAGCGCCAACTGGCGCGCAACGGCAGGGTCGCGGTCATCGCAATGCCGCGCTGGACGCGGCGTCGCGCGATCCTTTCACCTTGATCTCACCGGATCAATGTGACACTACCGCGGCGCATGGAGGCGTTCGAGCGCGTCGCGCGCGCCGCCGTTGCCGACGCGAGCGCGCTCCTGCGGTCGACGTGGCGCGAAGCGAAGACGATCCATCACAAGGGCGCCGTCGACATCGTCACGGAAACGGATCACGCGGTCGAAGCGCTGGTGATCGGCCACTTGCGACGCGCGTTCCCGGATCACGCGATCGTCGCCGAGGAATCGTCGGCAGGCAAATCGCTCGCGCGACCGGCCGCTGACACGCACGTGTGGTACCTCGATCCGCTCGACGGCACGACGAACTTCGCGCACGCCTACCCGCACTTCGCGGTGTCGCTCGCGCTCGGCCGCGGCCCCGATGTGATGTTCGGGATCGTCCACGATCCGATCCGTGACGAAACGTTCGTCGCGGAACACGGTCGGGGCGCGCGTCTCAACGACCGGCCGATCGGTGTCTCGACGACCGACACCCTCGATGCAGCGCTGCTCGCGACCGGCTTCCCGTATGACCGGCGCGAGCACGTGGACTTTTATCTAGGGTTTCTCGCCGATTTCGTCGCTCGGGCGCAGGGCGTGCGGCGGAACGGGTCGGCCGCGCTCGATCTCTGCTACGTCGCGTGCGGGCGTCTCGACGCATTCTGGGAATGGAAGCTCCATCCTTGGGATACCGCGGCCGGTGCCCTCATCGTCCGCGAAGCGCGCGGGACGGTGAGCGACTTCCGCGGCGCGACATTCGACCTCTTCGGCGAGCAGACGCTCGCTTCGAACGGCGCGCTACACGCCGAGATGGTGCGCGTCTTGGCGGCGCGACTCGATGCACACGACACACGCAGGAGGACGACGTGACGGATCGGTTCTCGTTGAACGGCAAGCGCGCCATCGTCACCGGCGCGAGCCGTGGCATCGGTCGCGCGATCGCGATCGGCTTCGCGGAGGCAGGTGCGGACGTAGCGCTGGTCAGCCGCAAGCTCGAGGGGCTGCAAGCGGTCGCGAAAGAGATCGAAGACCGTACGCCGCAGCGTGCGCTCCCGATCGCGTGCCACATGGGACGCGCCGCCGACGTCGACCGCATGGTCGAGGAGGTCCTCACGGAGTGGGGCGCGATCGACGTGCTGGTGAACAACGCCGGGACGAACCCCGTCATGGGGCCGCTCACCGACATGGATCCCGCGGCGTGGGACAAGATCATGGAGGTGAATTTGAAGGGGCCGTACCTCGCCAGCGTGCGCGTCGCGCGAGCGATGATCGAGCGCGGCGACGGCGGCAAGATCATCAACATCTCCTCCGCCGCGAGCCTCGACCCGGCGCCGATGCTCGGCGCGTACAGCGTCAGTAAAGCGGCGCTCAATCACTTGACGCGCGTCCTCGCGAAGGAGTGCGGCCACGCGAAGGTCTGCGTCAACGCGATCGCGCCCGGCCTCATCGAGACCGCGTTCGCCGCGGCGTTGATCCAGAACCCGGCGATTCACCAGTCCGTCGTGCGTCAGACGCCGCTCGGACGCCACGGGCAACCGGACGAGATCGTCGGGGCGGCGCTGTTCCTCGCCTCGAGCGCCTCGGACTTCATGACCGGGCAGATCGTGGTCGTCGACGGCGGCGTCCGCATGTGACCACGCCGGTCGCGGCCGCGCCTTCCTGGGTTCCTCTCGCGTTCATCCTCGTCGCCGCCGCGGCCACGGCTCTCGGCGGCATTGCGCTCACCACCCGCGCCCGCTGGGACGCCATGCTGCTCGAGTACTTCGTCGCGCTCGGCGCCGGGTTCATGCTCGCCGCGGCGACGTTGCAAATGATCCCGGTGAGCGCCGCGATGACCCCGTTGGCGCCGGTGCTCATCCTCGCCGGCTACTTGCTGATCCACCTGGTCGAGCACGCGGTCGTCGGCCATTTCCACTTCGGCGCGGAGACGCACGCCGAGGACGTACGCGGCGACGTCGGGCTGCCGGCGCTCGTCGGGCTGTCGATCCACAGCTTCTTCGACGGCATCTCGATCGCCTCGGGCTTCTTCGTGAGCCCGAGTCTCGGTCTCCTGCTCTTCATCGCCATCGCCCTCCACAAAGCTCCGGAAGGGTTCACGATCGCGTCGATCATGCTCGCCGCAGGACGGAGTCGCGCGATGGCCCAACTCTCGTCCGTCGTCGTCGGCGCCGCGAGCATCCTCGGCGCGCTCGCGGTGTACCCGCTGCGGCGCTTCGTCGCCGAGGGGTTGGCGCTTTCGGCCGGTGTCACGCTGTACGTCGCGGCATCGGACTTGATCCCCGAGGTGAACCGCAGCAAGGCGCGCGCGATCGCCGGCGTCGTGTTCGCAGGCGTGCTGCTCTACTACGTGACCGAGCGCATGCTCTCCGCGTTCGGACTCTGACCTCGCGTTGACCCTCCGCCGTACGCATGGTACCGATCCCGCTCGCCCGCCGATCGCTCGTCACGCCCCCGTAGTGAAAAGGACATCACGAGGGTCTCCGGAACCCTAAGTCCCAGTTCGATTCTGGGCGGGGGCACTCCTTCGCGCGGGCCGCGCGGCGACACGATTTGTACTGACGACGTCGTCGGCGATCACGGAAACGCGGCAGCAGACGCGGTGTTTCCCGCGCTCGGCGTCAGGGTGTTATCCACAGCAGCTCAGGGTATTGCGTGACGGGCGCCGTCCGATAGCGCCACTCTGGCGCACTGCGGCGGCCCGGTAGGGTAGCGGAAGGAAAAAAGCGCCGCGGGATTCGGAAGTTGCGCGAGTTTCCCGTTCGTCGGCAACCCCCGCGGCTGATGAACTTGCGATTACGTGACGCAAGTACCTGAATTTCGACGCGTCACCAATCCACAAGTTATCAACAGACGAGGATTCGCTTGGTTAGCCGAACGCGGCGATCTCTTTTTCGTTGCGCGCGATCACGACGGTAAACAGCGACCGCGGCGACGTCTTGAACTTCTGTTCGATGGAGACCGGAGCGCCATCGATGATGTCGACGAGCTTCAGCGTCGTCCGCCAGCCGAGCTTCCGAGTGACCGGATCGGCGAGATCCACGAGCGGTCCGATGAGCGGGCGCTCGCTGCGGAAGTGATTGATGATGACGAGCTTCCCGCCGGGGCGACACACGCGCCGCGCCTCCGCCATCATACGCGCGGCGTCGGGGACGACGCTCACGACGTGGAACGCCGTGACGTAATCGAAGGAGCTCGAGGCGAACTCGAGATTGAGGGCGTCCATCTGCCGCAACGTGATGTGTTTCCAGCCGTGCTCGCGGACTTTGTCGTCCGCTTGGTCGAGCATGTCTTGCGCGAGGTCGACGCCGACGACGTCGCAATGCGAGGGATAGGCGCTCAGCGAGAGGCCGGTGCCGACGCCGAGTTCGAGCACGCGCGAGCCGGACGCGATCTTCAGGGACGCAATGACCCGCGCGATGCGCGGGAAGAAGATGCGCTCGAAGATCTTGTCGTAAAACCGGGAGAACTCGGAGTAGATCTTGCTCTGATGCGGATGGGCGTTGATTTTCTGCGCACCATTCGTCGGACCTGCCATGCGTGCCCCCCTGCCGCTTGGCGATGCAAGTACCATGCTACGGAGTGACGTCCGAACGCTGCCGCGGCTTCGGACGAACGCCGCCTGCGCCTCGCTCTCCCCGAGGCGTCGCGCTCAAGCGGCCGTCGTACCGCGCAGCTGCCGTTTGAACGAGGTGATGTCGCGCTTCCGGAATCGCCACTGCCGCCCTTGCTTGAAGGCCGGTAGCAAATGCTTGCGCGCGAATTCGTTGACGGTATCCGGACTCACGTCGAGGATTTGCGCCACCTCTTTGCTGTTCAGATAGCCGTCGTCCCGGTCGAGCATCGGGCGCGCTCTCCCCTCGTGGAATGCCAGCGGCTATACCACGCGGCGAAAAATAGGGTCAAGCGAGCGGCGCGTGCGACATCCGGAAGTACGATCGTAACTCCTCGCTTTACCGGAGTATTTTCGTCAGGGTTGCCCGGCACGTGCGCCCACGTTGCCTACGAGGCGGCGCGCTGAGCTCGACCGCTCGGCGCTTTCGAGCGCTCGAACGCGAGCACGATCGGGCTGGCGACGAAGATCGATGAGTAGGTGCCAATCGAAAAGCCAACCAGCAAAGCAAATGCGAACCCGTGGATCACGCTGCCGCCGAGCAGGTACAGCGCGAGGATCACCAGAATCGCGGTGCCGGTGGTGAGCACCGTCCGCGACAGCGTCTCGTTGATGCTCTGATTGATGATGGACGCGAGCGACTGACGGCGGATCTTCCGCATGTTCTCGCGAATCCGGTCCGACACGATGACGGTGTCGTTCACGGAGAACCCGACGATCGTGAGCAGCGCGGCGACGATCGTCAGGTCGAACTCGTAGTTGAAGAGGACGAGCGCGCCGACCGTTACCAGCACGTCGTGGATCAGGGCCACGGCGGCACCGATGCCGAAGCGGATCTCGAAGCGGATGGCGATGTAGACGCCCATCATGATCGTCGAGAAGAACACGGCGAGGATCGCCTTTTGACGCAGCTCCTTGCCGACGCGCGGGCCGACCGTCTCGGTGCGCAGCACCTCGTACGAGTCCGCCCCGAACGTCGTGTCGAGCTCCTTCTTGATTCGCGCCCCGAGGCCGGCGAGATCGCTCGACGACTCGGGGATACGCAGCAGGTACTCGCCCTTCGTCGTCCCGAAGTCCTGGACCGATGCCTCGCCGCCCATGTCGCCGAGCGCGTTCCGAATGGCGCCGATCTCCACCGGGGTGTGAAAGCGCAGGTGGAGGAGCGTGCCGCCCGAAAAGTCGATCCCGTATCGCGGGCCCATGATCACGGCGGCGAGCATCGCCGCCGCGGTCAGAACGCCGGAGAAGAGAAAGGCGTAGCGGCGGTTGCCGACGAAATCGATGTTCGTCCCGGACTTGATGAGCTCGAGCATGCGGACCTTCCTTAGATGCTGACGGTCGTGAGACGCCGATTCGCGAGCAAGTAGTCGTACACGATGCGCGTGCACACGACGGCGGTGAAGACCGACGTCACGAGGCCGATGCACAACGTCACGGCGAAACCCTTCACCGGCCCGGAGCCGAACTGGAAGAGGATGACGCCGGAGAGAAACGTCGTGATGTTGGAGTCGAGAATCGCCGGCAACGCCCGCTCATACCCAGCCTCGATCGCCGCCCGCGGCGTCTTCCCGAGCCGCAGCTCCTCGCGGATGCGCTCGTTGATCAGCACGTTGGCGTCGACCGCCATGCCGAGCGTGAGCACCAGGCCGGCGATCCCCGGCAACGTCAGGGTCGCCTCGAACGCGGCGAGTGCGGCGACGATGAAGAGCACGTTCAGAATCAGCGCCCCGTCCGCGAGGAGACCGGCGCCGCGATAGTAGACGAGCATGAACAACACGACGAGCGCGCCCCCGACCGCGAACGACAAGATCCCCTGATGGATCGAGTCGCGCCCGAGGGTCGGCCCGACCGTGCGCTCCTCGGCGAGGGTGACCGGCGCCGGTAGCGCGCCGGCGCGCAGCACGATCGCGAGGTCGCGGGCCTCGCGCAGGTCGAAGTTGCCGGTGATCGACGCCCGGCCGCCGCCGATCCGCTCGCGGATCACCGGCGCCGAGTACACCGTCTTGTCGAGCACGATCGCGAGCTGCCGTCCCACGTTCGCCGCCGTGATCTCCTCGAAGAGCTTCGCGCCCCGACTGTTCAGCATGAGCTCGACGTACGGGCCTTCGAGCTGCGTCGCCGGCCGGACGCGCGCGTCGGCGATCACCTCACCGGTCATGAGCGTCTTGCGCTCGAGCGTGTACGGGACCTTCTGCCGCGTCTGCCCGGACACGGCGTCGCGTTCCTGGCCGTACAGGACCTCGGTGCCCGCTCCCGGCTTCGTCCCGGCGGCCGCGTTCGCGACCAGCTTGAACTCCAGGACGGCGGTCTTGCCGATCAGGTCCTTCGCGCGTTGCGGATCCTGGATGCCCGGCAACTGCACGAGGATGCCGTCGTTGCCGCTACGCTGGATCAGCGACTCGCGCACACCGAACTGATCGATGCGATTGCGGATGGTCTCGATCGACTGATCGACAGCGAACTCGCGGATACGGCGCTGCTCGCGCTCGTCGAACGCGAGCAGCGTCTCCCCCACCTCGGCGCTCGGGTCGGAGGTGAAGACGAGACTCGGAAAGCGGTTCTTCACCAGATCGGAGAGCGCCGAGCTCTTCTCCGGACTCTGCAGCCGGAGATGAATCACGTTGCCCTGGCGCTCCATCTTCGCCAGCGGGATCTGCGCCGCCGAGAGCTCGCGCTTCAGGTCGTCCATCGCGCCGCCGAGCGCGTTCTCCACCGCCTTGTCGACCTCGACCTGCAAGATCAGATGAATGCCGCCTTGCAGGTCGAGCCCGAGCCGGATCGCCTCCCTCGGGAAGAAGGACGGCCACCACGACGGCAGCGGCTGCATCAGCGTCGGGCCGAGGTAGACGAAGCTGCCGAGCACGAGTGCGAGCACGAGCAGCACGCGAGACATCACGTTCATGGCTTCTCCTTGCCCTTCTCGACTTCTTCCGGCCTGCCCGTCTTGGCGACGCTCGTGACTTGCGACCGGTCGACGCGGACGCGGACGTTCGGCGCAATTTCGACGACCAGCACCTTGTCGGCGATCGATTGAATGCGGCCGTAGATGCCGCCGGTGGTGACGATCTCATCGTTGCGCTTGAGATTCTCGATCATCGTCTCGTGCTCGCGTGTCCGCTTCTGCTGCGGCCGGATCAGCAGAAAGTACAGCACGACGAACATCAGCGCGATCGGCATCACGCTGACGATCGGGCTCGGGGCCCCCGCCGCGGATCCTTGTGCCCACGCTAGGCCGGCCATGGATGGTGTCCTTCCTCCGCGACGACGCCGGCCGCGAACGTGCGAAACGCGTCCGCCTCGATCGCAGCGCGCATCTCCTGCATCAAGCGCTCGTAATGCGTGACGTTGTGCATGGTGTTCAGGGTTACGGCGAGCGGCTCGCGCGCCATGTGGAGGTGACGTAGGTACGCACGACTGAAGCGGCTGCACGTATAGCACGCGCAGCGCTCGTCCGCCGGCCGCGGATCGTCCGCGTACCGGGCATGGCGTAGCACGAGCGGGCCGGTGCTGGTGAAGAGCGTGCCGTTTCGCGCGTGCCGCGTCGGCAACACGCAATCGAAGAGATCGATGCCGGCGCCGACGAGACGCGCCAAATCCTCGGGGGTGCCGGTGCCCATGAAGTACCGCGGCCGGTCCTGGGGGAGGAGCGGCGCGGTCGCGGCCGCAATTTCCCACGTCGTCGGACGCGGCTCGCCGACCGAGAGCCCACCGAGCGCGTAGCCGTCGAACCCGAGCGCGACCGTCGCGCGGGCGCTCTCGGCACGCAGCTCGAGATCGGTGCCTCCTTGCACGATGCCGAAGAGCGCCTGATCGGCGCGCGACCGGACCGCGACGGCGCGTGCCGCCCACCGCGCGCTGCGCTCCGTCGCCGCGAGGACCGCATCGCGGGGCGCGTCGCCCGGCGGGCATTCGTCGAGGACCATGGCCACGTCGCTGCCGAGCATCTCCTGGATGCGCACCGCTTCCTCGGGCCCGAGAAAGTGCGCGCTGCCGTCGAGGTGCGAGCGAAAATCGACGCCCTCCTCACGCACGCGCGCCAAGGTCGCGAGCGAGAAGATCTGATAACCGCCGCTGTCGGTCAGGATGGGCCCGTCCCACCCCATGAAACGATGGAGCCCGCCGAGCCGCGCGATCACGTCCACGCCCGGTCGCAGCGAGAGATGATACGCGTTCGAGAGCACCATCTCGGCACCGCAGGTGCGGAGGTCGCGTGGGGTGAGGCCTTTCACGCTGCCGTGCGTCGCGACTGGCATGAAGGCCGGCGTGGCGACGTCCCCGTGCGGAAGCGAGAGACGACCGACGCGTGCGTCCGAGCCTACGGCCCGATGCAGGATCCGAAACGCGCTCACTGGATCAGCATCGCGTCGCCGTAGCTGTAGAACCGGTACCCGCCACGGCTCGCGGCACGATACGCGGCAAGGATCGGCTCGACGCCCGCGAACGCCGCGACCAGCGCCAAAAGACACGAGCGCGGTAGATGGAGATTCGTCACCAGCCCATCGACGACACGAAATCGATGACCTGGAGCGATCATGAGCGACGTACGCGCCGGACCGGAGCGAAGCGCGCCGTCGTCGTCGCTCGCGCTCTCGAGCGCGCGCACGACCGTCGTGCCGACGGCCACGACGCGGCGTCCGGCCGCGCGCGCACGTGCAATTGCGGCGGCCGTCGTCGACGGCACGTCGTACCGTTCGGCCGGGACCGCATGCTGCGCACCGTCCTCGCGCAGCGGCAGAAAGGTCGCGGGACCGACGAGCAACGTGAGCGCGACGACCTCGACGCCGCGGTCGGCGAGCGTCGCCAGCAGACGCGGCGTGAAGTGCAGCCCCGCCGTCGGCGCGGCGACGGCGCCCGTCACGCGCGCGAAGACCGTCTGGTAACGCGCGTGATCCTCCGCCAGAGGACCCGCCGCGCGACGGATGTACGGCGGCAGCGGCAGCTCGCCGCGACGCCGCAAGACGTCGGTGAGATCGCCGTCCGCTTCGAGACGGATCGTCCGCAGCGGTCCCTCCTCCGCCGACCCGCACCACACGCCTTCGAGGTCGGGCGCGAAGCGTAATCGCTCGCCGTCCCGCATGCGGCCGGCGCGGCGCGCGAGGCAGCGCCACGTGCCCGCGCCGTCCGCGGGCTCCGTCAGCAGCACCTCGATCGCGGCACCGCTGGCGCGGCGGCCGTGGAGACGCGCCGGCATGACCTCGGCGTCGTTGACGACCAGCACGTCGCCCGCGCGCAGCCAGCGCGCGAGATCGCGCACCGCCGTGTGAGCGGCAACGCCGCAGCCGCGCTCGACGACCATGAGGCGTCCGCCGTCACGCTCGGCGAGCGGATGCTGCGCGATCTGCGCCGGATCGAGCGTATAGTCGAGCGCCGCGGCGTCCATGGTCGATCCGCTCGTGTAGCGCGTAGCAACCAGGGAATCAAACCAGCATCAGCGCTCGGATTTTTTCAGAAACGGCGTGAGCAGATCGATCGGCACCGGGAAGATCGTCGTGCTGTTGTTGCCGGTCGCGACCTCGACGAGCGTCTGCAGATACCGCAGCTGAATCGCCGTCGGATGCGTCTCGATGATCCGTGCGGCATCGGCGATGCGCTGCGCGGCCTGGAACTCGCCCTCGGCGGCGATCACCTTGCCGCGGCGCTCGCGCTCCGCCTCGGCTTGCCGTGCCATCGCTCGCTGCATCCCCTCGGGCAGGTCGATGTGCTTGAGCTCGACGAGGACGACCTTGATGCCCCACGGCTCGGTTTGCGCGTCGAGAATCTCCTGGATGCGGGCGTTGATCTTGTCGCGCTCGGCGAGCAGCTCATCGAGCTCGCCCTGCCCGCAGACACTGCGCAAGGTCGTCTGCGCGAGCTGCGACGTCGCGAAGAGATAGTTCTCGACCTCGACGACGGCGCGGTTCGGGTCGAGGACGCGGAAATAGAGTACCGCGTTCACCTTCACCGAGACGTTGTCCTTGGTGATGACGTCCTGCGACGGGACGTCCATCGTGATCGTGCGCAGGTCGACCTTCAGCAGTTTCTCGATCCCGGGGATCACGTAGATCACGCCCGGTCCGCGGTGGCTGACGATCCGCCCGAGGCGGAAAATCACCGCACGCTCGTACTCACGCAAAATCTTGAGCCCGCTCACGAGGATGAGCGCCACGAAGACCACGACCACCATCAACGGCCCTACTCCGAACATGCGAACCTCCTCTCGTGCTCGCGCGTCGTCGCTACGAGCGTCCCGTATCGACGCGCCGCACGCGCAACCGCAAACCGGACTCGACGCGCACCACCTCGACGCGCTCGCCCGGATCGAGCGCGCCTTCGCAGCTGGCGTCCCAGTGCTCGCCGTGGACGAACACCCGCGCCCCGTCGGCACGCATCTCGCGCACGACGCCGACCTCGCCGACCAGCCCCTCAGCGCCCGTCGCGACCGGCCGGCGATGGGCGCGCAGGACGAGCCAGCTCACCGTCGCCACCGCCGCGCCCACGACCAGCACCGCCGCGACGACGACGCCGCGATCGACCGCGATCGTCGAGTCCGGCGTGTCGAAGAGGAGCAGCGATCCGAGTGCGAACGCAACGACGCCGCCGACGCCGAGCACGCCGCTCGGCGCGAACACCTCGGCGACGATGAGCGCGATCGCGAAGAACAGCAGGAGGACGCCGGTCGAGTTGATCGGCAACACTTGGAACGCCGCGAGCGCCAGCAGCAGCGAGATGCCGCCGACCACGCCGGGGAGCACGAGACCGGGATGCGAGATCTCGACGTACAGACCGAGCAGACCCGCCATGAAGAGCAGGTAGGCGATGTTCGGATCGGCGATCACGTCGAGGACGCGGTCTTTGAGCCGCATCTCCAGACGCGTGACCTGCGTCGCGCTGCCGATCGCGAGCCGCACCGTGTGGTCGCGCACTTGCACCTCGCGTCCACTCGCCGCCGCGAGCAGCGCCGGCAGATCGGACGCGACGAGATCGACGACCTTCTTTGCGACCGCTTCTTTCTCCGTCACCGAGACGCTTTCGCGCACCGCTTTCTCCGCCCACGCCACGTTCCGCCCGCGCCGCTCCGCGATCGACTTCCCGAAGGACGCGGTGAAGTTCTCGATCTTCTTCCGCATGTCGCCGACGACGTCACCGCCGCCGCTCCCGACCGGGTGCGCGGCGCCGATCGTGGTACCCGGCGCCATCGCGGCGACGTGCGCCGCCATCGTGACGAACACACCCGCCGACGTCGCGCTTGCGCCCGCCGGCGCGACGTACACGATCACCGGCAGCGGCGCGCCGAGGAGCTGCTTGACGATGCGCTTCGTCGACGTGAGGAGGCCGCCCGGAGTATCGAGCTGGATGACGAGCGCCTCGGCGCCGTCGCGCGCGCTCGTCGCGATGCTCTCGCGGATGAACTCGTCGGCGGCGGGATTGATCGAGCCGTCGATCACGATGAGATTCACGCCCGCCGCGCTCTCCCCCAGGACGCCGAGGACCAGGCCGACGACGGCGACGCAGAGTCCGCGCCTCGCGCCCTGCCGGCCGCCGCGGCTCATCGCGGCAGCCCGAGCGCGCCCATGACCTGCTGGATGTCCTCCCAGACGAGCCGTTTTTCCCCGGGATTGCGCAGCAGGTAGGCGGGATGAAACGTCGGCATGAGCGGAATGCCGTGATAGTCCGCCCAAATGCCGCGCAAACGCGTGATCGGCGTGCGCGTCTTCAACAGGGTCTGTGCCGCGAACGTCCCGAGTGCGACGATCGCCTTCGGGGCGATGAGCGCGAGCTGCCGGACGAGAAACGGCTCGCACGAGGCGATCTCGTCGGGCTCCGGATTGCGGTTCTGCGGCGGCCGGCACTTGATGATGTTCGCGATGTACACGTCCTCGCGCCGAAGCTTCATGCCTTTGGTGATGATCTCGGTGAGGAGCTGGCCGGCGCGGCCGACGAACGGCTCGCCGCGTAGATCCTCGTCGCGCCCGGGCGCTTCGCCGACGAAGACGAGCTCGGCGGCGGGATTACCGACGCCGAAGACCAAGTTCGTCCGCCCCGGGTGGAGCTTGCAGCGCGTGCATTCACCGATCGCGGCGCGCAATTGCGGCAGATCGGCGGCGGCAAGAACCGCGGGCGGCGTGAGCAGATCGACGCCTTCGGACACCACGGTCGCGCGGGTCGCGCTGGCAGGCTTCGATGCGTGGCGGGGCGGGTCCGCCCGCATTGGTTCACTGCTGTCTTTGCCCAACGGCGCACGCCGAGCGCCGTCGTCGTCCCGTCGCGTGCGCGCGCCGACAGCGACCGGAGCGGCGACGCCGTCGGCAAACGTGTCCACGGCGTCGAAAGCGCCAGGCGTGCCGCGCGGGTCGACAGTTGCCGCGTCGACTTCCATCCCGCTGTCCCGACACCACTCGAGGCGCGCGCGCAACGCGACGACCATCTCGAGAAGCGCCTGCCGGTCATTCATCGTGACGCCCCGATCGCGCAACTCCTCGGTTGTCGGCCCGACGGGCCGAGAGTAGACTTTCCGCAATGGCCCTCGTCGTCCTCGGCGTCGTCGCGACCCTGCTGTTGCTCGTACCCGGCGAGGCGCACGCGTGGGGACCGGTCACCCATCTGGTGCACGGAGCGACCGTGTTGTCGCGTCTTACCACCCTCGCTCCGGCCCTTCAAGAAATCCTGCGTGTGCACGCGGACTCGTATCTCTACGGCTGCGTCGGCGCCGACATCATCCAGGCGAAGAAATTCACGCGTGACCTGCGTTACCACTGCCACTCGTGGACCGTCGGGTGGCAGGTCCTCTCCGGCTCGCGCAACGACGCCGAGCGCGCATTCGCGTACGGCTACCTCACGCACCTCGCCGCCGACACCTACTCGCACAACTATTTCGTCCCGCTGCAGCTGCTCGTCAGTTATCGCGCGCGGGCGCTGAAGCACGTCTATTGGGAGGCGCGCTTCGACGCGATGCAACCGCCGACCGATTGGCGTCGCGTCCGCGCCGTCGTGAGCCGCGTCTATCCGGGTTGCGACGAGCTCATGGAGCGGACCGTGGAGCGCACGCTCTTCTCTTTCAAGACGAACAAACGCATCTTCAACTCGGTGATGGCGCTCCACCGCTTCGAGCAGTGGCGACGCATCATGCAACGCGTCGGCACGCGCTCGCGCTATCCACTCACCGCCGACGAGGTCGCGCGCTACGACCAGCTCTGCAGCGACGCCGCACTAGAGATGCTCCGCGTCGGCCGCGACGCCCGCTGCGTCGCCAACGACCCGACGGGTCGGGAGAACATTGCCCGCGCCGAGCTCATTCGTAAGCGTCTCCGCGCCCTCCGCCGCCGTCACAAGCTGACGCCGAGCGTCCAAGAAGCGATCCTCGCCAAAGTCGTCCCCGAGCTGAAAGCGGCAATCTAGCCGCCGTTCTCCGAGCGGCGTCGCGGCGGGACGGTGGGCGCGTCGCCTTGCGACTTGCCCGCCGCGCCGACGCGACCTCTTCCCGCGCGTGTCGGCGAGCGTGCGAGGACTACGTCCGCCGACGGAGGCGCCGCGGCCCCGCGCGGACGGCGGCTCGCGGCGCGCGGAGGTCGCGGACGCGATCGAGGATCGCCGCCGCGACCTCGTCCTTCGACATCTTCTCGAGGCGCTCGACACGGCCGGAGCGGTCGATCAGCGTGACGATGTTGGTGTCGACGTCGAAGCCGGCATCCGGCGCGGTGACGTCGTTCGCGACCATGAGGTGCACACCTTTCGCTTGCAGCTTGCGGCGGGCGTTCGCGACGAGGTCGCGCGTCTCCGCGGCGAAGCCGACGAGGATCCGCTGCCCCGGAAGGGCGCCGATCTTGGCGAGAATGTCGGGGTTCGGCGTCAGGCGCAGCTCGACCTCGCCGCGGCCGCGCTTGATCTTGTGACGCGCGGCTTCGACGGGTCGATAATCGCCGACCGCCGCCGCCATGACGACGCAGTCGGCCACGGCGGCGTGCTGCAGCGCCGCCTTCTCCATCTCGCGCGCGCTCGTCACGTGCACGGAGTCGACGCCGCGAAGATCCGGCAGCGCGGTCGGACCGGTGATGAGCGTCACGCGCGCCCCGCGCCGCCGCGCCGCGCGGGCCACGGCGAAGCCCATCTTCCCCGACGAGCGGTTGGCCAGGTGACGCACCGGATCGAGCGCCTCCCACGTCGGGCCCGCGGTCACCAGCACGCGCCGGCCTGCGAACGTCTTCTCGCTGACGGCGACGGCGACCTCCTCGACGAGCACCTCCGGCTCCGGCAAGCGCCCTGCCCCTTCGTACCCGCACGCCAGCGCGCCGGTCGCGGGCTCGATCACGACGTGACCCGCGTCGCGCAAGCGCGCGACGTTCGCCTGCACGGTCGCGTTTTCCCACATGTGGACGTTCATCGCCGGCGCGACGAGCACCGGCGCGCGCGTCGCGAGCACGACCGTCGTCAAGAGATCGTCGGCGATGCCGGCAGCGAGCTTGGCGACGACGTTCGCCGTCGCCGGCGCGATCAGCAACGCGTCGGCCGCGTCGGCGATGCGGATGTGGCCGATCTCGGACTCCTCGGTGAGGTCGAACGTGTGCCGGGCGACGGGACGGCCGGAAAGCGTCTGCAACGTGAGCGCCGTGACGAACTCCTCCGCCGCGCGCGTGAGCACGACCTGCACGGTCGCGCCCGCTTGCACCAGCAAACGCACGGCCTCGCACGCCTTGTAGGCGGCGATACCGCCGCTCACACCGACGACGATCGTCTTGCCGCGCACACTCATGCGTCGCCCGCCGCCACGCGACCCTCCTCGCTGGACTGGATGTCGCGGAAGCTTACGTTTTCGCGAAGAAGAAACACAACCCCCAAAACGATCTGCGCCAGCCACTGCGTCGCCCAGACGACGAACGAGTACGGGATCGCGTCGGCGCGATCGACGCCGAAGAGCGCCAGCGCCACGATGCAGCCCGCCTGAAACGTGCCGATGAATCCCGGCGCAGACGGCGCCGACACCGCGCCCGCGACGACGGTCACGAGCGTGAGACCGCCGCTCACCAGCGGGATGGGCAGGCCGCACGCGATGAAGCCGAGCGCGAAGACCGACGCGATCGTCAGCCACAGGAAGAGCGAGTAGAGCGCGATCCGCAGCAGCGCGCCGCCGAGGCCCTGCAAGCCGTCGATGAATCCGTGCATCGCCTCGTCGGCGCGGGCGCGCAGCGTGGCGGGGAGCAGCGCGAAGGTGCCGCTCATGAGACGCAACGCGAGCGGATGTCGGCGTTGCAGCGCCAACACCAGCGTCACCACCGCGACCGCGAACGCGAGGAAGGCCACGCCGCTCCGCCGAATCGTTTCGGACACGGGCACGAGCATGACGACGGTGCCGAGGAAGCCGAGGATCGTGACCATGTCGAGGAGTCGCTCGAGGAGCACCGAGCCGAGCACGCTGCTCGCCGGCAGCTTCGTCCGACGCGCCAGCAGCACCGGGCGCACGACCTCGCCGATGCGCAGCGGCAAGACCATGTTGCAGAAGAACCCGATGCACGTCGCGGAGAACAGCGGTAGGAACGGGACGTCGCCGAGGGGCCGCAGCAAGAGACGCCAGCGCTGGCAGCGGATCACGATGGTGTACGCCGAGAGCAGCATCAGCGGTACGACGTAAACGTACTGCACGCGCGCGAACGCCTCGCGCACGTGGCCCCACTCGCTGCGCGGAGGAAATGCGAAATAGAGCGCGACGACCGAGATCGCCACGCCGATCGCGATACGGACGGCGCGGCTCATCGCCCTCCCCCCAACCGCATCACGATCGCCGTGCCTCGAGGGCGAGGAGCACGCCGCCTGCGATCATCAACGCGCCGCCGCGCCACACCCAGTCCGCATCCAACACGACACCGGCTCCGAGGAGCACGAGGAAGACACCCAGCACACCGAAGGGCAGTCTGCGTGACACGTGCGCTCACGCCAGCTGCCGGACGATTGCCGTCGCACGCTGGAGCGCCGTCGCGTTCGCGAGCGCGGCGACGGCGACCAGACCCGCGACGAGGATCGCCGACGCCACCGCCGGCGTACACGCCAGGTGCGCACCCAAGCTGCCGAACAATGATCCGCCGCCGATCAACACGTACCGCTCCGGACGCTGCAGCAAGCCGACCGTGCAGGTGACGCCGAGCCCCTCGCCACGCGCGCGAGTGTAGCTCACCATGAACGCACCGAACGCCGCCGCCAGCACCACGTAGAGGCCCCACCCGTCGCGGAAGTGCACGGCCAGTCCGAGGAAGATGGCGCACTCGCCGTAGCGATCTGTCACCGAGTCCACGAAGGCGCCGCGCGCGCTCGCCGCTCCGAGCTTCCGTGCCATTGCGCCGTCGAGGACGTCGAGGGTGCCTCCGGTCAAGAGCAGCCAACCGGCCGTAAACAGCCACGCGCGGGCATACGCGAATCCACACAGCACACTGACGCCCAACTGCACGGCCGTCACCGCATCCGGGCGTACGCCGACCGCGAGCAGCGCATCGACGAGCGGATCGACGCGCGCGCGGAACCACGTCCGCAGCCCGCCGCCGAGGAGACCGCGATCGAGCGACGCCTCGCCGTCGCCGTGCCGCACAGCGGGCACGAGCTCACGCGTGACTAGGACGCCGAGAAAGCCGGCCACGCCTGCGGCGAGCCAGGGATGGCACATGGCCCGCGGCGCCACCCGGCCTTAGTGGTCGATCTCTCCGCGGATGAACTTCTCGACGAGATCGCGCGCGAGGTCGTCGGTGATCTGCGTCGGCGGGTGCTTCATCAAATAGGCCGAGATGCTCCGCAGCGGACCGGCGATGCCGCGGTCGCGCGCCAAGCGGCAGCAGCGAATCGCGTCGATGGCGACGCCCGCGGAATTCGGACTGTCCTGTACCGAGAGGCGGAGCTCGAGCTCCATCGGTACGTTGCCGAACGCACGTCCCTCGATGCGAAGGAAGCAGATCTTGTTGTCGCCCTGCCAGGGCACGTAGTCGCTCGGCCCGATGTGGACGTCACGCGCCGGCAACCGCCCGGGGATTACCGCTTGCACCGCTTCGGTCTTGGAAACTTTCTTCGAGCCGAGACGGCTGCGGTTCAGCATGTTGAGGAAATCGGTGTTGCCGCCGGTATTGAGCTGGTAGGTGCGCTCGATCTTGATGCCGCGATCGGTGAAGAGCTTCGCGAGGCTGCGATGGACGATCGTCGCGCCGAGCTGCGACTTGATGTCGTCGCCGACGGCGGGGATGCCGCGGCTCGTGAAGCGCTCAGCCCACGTCGGATCGGAGACGATGAAGACCGGCATGCAGTTCACCAGGCTCGTTCCCGTCTCGAGACAGGCTTTGGCGTAGTGCTCGCCCGCCATTTGGCTGCCGACGGGAAGGTAGCTGATCAGCACCTCGGCTCCGGTCGCGCGCAGCGTCGCCGCGACGTCGACCGGCGGCAGATCCGCCGTGACGAAGGTCTCGTCGTCCGGATAATCGGCCATGTGCTCGGAGACGCCGTCGAGCACCGGGCCCATCTGCACCGTCACGCCGAAATCCGGCAGCTCGCGCTCGATCTCGATCGCCTTGTTCGGCTTGGCGAAGATCGCTTTGTGCAGCGGCTCTCCGACCTTACGCTCGTCGATGTCGAAGGCACACGCGACCTCGATGTCCTCCGGGCGGTAGCCTCCCAGGTCGTAGTGCATCAGGCCGGTGGCGTTGCGCTCGCGGTCTCCGTTCAGGCGCCGGTAGTACTCGATGCCCTGGACGAGGCTGCTCGCGCAGTTGCCAACCCCGACGATGCCGACCCGGATCTTGCTCATAGCCTCTTCCCCTGCCACCGCGCGCTCAGACGGGGCAATGTACCGCAGCGTCCACGCAACCAGCGACCCGCAAATCGTTCAAAAATCAGGCGGGTCATAACGGACAGTCCCCATGTTGTAAAGAGATGTCACGTCAATAGGTTGGTCGCCGGATTGCCTGAAACGTTTGCGACCGCCCATCTCGGGCAGCCGAGAGGCGGGCTATGTCTTGCGAAACCGCGACGGAAACCCCGGCTCGAACGCGCGGTCCGGATGAATTCGCTGCGCTTTCGCGATCAGCTGTTCTTCTGATTCGGGATCATCAGGGTTGGGCACGCAGCAGTCAACCGGACACACGGCTGCACACTGTTCCTGATCGAAGAAGCCGACACATTCCGTACATTTCTCCGGCACGATGTAATAGATGTCGGCCGCGACCGCGGGGTGACGTTCCCCGTTCCATTCCCACTCGACGCCGCCCTCGTAGATCGCCGTGTTCGGACACTCCGGCTCGCACGCACCGCAGTTGATGCACTCCTCGGTGATCATCGTGGACATGCAGGTCTCCTTCGCCGAGTGTCCACGGCTAACATGCGAGATCCGCGCGGTAAAGACCGCGAATCAAACGCCGATCGGAGCAGCGTGCGTCTCGCGCTCGAGCGCCGCGACGACCTTCTCCGCGATGGCGCGAAAGACCGCGGCGGGGGCGCTGTCTGGATCAGCGATGACGATCGGCGCGCCGCGATCCATGCTGGCGCGGATCTCCGCGACGAGCGGTAGCTCGCCGAGAAACTCGACGCCGAGCGCCTCCGCCTCGCGCCGTCCACCTTCGCGTCCGAAAAGATCCTCGCGCGTCCCGCAGTGCGGGCACTCGTACCAGCTCATGTTCTCGACGATGCCGAGCACGGGCGCGTTGACCGTCTGGAACATTGCGATGCCACGCTGCACGTCTTGGAGCGCGACGTCTTGCGGCGTGGTGACGATGACGCCGCCTGACACCGGCACCTCCTGCACCAACGTGAGCTGCGCGTCCCCGGTACCGGGCGGCAGGTCGATCACCAGCACGTCGAGCGTTTCCCAGACGACGTCTTTCAGGAACTGCCGCACGATGCTCATCACCATCGGGCCGCGCCAGATGACCGGCGACTTGTCGTCGAGAAAAAATCCCATCGAGATGAGTGCCACCCCATGCTGCTCGACGGGAAAGATCTTGCGCCCTTCCGTCATGCGCGGGCGTGCGTCCGGGACCCCCATCATCAGCGGAATGCTCGGCCCGTAGATGTCGGCGTCGAGGAGACCGACGCGCAGCCCGCGCGCGCGCAGCGCCAACGCGAGATTCACCGCCACCGTCGATTTGCCCACGCCGCCCTTCCCGCTCGCGACCGCGACGATGCGCTTCACGCCGGCGAGCGGCGCTTGATGATCGAACGGGCTCGCGGCCGCGGATTCGCCCGCACCCCCCGCGATCTCGACGTCGACGGCGGACACACCGGGCACTTCTCGTACCGCCGACTCGACCGCCGTCCGCAACGCCGAGACCACGTCGGCCTTCGCCGTCCCCGGCGCGACGACGACGCGCGCGCGCCCGTCGACGAGCGTGACGTCACGCACCGCCCCGAGACTCACGATGTCGCGCTGGTACCCCGGATAGCGCACCTCCGCGAGCCGCGCTCGAATGTCGTCGATCGTCGCCACGAATCGTTCACCTTGAAGCGCCTTCCTCCCTATCATGTCGCGGCGCGAAGGGAATTCGCGTCGTGGTGCGCTGCCGCGGGCCGGGTGCGGGCGAGTCGGCTCCGCGCGCACAGGCCATCGCGGGGCACCACGACGTGTGGATCCTTCCGGACGTCGCGGGCGCACTCGTAGCACGGACGTCCTGAATGCGCGCTGCGCCGACTCGCCCGCGCCCGGCACGTACCGCCGACAAGACGCGAATGCACCGCCGGCGCGGGATGCGCGTCGCGAGCGAAGCGCTCGCTCGCGGGAAGGCGCGCGCCGACGACGCCACGATGAACGGCGCGCGGCGCCGGCCGCGCGCGCGGGGGCGTTATCAACTTGACAATACTGGATGATTCCCATTAGGTGACGCCGGCTCGTCGTCCGCCGTGCGTCCCTCGGAAAAGGATACGGGAGTGAGCGAACCCCATGACTCGCGCGAGCGCAGCATCCTGATCCGCTCTAACGGCGCCGCGGCGCTGTCGCTCATCGCGGCCGACCTCGCGCACGTCGAGGAAAAGCTCACCGACCTTCTCGTCTCGCGGGAGCCGCTCCTCTCGGAGATCTCGCTGCATCTGATCGGCGGCGGCGGGAAGCGCGTGCGGCCCGCGGTCGCACTGCTGGTGTTCAAAGCATGCGGCGGCGACGACGTCGTCGACATGATCGACGTCGCGGTCGCGCTCGAGCTCATCCACTCGGCGACCCTGCTGCACGACGACATCATCGACGGCGGCAAGACGCGACGCGGGCGCGCGTCGGCGTTCAGCCGCTACGGTCTCGCGAACACGCTCGTCACCGGCGACTTCCTCTTCAGCAAGGCGTTCGAGCTCTGCGGACGCTTCGAGGAGCGCATCGTGCGCTGGGCCGCCGACGCCTGCGTCAGCCTGACCGAAGGCGAGATCATGCAGGGCCGGTTCCGCCGCAACCCGGCGGTCACCGTCGACGACTATCTCGAGATCATCGCGCGCAAGACCGCCTCGCTGTTCTCGCAAGGCGCGCGCGTCGCCGCGCATCTCGCCGCCGTCGGCGAGCCAACCTCCGAGGCGATGTGGGCCTGCGGCTTCAACATCGGCATGGCCTTCCAGATCGTCGACGATCTCCTCGACGTCGAGGGCAACGAGGATCTGACGGGGAAGCCGGTCGGCATCGATCTCCGCGACGGCAACCCGTCGCTGCCGCTCGTGCTCGCGCTCGCGGAGGACGCCGAGGTACGCCGCGTGTTCCTCATGCCCGAGCCCGACGACGCCGCGATCCGCGGCGCGCTCGAGCGCGTGCGGGCGCTCGGCGTGCTGACGACGGTGCGGCGTCTCGCCGAGGATTACACGCGCCGCGCTCGCGATCTCCTCGCGACGCTGCCGTACTCGGCGTTCCGCCAGGCGCTCGACGGCATCGTCACCGAGATCGAGGAGCGTCGTCTCTGACGCGAGACGCGGCGGCCGTGCCCACGACGTCGATCGCCGATGCGCGCGCGTTCTTCGGCGACGCGATGCTCGCGCCCGACGACGTCGCACGTGCGTTCGGCACCACCGCGCAGCGCTTCGGCGGCGATGGCACCCTGCTCGCGCACGTGCCGTACGATCTCGCGACGCTGCGTGCGGCCCACGCGCGTGGACATCTCCTCGTCTTCCGCACGCCGACCGACGGCGACGCGCCGCTCACGGTCATGCGTCTCCTTGAGCGGTTCCCGGGCGCGATCCAGGCGAAGCTTCTGAAGGGCGTCGGATATTTGTTGAAAGACGAGTGGACGCTCGATCAGGAGCCGTTCGTGGCGCGCGATACGTGTCGTCTCGAGTGGCGCCTCGTTCATCGCGAACCCATCGCGGAGACGTGCAATCTCAGCTACGCGCTGCAAGACGCCGCGCTCGCGCTCTACGCCGAGGACGCCGGGCTCGCGGGCGCGCGGCGCCGAAGCGGCATCGCGATCGTGTACGACACGCTCCTTTTCGCGCGCGCGCACGGCGTCACGCTGCTGGAACACACGTGGGACTGGTCGGACACGCCTACCGCCGACGGCGGCTTGGTCACCGCGGGCGAGCTCTCGGCGGACGGACTGCGCATCATCGGCTATTCACGAGCGGTCCGCTTCGGCACGCTCGGCATCTGCGCCGAGTACTGACGCCGAACGCACCGGTCACCCGCGTCGCGGCACACGCTGCCGCCTTGACTGATCGGACCCTATCCTCTAGCCCGGAGCTCCCGATGTACTTCGTCACCAGCAAGAAGGCGGGCTACATCCTCTTCTGCATGACGCCGAGCGGACGCGCCGCCGTCGGTCTCACCGACAATCAAAAAGTGCATCTCTTCGAGCGCACCCGCGGCGGCGACTGGACCGTGCTGCGCGAGTGGAATGCAGGAGAGCGCTCGCATACCGACATCCTGATCGCGCTCGGCGATCACGAAGAGCCCGACGACCCGAAGCGCCTGCTCGACCTGATCGGGACGTCGTGACCGTCGCGCCGCCGACGCCCGCGCGCGGCGCGCTCGCGGGACTGCGCGTCGTGGAGTGCGGAGACGGGGTGGCGGCGGCGTACGCGACGAAGCTCCTCGCCGACCTCGGCGCCGCAGTGGTGAAGGTGGAGCCGCCCGGCGGCGACTCGACGCGCCGGCGCGGTCCGTTTCCCGGTGGCGAACCGCATCGCGAGCGCAGCGGCCTCTTCCTGTATCTCAACGCCAACAAGCGCGGCGTCGTCCTCGATCTCGAGCGCGACCCGGATCGCGCCGCGCTCACGCGCGTACTCGACGACTGCGACGTGCTGCTCTCCGATTTGCCCGCGGCTCGCCTCGAGGCGTGCGGCCTCGCGTGGCCGCAGCTGCACACGAGCCATCCGGCGTTGGTGATGACGGCCATCGCCCCGTTCGGGCTCAGCGGCCCGCACGCGGCCTATCACGCAACCGATCTCACGCTCTGGGCGGCGGGCGGCATCGCGTACCTGAACGGCGGCGGTCCGGGAACCGACGACATGCCGCCGCTCAAGGCGTTTGGGCAACAAGCGGGTTTCCAGGGCGGCGTGCACGCCGCCGTCGCGACGATGGGCGCGCTCTTCGGACGCGCACGACTCGGCGGCAACGGCCAGCTCGTCGAGGTCTCGATTCAGGAGTGCCTCGCCTCGATCCTCGAGCTCACCTACGCGTACTGGCCCTACATGGGTCTGGTCGCGTCGCGGCTCGGACAGAAGCCGATCCAGCCGCTCGACTTCTTCGAGTGTCGCGACGGGTGGATCTACCTCTGCTGCATCGAGGAGCATCAGTGGCAGCAATTCGTCGATCTCATGGAATCGCCGGACTGGGCGGGCATCGACCTCTTCCGCGACCGGCTGTCGCGCGGCGCGAACTGGGATGCGCTGAAGATCTTCCTGCAAGAATGGGTGCGCGAGCAGAGCGTCCGCGAGCTCTACGAGACCGCGCAGGCGCGACGCGTGCCGTTCGCGCCGGTCTCGACGATGGGCGACCTCTTGCGCTCGGAGCACCTGGGCGCGCGCGGATTCTTCGCCGAGCTCGCCCATCCCGCCGCGGGTCGGCTGCGCTATCCTGGCGCCCCGTACCAGCTCGGTCGAACGCCGTGGGTGCTCCGCAGTCCGGCGCCGCTGCTCGGCGAGCACACCGCGGGGGTCCTCGGCGCGCTCGGCCTCGACGCGCGCGCCGTTGCGCCACCCGCGCCGGCGACGGAGTCGCGATAGCGTGGGTCCGCTCTCGGGAATCCGCGTCGCCGACTTCACATGGGTGTGGGCCGGACCGCACGCGACGCTGCAGCTCGCGCACCTCGGTGCCGAGGTGATCCGCATCGAGACGTTGCAGCGCCCGTGCGTCACGCGTCTGCTGCCGCCGTGGCCGGACGGCGTCCCGGGACCGAACCGCAGCGGCTACTTCAATCAATTCAACCAGGGCAAACGCAGCATCGTCGTCGATCTGAAGACGCCGGAAGGACTCGATGTCGCGCGCCGGCTGGTCGCCTGCTCCGACGTCGCGGCGGAGAACTTCGCCGCCGGCGTGATGGATCGTCTCGGTCTCGGGTGGGACGTGTTGCGGGCGCTCAACCCGCGCTTGGTGATGATCGCGCTCTCCGGGTACGGCGCGTACGGTCCCGAGCACGAGTTTGTCTCGTACGGACCGGCGCAGGTGCCGCTCTCCGGCATGTCGTCGCTCACCGGCTATCGCGGCTGGCCGCCGATGCACGTCGGCATCTCGTACGGCGATCCGAACGGCGGCATCCACGGCGCGTTCGCCGTCCTCGCGGCGCTTTGGCACCGCGAGCGCAGCGGCGAGGGCCAATACATCGATCTCTCGCAATGGGAGACGACCATGGCGGTCCTCCCCGAGGGCATCATGGATGCCGTCATGAACGGCGTCGCGCCGGAGCGGAACGGCAACCGCGATCCGCTGATGGCGCCGCACGGCATCTTTCGCGCCGCCGGCGACGACCGCTGGATCGCGCTCGCGATCCGCAATGACGACGAGTGGCGACGTTTCGTGAACGCAATGGGCGCACCGGAGCTCGCCGACGATTCGCGATTCGCCACGCTCGCGGCCCGCAAGGCGAACGAGGACGCGCTCGAAGAGCTCGTGACCGCGTGGACAGCGTCGCGATCGCCGGAGGACACGACGGCGCTCCTTCAGCGGGCGGGAATCGCGGCGTTTCCTGCGATGTCGAACCGCGACATCTTCGAGGACCCACACCTGCGGGCGCGCGGCTTTTTCGTCGAGCTCGAGCATCCGGAGATCGGCGTCCGTCGCCATCTCGGGATCCCGTGGCGCATGTCGGGAACGCCGTGCGCGGTCGAGCGGCCGGCGCCGTGCATCGGCGAGGCGACCGATTACGTACTCGGCGAGATCCTCGGCCTCGATACCGCTACCCGCGACGACCTGCGGGCGCGCGGCGTCGTCGCCTGAGTGCGATCAGCTGTCCGCCTCTCCCGGCCTGCCGCGCAGCAACATCCACAGCGAGTGCCGCACCCGCGGCCGCACCGCGACGAAACCGAGCGCGAGGATCAGATACAGGAAGCTGTAGTAGTAGCGGAACTCCGGACTCGTCGAGATCATCTGCGTCGCGAAGAGCACGAAGAACACGATCCCTTCGAGGAGCGAGAAGCGGAAGTCGGCGAGCACCACGACTGCGAGAAGCGACTGCGCGGCGGTGAGCAGGATCTCCTCGACTTGGCGTGCGTCGAGATGCATTGCGTTCGCGAGACTTCCCGACGACGCGCCGTACGCGAGCGGCAGCATGCCGATCAGCAGCGTCCACTGGTTCACTTTCGACGAGATGAGCGTCCCCATCGCCGCGCCGGCGTTGCCGCGGACCGCGAACAGGATCGCGACGACGAACTCCGGCGACTCGGACGCGAGCGGTGCCAGCCACTGGACGAGAAGGAACTCCTCGATGCCGAAGCGACGGCCGGTCGCGAGCAAGCCTTCGGCGAACGGCTCGGCCGCCATCATGATCGCCACCCCGGCGACGGCAAAGAGCGCGATCGCGGCGATGCGCCGACCGGCGACGCCGAGGCCGGCGAGCACTTCCGACACGCCTTCGAGCTCCGGCTCGACGACGTGCGCACGCGCCGCCGTGACGGCGTAGAAGGCGAAGATCGTCAACAGCACGACGGCATCCCACACCGAGAGCGTCGCCTTGAAGGGTAGGAAAAGCGAATAGACGGTCGCGAGCAGTAGATAGAAGAGCTCGATGCCGTGATCCGACGCGATCGCGATCGCACGCCGCCGGGTCGTCGCCCACACCGCGACCACGACCGCCGGCCAGCCGACGCCGATCAAGAGCCGGTTCGCGCCCGTCATGTTCGCCGTCGCGAACGCGGTGTACGCCGGGTCCTTGCCGGCGCGCCATGCGAAGTAGATGTCGACCGTGTACTCGGGAAGCACGGCGACGAGCGCGAGAAACACCAGCGCCAGGGCCTGCGGGATGTCGAGCTGCGCCACCTCGGCACCCCACGAGAGGAGGAATGCCGCGCCGAAGATCGCAGTCCCGGCGAGCAGCGCCTGGAAGTGCGGCGCAAGCTCCGAGCCCGAAAGCCGGAGCGCGATCCATTGCACCGCGAGCGCCAGCGCGATGCCGAGCGTCAGCACCGCTCGTCCGGCGTGCGCCGCAACCCGGTCGCCGCTCACCCCGACCTCCCCGCCCGCGCGATCGTCCACCGGCTCGCGAGCCGGAGCCGCTCGCTCAGGGCGCCCGCCACGTCCGCCGCCACTCTCCGCGGTAGCGCTCGTCGTCGTTGACCGTCACGATCGAGCGCAGCTCGACCGTCTGCGCGGTCATTTCCTCCGTCGCGCGCACGCGCACCACGTCGCCGTCCTGGAAGACGTCGAGCGCGAATTCCGCATCGATCCGCGGTTCGGCGCGGGCGCCGCTGCCGACACGCGCGACGTATTCATGACGGCTCTCGAGGAACGCGCCCGTCGGCGTCGTGAACTTCATCTCGAGGCCGGCGCGCGTCGTCACGGTGCCGTGGACGACGTCGGTCTCGACGCGCCAGCTCGGCACGAACACCACCGGGCCCTCGCTGAGCAGCGCCATCAGGTCCGGAGGGTCGAACTCGGGCACGCCGCGCGGCGGTCGCGCGGCGTCGACTTCCGGCAACTGCAGTACGGAGCCGGCGCGGTGCACCTCGATCGTTCCCGTCCCCTCGCCGGGCCAGAGCCGCGGGAAATCGGCGGCGGCGATCGCGAGACGGACGCGATGCCCGATGGCGAAGCGATAGGCGGTGTGCCAGAGCGGAATCTCCACTTCGATGGCGCGTCCCGCGAGAGAGTCCGTGGCGTCCTCAGGCGCCGCGAGCTCCGGCGCCGTCGGCGGCTCGGCGGCGACACGACCCCCCGCCCACGGCGACAGCGCCGGATCGACGAGCGCGCGTAGCGCCAACCAGCCCGTACTCACCAAGGTCGACGCGCCGTCGGGAGCGACGTCGCACAGCTTCACCACGATCGTCGGATCGTTCCATGAGCACGTCAGCGCGAGCGTGGCGATCGCGCGTCCGGCGATCTCCAGCGGCGCCGCCAACGGCGCGCTCGTGTACGTGAGCGCGAGCGCGTCGTCGCGACGCTGGTCTTGTGGATAGTCGAGCGCCATCGGCATCGGGCTCGAGAGACCGGCGGTGACGCCGACGTGGTGGAGCGCGGCATAGCGATCCGTCCCGGCATCGGCTGCGCCCTCGCGAAGCTCGCCTTCGGCCGCCAGGAAGAAGCGGCGCGGACGCGCCGGCGGCGGGAAGTCGGCGTCGAAGCGCCATCCACCTCCCTCGCCTTGTACGAACACGCGCGCCGCGGGCTCGACGGCCTCGCGCTCGTCGCCCCGCAGCCAGCGGTCGAACCAGCGCAGGATCTCGCGCTCGTGATCGAGCGCCTCGACGACTGACAGGTTCGGCAGCATGTGCACCCACGGACCGACGAGGAGCTGCTTCGGCCCAGCCAACGCGCGAAATTGCTCGATGCAATCATCCAGGAAGATGTCGCGCCACCCGGCGATGACGAGGGTCGGCGTCGTGATCGTGCGCACGTCGATCGCGCCACGCCGCCAATACGCGTCGCGCGGGTCGAGGTGATCGAGGCCGTCGAGGAGGTACGGCTGGTGCGTCGCCAAGCGCGCCTCCCACAGCTCGCGCCAGCGGCCGTCGACGTCGCGGTGCAGCGGCGGCGCGACGTTCATGCCCTGCATGAAGCTCATCCACGCGCCCATGTTGCCGAGCATGTTCGCCCGTCCTCCGGGCATCAGCCACACGCGCTGGAAATCCGTGACGCCGTAGATCGGCGCGATCGCCGCCAAGTGCGGCGGATGCAGGCTCGCGGCTTTCAGCGACGTCAGACCGCCATAGGAGATGCCCCACATCCCGACCTTGCCGCTGCACCACCGCTGCGTGCCGACCCATTCCACCAGGTCGAAGAGGTCGTGGTTCTCAGCCGACTCGAGGGCGTCGTTGCTGGCGCCGTCGGAGGCACCGGTACCGCGGCAATCGACGAGGAGCGCCGCATATCCGCTGCGGGCAAACCGCTTTAGCGCCGCGGTGAACGACACGCCGATCATGCCGTCCTTGTGGTACGGATAGACGCTGACGATGGCCGGCCACGGCCCGTCGCCCTCGGGATGGTACGAGTCCGCCGCCAGGCGGGCGCCGTCGCCCATGGGAATCAGCACGTTCCTCTCGACGACGATCTCGCGCTCCATCCACGCCTCCGCAGGCGGGACTATATTCGCGACCATCGACGACGAGTCAAACCTGCTCGCCAGCGACCAGCGCTGCTGGAATCAGCGTCGAGATGCAGTGCGGCTGTCGGTCAGGATGCGCCGGCCGGGGCGATGACGCTCACCGCCCCGCGCTGCACGCCGAACTTCGTTGCCGCCGGATGGGACGATAGGAAAACGTCGATGTGATGTCCCTTTACGGCCCGCCCGACATCCTCGGCGATGCGCTCGCCGATGCCCTCGATGAAGACACGGGACCCGAGCGGAATGACCTTCGGATCGACCGCGACCGTACGGCCGGCACGTGCGGAGGTGCCCGTGGCGGTGATCGCCCGCGCCCGGCCCTTGGCGCGCGCATATGCGGTCAGCTTGAAGCGACCGAGCGGCGGCCGCGGGTGGTCGGCGGGAATTGCGTACCCCATGGGCCCAATGCCTTCGGCGCTCGGCAGGACGGCAGGAAGGTCCTTGCGCGATGGCAACGGCCACGCGGGAATCGATGCGTTGGCGGACGCGAGAACCCGTAGCGGCGCTCGGGACATGGACAGCACCGGCACGCTCACATCGGCAGCGTCCAAAAGAATGATCGCCACTGACAGACCGATGCTCATGGCGGCGGCGTTTCGCATGAGTCGTCCTCCTCGAGAGAGATCAAGCGGTCCAGGGCAAGTCGACCGCTAGCGGGGAGCCATTGAGCTATCGGTGGGCGGTTGCGCTGTCAACCAATCTGGTGAGTGCGACAACGCTCTACCCGCTCGTAAATAGTTGATTCCGCTACCAGACAGCTGTGAAGGGATTTTGACCATGACACCCGTCACTCCATCTCCTGCGGCAGAGTCGATAGCATTTCCGCGAATTTCTCGCGCGGTCAGCCGATGATATCTGCCCGTCACATGGATGCCGCGTACTGCACCGGACAGGGATCGATCGAGCTGCGCGACGTGCCGGCGCCGATCGCGCGCGCCGATCAGACGATCGTGCGCGTCCACGCGTGCGGCATCTGCGGGACGGACCTCCATTACTACGCCGGCATGGCGCCGCCCCCGACGCTGTGTCTCGGCCACGAGATCGTCGGCCGCGTTGCCAGCGCGGCCCCAGAGTTCGCCGTCGGAGACGCCGTCGTCATCGAGCCGCTGCTCTCGTGCGGCGCGTGCGCTCGCTGTCGCGGTGGTGAGCCCAATCTCTGCCCGACGGTCCGCGTCCTCGGCAGCATGGCACCGGGCGGCCTCGCGGAGCTGGTCCAGGTGCCGGCACGGCTTCTCTATCCCGTCCCGGCCGCGCTCGATCTCGACCTCGCGATGCTCGCCGAGCCGCTCGCGGTCGGCGTCCATGCTGCGCACCTCGCCGAGATCGGCGCCGGCGACGAGGTGCTGGTCCTCGGCGCCGGCGCGATCGGTCTTCTCGCCGCCTACACCGCGCTCGCCCGCGGCGCCCGCGTGACGGTGAGCGCCCGCCACCCGCACCAGTGCGCCGCCGCACGCGCGCTCGGGGCGAGCGTGGTCGGGACCGGGCGCGACGAGATCCTCGCGCGCCACACACAGGCACCGCCGGACACGGTGCTCGAGTCGGTCGGCGGCGACGCCGATACCCTCGACCTCGCGCTCGAGGTCGTCCGTGCCGGCGGCCGGATCGTCGCGCTCGGGCTGTTCACTCGTCCCGTGACGCTCGCGCCGCTGCGCTTCCTGATGAAGGAGGTGCGGATCGTCTCGTCGATGACCTATTGCCGGCGGCCGCCGCGGTCCGACTTCGAGACCGCGCTCGCGATGCTCGCGCGTGACGGCGGGCGCCTCATGCCGCTCGTCACGCACCGGGTACCGCTCGCGGAGGCGGCCCGCGGCTTCGCGCTCGCCGCCGACAAGACGAGCGGCGCCATCAAGGTCGCCGTTGTTCCGTGATCAGAAGCTGTACATGAGCTCGACGAAAGCGCCGGTATTGCGCTCGATGCGGCCGAAGAACGAGTGCTTCGGTCCGTGGAAGATCTTGCCGCCGACGGTCGCGCGCCAGCCGTCGGCGAGGTCGTACGCGATCTTCGGCCGGAGGAAGAAGTCGTTGCGCTCGACGTAGTGCAGCGAGAGCAGCTCGACGTCGAGGGTGTCGTTCCACCAGCGCTTGTCGATGCGCGCCGACCAGCCGTTCTGCACGGTGTCGAGCTGCTGGTTGATGACGAACGTCTCGCGCGCGGCGAGAAACCGCGTCCGCCCGTGGAGCGCGTCGGGATCGTCGAGGGCGCGCGCCGGATCGACCCGATTCGGGACGAAGCGCCCGACGTATTGGACGATGACGTTCAGGTTCTCGAAGAAGCTGCGCTCGATGCCGAGCACATAGTACAGGTACGGTGTCACCTCCTCGACGTTGCGGCCGCTCGCGTTCCCCGTGTGCACGTACGCGATCTCGCCGCGGTACCCGAAGCGTCCGGCCGACGTCGCGCAGGTCGCGCGCGCGGGCGTGCGTCGCCTGCGGCGTGTCGTGCCCGAGCTGCTCGGCGAGGATCCGTCCCTCCGCGACCCAGCGAATACCGTCGGCGACGTGCAGGCGTTGCTTCACCACCAGGTTCACGCCGGGGAAGTGCCGCCGGTCGTCGATCGCGTGGTTCGAGGAGAAGTAGTCGAGCGCGACCGAGCCGCTGAGCCCGAGCCGCGTCCACGCGCCGACCGCGTCGTCCGCCGCGCGCGCGCTGCAGCCCCGGCGACGAGCAGCAGGGCGACCGCCGCCGCCCGCAGCTCAGCTCTCCTTCTCGAGGGTACGTTCGGTGAAGACGTCGTCGTCGAGGCCGACCCCGACGTCGAGCTTGGTCCACACGATTTCGGTCGAATGTCCGCTCTGGGTATTGCGCATCGTCGTCGTGAACGCTTGCCACTTGTGATGCGCGGGGTCGATCTCGCGTACGTCGACCGCGGTGAACTCCTTCACGACCGCACCGGCGAGGTCCCAGTACGTCCCTTTCACGGCAACGAAGTTGTCGCGGCGGATCCAGGTGCGACGCCTGCCGTAGCCGCTGTCGTCGCGCACTTTCTCGCTGCGCGGCACCGACTCGACGAGGTACGTCTCGACGCCGTCGAGCTGCTCGGTTCCGACGAGCGTATGCGTCCAGTCCTCGACCCTGTGCCCGATCACGTCGCCGTAGGAGAAATCCGTTCCGACGAAGCTGTCCTTTTTGTCGTTGGCGACGAGCCGCCGCACTTTGCGCAGCGCCGGCAAATAGATCCAGATGTCGTCATCACCGTCGGAGTGCTCGACGAGCAAGGTCGCGGTGCCCTTCACGTCGGCGGGGGTCAGAAAGCGTACGAGCCGCATCTGATCGATGCCGTTCGGCAGGAGCTTCGAGAGCGTCTCCGTCGAACGCTCGCGTCGCGCGCCGCTCTCGCTGATGAGCGTCATCGTGACCGCCGCACGCGAGTCGACGACCTTCGCCACCGTGAAGTTGCGGTGCATGATCTCGTCGGCGTCGAGCTCGGCGGCCAACGCGCGCACGACGGACAGTGCGAGCATTGCCCACACCATTCCCCACCACGCCATGCGCGCTGCATAGCACTCGCGTCCGCGCGCCGTCTACACGCGCACTTCGGTAGACGCCCGCAGACGAATGCGATACACGCACGCCGCACGTGGCGGGAGGTCGCATGATCACTGGAGCGTGGAGGAGAGGCGCGGGACGCTGCGCTGGGCTCGCGTTGTTCGTGACTGCGGCGGCTTGCGGCGGCGGCAGTGGCGGCGGCCAACACACGTTCAACCTGCCGGCGGGTACGGAGCTCGACACGACGCCGAGCGATCGCGTGCTGCTCGTCGTCGAGTCGAAGAACCAGTGCGGCGACTCGCGTTCCTGCGCCACGACACCACAGCCCGTGGCCACACCGGGGACGAGCGGCGGCTGCGATCTCGGCAGCGGCAACACCCGCGGACTCGCGCTCTATCGCCTCGGCACGAACGGGCTCTTCCTCGAGGACCCGGCGCATCCCGGCAGCGCCGCGCCTCCCGAACAGACGATCGGCACCGCCGACAATCCGCGACGCGTGCTGGTCTCGCCGACCGATCCGACGCTCGTCTACGTCGCGACCAACCAGCGCATCCAGGTCTTCCGCCTCGCGCCCGGCGGCGGCTCGCAGTGTATCGCGCAAACGCGCGGCGATCGCGAGGTCGACCGGTCGCTGAAAGACCTCGACCCGGTCGACTTCGCACTCGACCCGAGCATCGGAAACGGCGTGCTCTACGTCGCGGGCCGTGGGTCGAACCGCGTCGACGCCTACCCGATCGCCGACGACGGCACGATCGCCGCGGAGCCGGCGAGCTGCATCATCGGCTCGACGCGCTCCGAGTACACCTCGCTCAGCCTGCTCACGCGCGACTTCGTCGCCGCTTCGGGACGCGAGCGCATCGAGATCTTCCGCCGCGTCGACGGCCTCTTCCCGCCGCCCACGCCCGCGCCGTCGGCAACGCCGACCGTCGGTCGGACGCCGACCTGCTTCAGCGGTCAGCTCGTGACCGTTCCCGTCTCGTTCATCGGCGCCGCGATCGTCACCGACACGTTCTTCACGGCATCGGCGGCGGCGCCCGTCGGCGAGCTCTTCGTCTCCGAGGAGGTGAGCCGCCGTCTCTTCACCTTCAACGTCGACGCGAGCGGCACGATCAACGGCAAGGAGACGAGCAGCACGAAGCGTGATGGCTTCTACCAGAGTATCCGCCGTCGCGAGGTCGGGTCGGACTCGTTGCTGTACGCGTCGGTCTTCCAAGAAGGCCGGGTCGCCGTGTTCCGGCTCGCGAACGGCCTCTTGCCGGAATTTGCGTTCAGCAAGACGTCGAAGGACCCCAAGACGACGCCGGTCGGGCTCGCCATCGACGAGCCCAGCGGCACGATCCTCTACGTCGCGGAGTCCGGCATCGGACGTATCGACGGCTTCCGCTTGCAGGCGGACGGCGGCCTTCCCGACGTGCCCGATACCAGCACCGAGCCCGTCACCACGACGGACGGACGCGTCCTCGACAGCTTTCCGAGCGACATCGCGATCATCCCGGCGCCCTGAGCACGGGAGCCGCAGCGCCCACCACGAGACCGCGACCCGCAGCGCCGACGCGAGCGCCCGACCGGACGACCAGCTACCGCGACGTCGCGGTCGCGATGGCGAGCGGGGCCGCGCTGGGCGCGAGCTTCGCCGACTTCCGCCTTTTCGTCCTCCCTTGGCTCGCCCTCGCGCCACTCCTCGCGATCACCGAGCACGCGTCGCCGCGGCGCGCGCTGCGCCTCGGCTGGCTCGCCGGCATGACCGGAGTCGCGATCGCCTTCACGTGGCTGGTCTACGCGATGCGCGTCTTCGGTGGGTTCCCGCTTCCGGTCGCGATGTTGCTCTACGCGCCGCTCGTCGCCTGGATGGGTCTCGAGCTCGGCCTCGTCACCGCGCTCCTCGCGTGGATCGGACCATTGCCGCTCGGCATCGCGGCGCCGCTCGCGTTCGGTGCCGTCGAGTTTCTCTTTCCATCGCTCTTCCCGTGGCGACTCGCCCATTCGCAGTACCGTGTGCCCGTGCTGCTCCAGACCGGCGAGCTCGCCGGCCCGGCGCTCCTCGGGTTCGCGATCGTCTGGGTGAACGCCGCGCTCGTCGCCGCCGGCCGTTGGGTCGTCGCTACCCGCGACGTCCGCTCCC
>JBGPOW010000012.1:0-42224 GCA_041488235.1 Binatia bacterium
CGACGGCGTCTGCGCCGACGTCGACGGCAAATGCACGCTGCGCGCCGCGATCCAGGAGGCCAACGCGAACCCGGGCGAGGACATCATCAACATCATCGGCGCCAAGGATCAAAAGTTCGTCCTCAAGTCAGCACACCTTGACGCTCACCGACGTCACGCTGAGCGGCAACAACGGCGGCGTCGTCCAGACGCACGCGCTCAAGGTGAACAGCCCGGCGATTGACGCCGGTGTCGACACCGGGTGCCCGGCGTTCGAAACTCCCCGACATCCCCCTACCGCCGACCCGCGGACCGGAGGAACGGGGGCACTGATCGCGCATAGGCACATCGGGCGGAAACAGGGAGTCCCTTCCCGTCGAGCGCTATTCCGGCGTGGGCTTGTCGATCTCGGCCGTCAGAAGTTCGTGGGCCGCGTTAAATCTCTCGCTCAACTCGCGGAGAAGCGGCGAACCTTGGCAAGAGCTCACGAGCGAACGCACGCTCGTGATGGCACTAAAGACCGCAAATATAGCTTCGACATATGGGGCATCGGTGCTCGGAGAGTCAGGGAACCGTACGCGTATCTCGCGCGGAAGAAGCTCTAACTCGTAGTGCTGCGCCAGCGCGCCCATGTTTGGATGGGTGAACTCACAGAGAAAGGCATACGTCTTTTCCGGTTCGTTGCTGCGAGAGGGTCGATTGAGCGCACGGACTGCCTTGAATATTTCTGTTGGTCTGCGGAAAGGTGCGTCGCCGGGTCCGCGTACCCCGTGCTCGACCATGTAACGATTTCCCATTGTTACTTCTCGTAGCACTATCCACACACCCTTACGGTCGTTACTTCTCAGGCACTTCGCGACGCGTTCTCGCGCGTGAAACGCGCTTGCACCCAATTCAAACAAAGCGCGACAGAGTATCAGCGAAGCCGGCGTATTCGTCGAAGCAGCGTCAAGGAACGCTCGCAACACGGCTCGGACCTGGCTGGCGAGCGACATGACGTAGATCAGCGTTGCCCACGCGAGCTGTTCCGGCGTCGGATCGGCGTCGTTCTTCTTATTGAGCACGATCGTCGGCCTGGGCAAGGTGTCGAGAATCGCCAAGGTCTCGACCAGCTTTGTTCGATTGTCGGACATTGACGGGAACCTGGCCGGTTATCCCGAACGCATCAGCGTCTTCGGGCTTGCAGCCGTAAACTCCTGTTTTTCGTCTTTCATGAATCCTCCGTTCGACGGCGCGCAAATGGTCACCGTCGGCGGCAACATACGCCGGAGGGACCTGAATCGCACAGCATTGCGATTCGGCTGACTCGGTCAGTCGTGCTGTGGCGCAGAAGCCGCGCGAGACAGTCGCGCGGTCAGAACACGGCCCGGTGGCACTCGTTGAGCCCGAACTGATCGACGTTCGCGTTGGTTTCGTAGAGCGTCAGAATTTGCCGTGTCGGAGAATACGCGACGTTGAAGAAGCCACCGCCTGACACGTGCCCGAATCCGCAGCCGTTCGCGACGACATCGAAGGTAAACGCGCCGATCGCGCTGCTGACGCCGGTCCCATCTCCAAACACCTGGAACTGAAACTGTCCATCTGTTCCCGAGCAATCCCAGAATGAGTTCGCATTCTGCGCGTTCGCGCCGTTCAGCGCGCCCGTCAGATCGCACGTTTCCGGCTCAGGCGCGAAGAACGTCGCGTCAAGCGCGACTTGGTCACTGATGAAGTTCCAGTCGCTCAACGCGAATACGCCGAACGCTGAATCGCTTCCGAAGCAGCGGTACTGAAGCGTCAGCTTCGCAATGTCCGGCTGGTGCGTATGGCCGATCTTCTCGCAGAAGATGAACGACGGTGGCTGTCCGTTCGTAAAGAACACGTTGCCCGTCACGCTGCCGTCGAAGAGGTTCAAGGTAATCGCCCACCGTTCTGACCCAACGTCCTTGTTCGCGAGGATGCGGAGGCCGTCTGGGGTCCACTGCACACCACCGGCCGCAGCGGAGCTGCTCGTTGGCGCAAGCCAGGTCATCAGCGTGACGAACGCGATCGCATACACTGTTCGACTCATCTCTCGCCTCCTTTGGAAACCAAACGCCTTCACTTCGCCTTCGACGCTTGAAGGACCGCACCCCAGAGCGCGGCGCGATTCACCCGCCGCGCCTACCGCCGCGCAAGCGCGGCGAATCGTCGCGTTGTCGGACGCGACTGCTACCCAACAGCTACCCGAACCCGATTCTGACAATGCGGCAGAACCCGCCGCCGCAAAAAACTGAAATGAAACAAGTGCCCCCGGCGCGATTCGAACGCACGGCCCCAGGATTAGGAATCCTGTGCTCTATCCACCTGAGCTACGGGGGCTCGGGTGCGACTGTACCGCGAGCCGTGCGAGGGCGCGAGCGCAAGCGCGTCGTCACGCGGCGCTAGCCGGCTCGCGGACCTCGAGCGGGCACTCGAGCTGGACCGACGTCCCCCGACCGGGAGCGGAGCGCAGCTCCAGACGCCCGCGGAGGGCGAGCGCGCGCTCCTCCATGCCGACGAGACCGAGCGCCTCGGTGCCGCGTCGCTCGTCGGGCGCGAAGCCGCATCCGTCGTCGGCGATCTCGAGCCGCAGCGTACCACCGTCGGCGACGAGCGTGAGCTGAATCGCGTGCGCGCCCGAGTGGCGTACTGCGTTCGTCAGCGCTTCCTGGGCGATGCGATAGACGCCGATTTCCATGTCCTCGCGCAGCCGCGGAATCGGCGTCGGGAACACGGCGACGACGTTCGTGCCGGTTGCGGTCATTGCTTCCGCGAGCGAGTGCAAGCTCTCCTCGAGACCGAGGTCGCGGAGCAGCATGGGACGGAGGTCGCGCGCGAGCTGTCGCAGGTGCTCGCCCACCTCGTTGATGTAGCGTGCGACACGGTCCAGACCGGCGTTCACAGCCGGTGAGTCGGACCGAAGCTGCGACCGTAGCGATTCGACGAGTATGCCGATGCCGACGAGGTCCTGGCAGACGTCGTCGTGCAAATCGAACCCGAGCCGTTTGCGCTCTTCTTCGCGAATCGTCGCCTGGTGGCGCGCCAATTGACGGAGGCGTTCTTCGCTCGCGCGCAGTCCGTCTTCGGCGCGCTTGCGTGCCGTCACGTCACGCGCGATGCCGCGTACGCCGACGACGCGGCCGTCCGCCCCACGAATCTCGGAAATGACGCACTCGAGCCAGCGCTGCTCGCCGCTCGGTGCCTCGACCCAGAAGAGCTGTGGAGGAACGGCCTCGCCGGCGGCGATCCGCGCGATCACCGCGCGCAGATCCGGGTTCGTCGCGTCGCGCGGCACCATGTCGGGGCCGGAACGCCCGAGAATTTCGTTGGCGGGAACGCCGACGTAGCGCTCGAACGCCTCGTTGACGTACGTGAACCGACCGGCGAGATCGTGCGTGTAGATCAGATCGCGGGCATTCTCCGCGAGATCGCGGTACGCGGCGTGCGACGCCGCGAGCTTGTCGGCGGCGATCCGTCGCGCGCGCTCCTGGTACCAGCCGGTCCGGAAGCTGCGCGCCGCCGCCTCGGCGACGCCGATCCAGACGCAGGACCCGAGCGCGAGCATGAGCGCGCGCTCGGTACGCATCGCGAACACGTGCAGGTACGGCATGGCGGCGATCCACGCGACGACGGAAATCGCCCAATGTCCGAGCGCGGCACGCCAACCCCACGCGAACGCCAGCGACGAGCCGAGCCCGAGGACGAACAGCGCGAACGCCAGCGTCTCCTCGGCGCCGCTCGTGTAGGAGTAGAAGCCCGCGGCGAGGAAGCTCAAGATCCCGCACGTCGCGACCGTGATCGGGAGGACCCGGGGCGCATGCGGATCGGCGCGGCAGAGCACGATCGCGATCGCGAAGACGGCCGTTTGCACCGCGAGGGAAACGATCGCCGGCGCCGGAGAGAGCGCCGATTGCAGGATCAGGCCGGAGCGCATCAGCGCGCCGATGCCGAGCCACGCGATCGCGACGAGCGGCAGGCGCCGTGCGATCAGCGCGCGATGCGCGAGCGCGAACTCGCGCGCGGCATCGGCGTCGTCGCTGGGTACGAAGAAGTCGCGTTCAGTGGTCGGCACGTGAAACGCCGGCGATTGTAGCCCTACTCGCAGGCGCACAGTCAATGTCCGCGGCGTCCCTCGAATCGCAATTTTCCCCAAGTCTTGCGACGCCGCCCCGGCTATTGGAAAAGGACGATCATCTTGTCCGACGCCAGCAATGGAACTGCGTACGCCCTCTTCGACACGGCTCTCGGCCGCTGCGGCATTGCGTGGACTGCGCGCGGCATCGCGCGCGTGCTGCTCCCCGAGGCGGACGACGCGCGGACGCGGTCCCGCTTGCTCGCGGGTGTGGATCGCGCGCAGCGCCGAACGCCGACCGGCGCCGTACGCCGCGCCGTCGCGCTGGTGACGGCGCACCTCGCCGGGAAGCGGGCCGATCTCGGCACGATCGTCCTCGACATGGCGGCGGTCCCCGCATTTCATCGCCGCGTGTACGAGGCGGCGCGCGCCATACCGTCGGGCGATGCCCGCGCGTACGGCGAAATCGCGTCGCGCCTCGGATCGCCGGGCGCCGCGCGCGCCGTCGGGCAAGCGATGCGGCGGAATCCGTTTCCGATCATCGTGCCCTGCCACCGCGTGCTCGCGGCGGGCGGGAAGCCGGGCGGCTTCAGCGCCAACGGCGGCCTCGATACGAAGGCGCGCCTGCTCGCGATCGAAGGCGTCGAGCTGCCCCGCACCTCCCCGCCCACCAAGCGGCCGGCGGTCGCGTGCGGCACCTTCGACGTGGAGACGGCGCGCAGTCACCTCGTGGCCGCAGACAAGAGGCTCGCGCGCCTGATGGAGCGTGTCGGTCCGTTCCGCCTGCAGCTCCGCGACACGCAGAGCACGTTCGGCGCGCTCGCCGAGGCGATCGTCTACCAGCAGCTCACGGGCAAGGCGGCGACGACGATCTTCGGACGCGTGAAGGCGCTCTACCCCGCGCGTCGCTTCACACCGGAGGCGGTGCTGGCGACGCCCGACGCACGGCTGCGCGCGTGCGGGCTCTCGGGAAACAAGCTCCTCGCGCTCAGAGATCTCGCGGCGAAAACCCGGAGCGGTGTCGTCCCGACGCTGCGCCGCTTGCGCGGGATGCCCGACGACGAGATCGTCGAACGCCTGACCGCGGTGCGCGGCATCGGCCGCTGGACGGTGGAGATGCTCCTCATCTTTCGCCTCGGCCGTCCGGACGTCCTGCCGGTCGACGACTACGGCGTGCGCAAGGGATTCGCGATCGCGTTCGGCGGCGACTTGCCGCCGCCGCGCGACGTCACCGCCCGCGGCGAGCGCTGGCGACCGTATCGGACGATGGCGAGCTGGTACCTCTGGCGCGCGGTCGACTCGCTGGGCTGATCGCGAAAGAGCGCGGCGACACCGCGGCGACGTGAGCGAGGTCACGTCGCCGCGGCGTGACGGCCGTTACGGCGTCGCGACGGGCGTCGGCGTCGCCGGCGGCGGAATCGGACACTCGCTACACGCGCTGCCGGTCCCGACGTTGAAGCCGCCGTGGTCGGTGCAGTTCTCGGGATGGCGTTTCACCTTCGGCCCGCTCGCGGTGATGCAGTCGGCGTCCGTGGTGCACGCGACGGTGGCGTCGTTGCTACAGCACGCCGCGGCGGGGTCACTGCTGCAGGACGCGGGGACGCAAGTGTTGCTCAGGTCGTACTTGCAGCAGAGGATCGCGTCCTCTTTGCCGCGGGGAGCGACGTCGCCGACGGTGCGGGATCTACAGTGAGTTGCCGGCGCCTGCGCGAACGGCTACGAGACGCCGCATGGCAGAGCTGATCTTGCACCAGTACGCGATGTCGCCGTTTTCGGAGAAGGTGCGGAAGGTGCTCGCGGCGAAACGGCTCGCATGGCGTGCGGTAGAGCAACCCATGTGGAACCCGAAGCCGCAGCTCGTGCCGCTCACCGGCGGCTACCGGCGAATTCCGGTGCTGCAAATCGGCGCCGACGTGTACTGCGACACCGCGTGCATCCTGCGCGAGATCGAGCGCCGACATCCCGAGCCCGCGGTGTTTCCCGCAACGACCGCCGGTGCGATCGATCTGCTCGCGTGGTGGGCCGACCGCCAGCTCTTCACGGTCGCGGCGACGGCGGTCCTCGCCTCGATGGGGCCGACGATGCCGCCGGAGTTCAAGGCCGATCGCGAGAAGATGGTCCCGGGATTGAACATCGACGCCCTCGCCACGCAGGCGCCGCACGCGCGGGACCAGCTGCGGGCCCATCTGGATGCGTTGAATGCGCGCCTCGCGGCCCACGCCTTCGTGCTCGACGAGACCTTCACGGTCGCCGACGCCGCCTGCTTCCACACGCTGTGGTTCGCGCGCATGGACCCCTCGGCGGCGGCGCTCATCGCCGCCGCACCGGCGGTCGCGGCGTGGTTCGCGCGGGTGGAGGCGATGGGCCACGGCACACCGCAGCCGATGGCCGCAGACGAGGCATTGGCGATCGCCGCGCGCACCGAGCCCACGACCGACGTGGCGTCCGATCCCGGCGATCCGAGTGGCCCGCGCGCGGGCGATTGTGTCACCGTGACGCCCGACGATTACGGCCTCGATCCGGTCGCCGGCGAGATCGTCGCCGTTTCCGCCCGTGAGGTGGCGATTCGCCGTCGCGACGCGCAGGTGGGTGAGATCGTCGTGCATTTCCCGCGCGCGGGATTTCGACTCGCGCGCGCGTGAGCGGCGGAACGCAGCCGGCGACCCGCGCATGAAGACCGCCGACGGCAGCGCATTCCGCGCCGCGGTCCTCATCCCGGCTTACCAATGCGCGTCGACGATCGCGCCCGTCATCGCCGCCGCGCGCCGCCATCTCGACACGGTGGTCGTCGTCGACGACGGGTCTGACGACGGCACCGCCGAACGTGCGACGCTCGCGGGCGCCGAGGTCGTGCGCCACGAGCGCAACCGTGGCAAAGGCGCCGCCTTGCTGACCGGCATGCGCCACCTTGCAGCGCGCGGCTGCACGCACGCGCTCTCGATGGACGGCGACGGGCAGCACCTCGGCGGCGAAATCCCGACGCTGCTCGCGGCCGCAGGCGCGGAGCCCGCCGCGATCGTGATCGGCGTGCGACAGATCGGCGCACAGCAAGTCGCGGCGGCGAACCTCTTCGGCAACCGCTTTGCCAACGCCGCGATTCGCCTCGCGGCGGGAACGGCGGTCGGCGACACGCAGTCCGGATTCCGCGTGTATCCGCTTGCAACGGTGCTCGATCTTCCCGTCGACGGCGAGCGATTCGAATACGAGAGCACCGTCATCATTCGCGCGGCGCGGGCCGGCATTCCGGTGCGGTCGGTCGCGGTCGACGTCTACTATCCGCCGATCGCGGAGCGGCGGAGTCACTACCGCAAGGTCGTGGACACACTCCGCATCATTCGTGCAGTGGCGCCGCTCCTGCTTCGCCACTGAGGCGGCGCACGGTATTTTTTCGGCGCCACGCCGATGCGTGAGGCACGGAAAACGGCGTCTCCGAGGGCGTGCGCCGTGGCATTCGTCTTGCTCCCTCGTCACCTCGGAGGAACTGACCGTGGACAGACTCGCACCCGTGATTCGTGATCTGCGCAATCGTCTGAACCTGACCCAGGAGGAGTTCGCGCACGCGCTCGGAATCACCGTCAGCACGGTGAACCGCTGGGAGAAGGGCCATTCCGCTCCGAGCAAGCTCGCACGCGCGTCGCTGGCACGCTTTGCGGGACGCCGTGGCGTCGCGATGGAGAGCCTCCTCGAGGATTCCGAGGGCGAGATGCTGCCCTCGCGCTCCGCGAACTAGTCCCACCCACCATGGCGGCGCGCGCGGACCACGGATCGGTCCGCGCAAGGTCGCCATTCGACTCTTTCCCGACGATTCATCGACGACGACGCGCGGAGCGTGACGAGGAGGCGGCGGTCTGCCGGGCGTCGACTTGCTTACGCAAGCCGCCGACGCGACGCTCGACGAGCTCGTCGGCACGCGCGAGCAGCTGCTCGTCGGTCGTGTACTTCTCGATCATGAAGCTCAGGTCGCCGAGGTCGTGGATCAGCATCTGCACGGCTTGGTCGCGCCAGCGGCGATCTTTCACCACCTGGAGCAGATCGACGACGACGTCCTCGAGCTCGGAGCTCTCGATGTCGAGCGCCATCGTGAGCGCGCGCTCGATGTCGACGCCGCGCCGCGCCTCCTTCACGTAGGCGGTCAAGAGCGCGCGCAGGCGCGCGACCGTGGTGTCGTCGAACCACACCTTGCGATCGCCCGCGAGCGTCGGATCGCTCTCGAGGAGGCTTTCGACGAGCGCCAGCGCGCCGCAATGCCCGGCCTCATGGCGCGCCATGGAGAACCAGAACCCGCGCAGGTCGTCGGTGTTTTTGAAGGTGCGAACGAACACCGTGTAGAGCGCCATCGTCTTGCGCTCGAGCTCGATGGCGACGTCGAGCACTTCACGAATCGTCGCCCGCCGGCTGCGCGTCTTCATGGGGCGGGCATAACAAGCCGCTCGGGGTCTTGGAAAGCGCCCTGAGTTCGCCGCTGCGGCCGGCTTTCGTTCCGAGTCGACGGACGGTAGAGAACCCCGATGCTCGCTCGCACGTGCCTGCCGGTCCTGGTGGTGCTCGCCGCCGCGCTCGCCGCGTGTACGCGCACACAAGCCCGCGATCCCGCCGTCGTCGAGGACGTGGTCGGCTACGTCGACAAGGTCAAGAAGTGGGAGCCCGTCGAGATCGAGGTCCTGAAGGCGATTCGCGACGTGCGCCGCTCGCAGTACGTCGACGACGATTACGTGATCAGCACCCTCGGGGCCACGATGGGCGACGTCGAGCTGCACCTCGAGGAGATCGACCGTTTTCACCCGCGCACGACGAGCGTCGGCGAGGTCCACGGCCGCTACACCAAGGCATGGCACGATCTGCACGACTCGTTTGCGGCGATCATCGCCGCCATGGAGCGCAAGGACTACGTCGCGCTCGCGCGCGGCACCGAGGCGATGGGGCACGCGCGTGACGATCTCGTGACGGTCGCGGCGGCGCTCAGCCTCTTGATGAAAGACAGCGGCTTGAAACCGGAGGAAGGCGAGGAGGAACAACCGCCGAGCGAGCGGCCGCTACCGTCTTGAGCCGACCGGCGCTGCCCGCCGGCATGCGCGGCCGGGGGTCGTGCGCTTTGACCGCCCCGCGCACGGCGGGTAGCGGTGACGCATGGCAGCCGACCTGCTCGAGGAGGGGGCGCGGCTCATCGCCGATGTCGGTGCCTGCTACAGCCGCGCACGGCGCTACCGGGCGATCGCCGCCGACTGCGAGGAGCGGTTTCTCGGCCGCGGGCTCGCGATCGGCGGCGCGATGCGCGAGTGGGCGCGTGCCGCCCGTCCCGACCGCGCCGCGTGTGCCGCCGCGGTCGCCGAGCTGCGGCAGCTGATCGCCGACTGTGACGCCGCGATCGCCGTCGTTCACGCGAGCGTTGCGTACCGAGAGGCGGTCGCTGCGTGGGACGGCGAGCGCTGGTCGGCGGTCGCGGCGCTCGCACCCGCGATCTTCGACGGCATCGAGCCGATCGCGTCGGTTCGCCCCCTGCACTTCCCGGTTTCCGTCGTCGCGCCCCGCGGCGGCACGCATTTTCTCGCGCCGCCGACCGTCGCCGACCGGATATCCGGCCTGCTGCGCGACGGCCTCCCCGCCGCCGATCCAGTCCCCGAGCTCGGCGCCGACGACACGCTGCGCGCCGTCGTGCTCGACGACGATGCCGACGCGATCGAGGCGCCGCTCACGCTCGTCGTCGCGGCCGAGGATGTTCCCTGGCCGCTCTTTCGCCTGGCGCCCGTGGGCGAGATTTTCGTCTACGTCGCGCGCTTGCAGGTGCCGGCGCGTGTCCGCTGCGCGGCGCACGCCGCCGACGAATGGTGGGCGGTCCGTTCCGACGCCTACGAGGCGTACGTCAGCGAGCTGGCACGCGAGCTCGCCGCGCGCGGAGTCGTAGACCTCCTGCGCGGTTGAGAGCGCGCAGCCGGCTCAGAGCGTATTGTCGTCGGTGTCGGGCGATTCGGGCTCGACGGCCGGTGCCGGCTCGACAACGCCCGAGCCCGGTGCCGGCTCGTACACCATCTCGTGCGATGTGACGACCCGTTCCTCGACGACGTCGGGCTCCCGGTATGCAGGCACCGCCCCGCAGAACCGGAAGCGCTCCGTGCCGTCGAGATAATCCGGCCGCACGAAGTAGTGGCCTTCCGTCGTCGGACGCCAGAGCCCCTTTGCCGTGCGCATGTCGCCGCCGGTCGTCCAGCCGCCGAAGCCGCCAAGCCCAGCGCCGATGACGCCGTAGACCATGCGGACAGGGAAATAGAGGATGCTGATGCTGGTCGCGGCGACGGCCAGCCCGAACTCGGCGCCGGCGCCGTGCCGTCGTTCCTGGACGACGCGCGCCGTCGGGTTGGTGAAGTGCACCGCACCCCCGACGTCCGTAGCCCCGCGGTCACACCGCTTGGCCATCGCGCACGGTCCTGCGAATGCCGGACCCGCAACCGCCACCATCACCGCCAATACGCCGACGAGGATCGTTCGCATGACGCGTCACCTCCGCGGATTTGTTGCGTCATCTTGCCATGCTTAGGGGCGAACGCGCAATGCATCCTTGTAACCGCGAAGCCGGCGGTTGGTGCCTCCCCCCGCCCTTCGACCCGCCAATCAGTGCGTCGCCACCCCGCTCACAGCTTCTCCTCCAGCGCACTCACCAACCGCCGCACTTCGGGGTCGCGATCGCGGCGCGCGCTGACGACCCGCACCGCGTGCAACACCGTCGTATGATCACGGCCGTATCGCTCGCCGATCGCGGCAAACGACAGACTCAACACCTTGCGGAGAAAATACATCGCGAGCTGCCGCCCGAGCACGACGCGCGCGTCGCGGCGCGGCGACCGCAACGCGCGTGCCTCGAGCCCGAGCACGGCCGCCACGGCCGACTCGATGCGATCCGCCGACCCGTGGTGCTGCATGCTCGGGCGCAGCGGAACGACGACCTCTTCGGCAAGCGCGAGATCGACGCTGCGGCCGGTGAGCGACGCGATTGCGCCGATCCGTGTCAGCGCGCCTTCCAGCTCGCGCACGCTCGTGGCGCGAATACGCTCGGCGAGGTAGGCCGCAACGTCCAGCGGCAGCGTAATGCCGGCGTCCGCTGCTTTGCGCTCCAGGATGAGACGACGCGTCGTGAGATCGGGCGGCGTCACTTCGGTCATCAGGCCGCCCTCGAACCGGCTTCGCAGGCCCGCCTCGAGGTTCGGGATGTCGCGCGGCGGCTTGTCGGAGGACACCACGATCTGTTTTCCCGCCGCGCACAAGAGGTTGAACGTGTGGAGAAACTCCTCCTGGGTCCGCTCCTTGCCCGCAATGAACTGGACATCGTCGACCAAGAGCGTATCGATGCGCCGGAAGCGATGATGGAACGTCTCCATCTGTTGGCGCCGAACCGCGCTCACCATCTCGTTCACGAAGAGCTCGGCGCCGACCGCCAGCACGCGTGCGCTCCGAAAGCGGGTGCGCAGCTCCCCGGCGATCGCGTGGATGAGGTGCGTCTTGCCGAGACCGACCCCACCGTAGATGCAGAGGGGGTTGTACTGCCGGCCGGGCGCGGCAGCGACGGCGCGCGCTGCCGCGTGTGCAAGGTGGTTGCAGGTGCCGACGACGAAGCTCGCGAACGTCGGCTCACGGCTTCCCTCGCCAGCCTTCGTCGCGCGCACGCGAATCGGCGCCGGCGACGTCGGCCCGGCCGTGTCGGCGCTCGAACGGCTGCCCGTATCGGCCGCCGTGTACGCTCCCACGGCGAGCACGACCGGTACCGGGCGCCCGGCGACGCTCGTCACCGTCGTGCGAATGCGTTCCAGAAAGTGGCGTTGAACCCAACTGCGATGGAAAGCGCTCGGCGCCTCGACCGTCAACGTCTCGTCGGCATCGCCCGCCGTCCGCAGACAGGAGATCCACGCCGTGAACTCCTGCCTGGGGACGACGAGCTGAAGCTCCGCCAGCGTCTGGTCCCACAGTGTGCCCATCAGCCCAAACCCTCCCTCTCCTACTCGTCCCCGCGGCCCCCCTTCCGCTCCACCCCGCCCCATCCGCACGATCCACGCCGACGTCACTTCCCAACTTTGTCCACACCCTGGGGATTGCGTTGCGCGTCCAGCAAGACGAGCAGTTGCGGCGTTCGTCCCTCGCTCTGTGCACAGCGCGCGCGCCTCTCCCGTCGAGACCATCACAGGCGATGGTCATTGCGAGCAGCTCAGTGCGATTCATCGATACGATTTTGTTACGAAAAAGTTTCGTTGCGGTTTCGGCGACGGCACTGAGTACTCTCTGCTGAAGCGGAACGCAAGAAAAAAGTTTCATCATCGAAAAAGACTTCCGCGACGCGGATTGCCGCGCGCGCGTAGTCGGCGCGCCGGCCGCGAACGCGTGACGAACGTCATCGTCGGCGACGCGAAGCGGGCGCGCCCATCGTCGCGAAAGCGGCGCAATTCCGCGGCGTCCCCTCGTCCATTCGACAGCGACGATGTTTCGCCGTTTGCTTGACATTGCGGCGGCAAGTCCGTTACGGAGGGCGAGTTTCCAGACTGGCGCGGCTGATCTGCTCGTGGCGTTGACGGACCACGGTGCCGGATCGCCAATCCAAGGAGGTGGCTGATGAAAGTCGGACTGCGCTTCGCGGTGACGTCACTGCTACTCGTGGCGTTCGCGGTCGGCTGTACCTGCATGCAGAAGTCATGGGGAACCGGCGCCCTCGCCGGAGCCGGAGTGGGCGCGATCGCCGGCGGCATCGCGACCGGCGCCGCCAGCAACAACTCCGGTGCCTTCAACGTCGGTAACGACAACGCGGACAAGGCGGTGGCGGCGGCGAGCGGGGCGGTCAGCGGTGCGCTGATCGGTGCGATCGTCGGCCACTGCTTGTGGGATCGAGAGGTCGTCGTCGCGCAGGCGCCGCCTCCGCCACCGCCGCCCGCGCCGGCACCGCCGCCTCCGGTCCAAAAGAAGATCGTACTCCGCGGCGTCAACTTCGATTTCAACAAAGCGAACATCCGGGCGGACGCCGCAGGGATCCTCCGCGAGGCAGGGACGATCCTCAAGGATAACCCCTCGGTGCAGGTGTCGGTCGAGGGCCACACCGACGCGATCGGCAGCGACCAATATAACTTGAAGCTTTCGCTCCGCCGCGCGACCGCCGTGAAGCAGTATCTCGTGAAGGAAGGCGTTCCGGATTCACGGCTCTCCGTCCGCGGCTTCGGCAAGACCCAGCCGGTCGCGAGCAACGACACGGAGGACGGCCGCGCCCAGAACCGCCGCGTCGAGCTCAAGGTCTCGGACTAGCGTTTGTCGCCGGCGCGGGAGGGACGCGATCCGTCGCGCCCCTCCCGCGCCGCGCACCGAGGGTTCGTAGCGACCGCGCCCGGTCGGCGCGGGCCATCGACGCCGCCCGTTTCCTCGCGCCGCTGCGGCCCCCGTCACCGTCCGGCTCCGTGCGCAAAAAACGCTGATCCGTACCGCGAGTAGCCGTTCGGTGGTATCCTCCGTCGCGCGCCGTTCGGGGTGAGCGATCGCGCGTCGAAGCAGGGACCGTTGCACTCCTGCAAACCGTGCGCGGATGACGTATCGACTCCCCCCAAATACGCCCTCTTTCGCGGCACAGCTGTTGCTCACCCTCGCGAGTTCCACGACTTAGTTCGACGCGCGTCACGAGCAAGCCGTCGCATGAAGATGAGCAGGAGAATCCGTCTGACACTCTTGTCTGCAACCCCCACCCCGGCGGCGTTCGGCCGGAAGATTGGTAACTTACGTTCGAGCGACGCGGCGTCGGTATCGAGTCGTCGGGCGTGGGCGATCGCCGTCGTCGGCGCGCTGAGCGGACTCTTCGTCGCGTTGCCGGCGCGCGCGACGATCTCGATCGACGACGCGTCGATCCCGGTCCAGGAGGGGCCGCTCGGGCTCAACGCCACCGACTGCAACGGCGACGCCATCCCCGATCTGATCGTCGCGAACTACGGGGCGAACAGCGTCACGATCCTGCGCAATCGCGGCGACGGAACGCTGGTCTTCTCGAAGACGCTCGGCGCCCCGACGGTTGCGGCCGCTACGGCTACGCCGAGCCCTACGGCGACCGCCACGGCGTCCGGCGGGTCCCCTGTCGCGACGCCCAAGCCGACGAAGACGCCGACGCCGACCGGCCCGTCGCCGACCGTGACCGCGAGCCCCGGCGTCACGAGCGCCGTCTGCGGCGACTTCACGGGCGACGGGTTGCCGGACGTTGCGCTCGTGAATCGCAACTCTGGCACGGTGACGATTCGTCGCCGCGAGTCGACGGGCGACTACACGACGCTCGGCTCACTACCGGTCGGGTCGCTTCCGAACTGGGTGGCGACGGCGGACCTGAACCACGACGACAAGCTCGACCTCGTGGTCGTCAACTCGCACTCGAGCGACCTCACGATCATGCTCGGCGACGGGAACGGGGGGTTCCCGCTGACGTCGACGCTCCGTCTCGAGGCCGACCGTCAGACGAACCGTCCGAAATCGGTCGCCCTCGCCGATTTCGACGGCGACGGCAATCTCGACATCCTCGTCGCCAGCGAAGGCAGCCCCTCGCTGCGGCTCTTGCTGGGCGACGGGGCGGGCACGTTCGTGCCGTCGGCTGCCGTGCTGCCGTCGCCGGCGAAGCTCAAGGCCATTGCGACCGGCGACCTGGACGGCGACGGACTCCCGGACATCGCCGTGCTCTCTGATGCGAATCCGCACCGCCTCAATCCCGCGGTCATGTTCTTCCTGAACGACGGCAACGGCTCGTTCACGCCGTTCGGGACCTTCCCGGTGCCGCCGAATACGCTCAGCATCGCCCTCGCCGATTTCGACGGCGACGGGCTCGTCGATCTCGCCCTCTCCTATTTCAAGACAAACGACGTGCAAGTGCTGTTCGCCTCCGGACCCGCCCAGTACGCACCGCCGTCTCGCTTCGGCTTCGCGTCCCACGATTTCGCCTCTTCCGTGCTCTTCAACCCGCCGAATGCGGGCACGACGCGCACGACATCCGACGGCACGCAACTCGTCACGTTCGAGAAGTCGACGCCTGCCCTCGAGCTGATCGACCTTGGCACGTCGACGACGAGCCCGCTCGCGATCCTTCCCGACCAGCCGCTGGCGGTGACGTACGCCGACCTCACCAACGACGGCATCCCCGACGCCGTGGTCGTCACGAAAGGCAAGCGCGGTGCCACCCTGCAGGTGCTCCCGGGGAACGCCGCCGGCGGCTACGACGCGGCGGCGAGCGGGACGGCGACGTGCGGCGACGGCATCGTCGAGGGTGGCGAGCTCTGCGACGACGGCAACAAGAAGAACCACGACGGATGCAGCGCCACGTGCGCGCCCGAGATCGGACGCAAGCTCACGAGCATCAACGCCGCCGACCTGAACGGCGACGGCAATCAGGATCTCGTCGTAACCGCGTCGAATGCCGCGCTGCTCCTGCTCGGCGACGGCCACGGTCGATTCAGCGAGATCCGCCGTCTCGCCAAGGTGCGGTCGAACACACCGGCGATCGTCGCCGACTTCGACGGCGACGGCGTGCCCGACGTCCTCACCGTGCCGTTCAGCAGTCGTACCCACGGGCTGGCGCTCGCGGTGAACGACGGCACCGGTCAGTTCACGACCGTGTCGCTGGCGCCATCGCTGCGCCTTACCGGTCCCATGCTCGCGGGCGACTTCGACGGCGACGGCCTGCTCGACCTGGTTGCCGGGTCGACCAGTTCACCCGCTGGCGCCGTCATCCTGTACAATGACGGCACCGGGCCGAATGGAGATCCGATCTCGATCCCGACCGGTCGCGGCGTCACGGCGTTCGCGATGGCCGATTTCGACGAGGACGGGATCCTCGATCTGCTCGTGTCGTCGAGCTCGGCGACACAGCCGTTCACGCTCTTCCCCGGCCGCAGCAACGGCCAGTACGGGTCGGGAGAGACGCCATTTCTCGGCAGCAAGGCCGCCATACCGACCGTCGTCGACGCGAATCAGGACCTGCACGAGGACGTCGTGCTCTGCGATCCGTCGGCGCAGCCGGCGTGCGCGCTGCAGTACGGCGACGGCCAAGGGCGGTTCTCCGCCGCAGTTCCGTCCTTGGATGGATTCATCGGGCGCGACCTGCGGGCCGTCGCGGCCGCCGATTTCGACGGCGACGGTGCCACGGACTTCGTCGGCGTGAGCCGGCGTGACGATCAAACGGTCGTGCTCTTCGGCGCTGGACCGACGTTGCCGGCAGTCTCCGAGACCATCAGCACGGGCGACAAGCCGCGTGCGGTCGCCGTCGACGATCTGAACGGAGACGGCAAGCCCGACATCGTCGTCGCCAACGGCGGGTCGGACGATCTCAGTATCTTCATCAACCAAGGGGATCGTCAGTTCCTCGCGCTTCCGAAGGTGCGGCTGCCCAAGGATCCGCAAGGAAACTACGGCGACAATCCGAGCGCGATCCTGTTCTTCGATCTGAACGGCGACGGCAAGCGCGACGTCGTCGTCAGCCAAGAAGGCAGCGCGAACATCGCCCGCTTCATCAATCTCGGCGGCGGCGGCCTCGCCAGCATGGTGACGCTCGCGACCGACGTCGATCCGGTGGATGTCGCGGTGGGCGATCTGAACAACGACACGATTCCCGATTTCGTGACGGCGAACGGAAGCCCGGGAACCGTCACCGTGCTCTTGTCGAACGGCAGCGACTACGACACCACGATCTTCAAGAGTGGCGGCCTGCAGCCGTCGGGCGTCGCGCTCGCCGATCTCGACGGGGACGGCGCTCTCGACATCGTCGTGATCAACGCGCAATCGAACAACGTGTCGACGTTCCTCAACGACGGTAACGGCGTGTTCACGTTGAAGAAGGTCTCGCAGGCGCGCGGCCGCCATACGCCGAAGGATCTGTGTGTCGCCGACTTCGATGGCGACAAGGTCCCGGACGTCGCGATCGCGAGTCTCGGCACCAAGGACGTTCTCGTGATGCACGGCAAGGGCGATGGGACCTGGGACGTCGACGATCGCACGTACCAGGTCGGTGGCGATGTCGATGCGGTGCTCTGTACGGATACCGACGGCAACGGAAACACCGACATCGTGTTCGGCCGGCGGAGCGCGGGAACGATCGACGTGATCCAGAACGGCAGCTGACGCGCAGGCGCGCTCGAGTTCGATGCAACCGCTAGGAAGGACAGGTATTCGCATGACGCGAACGAGAACGTGGGTGGGATGGGCAACCATCGCCGCTGCGTTGGCCCTGCTTGCCGTACCGCAGCGTGCCGAAGCGATTCACCGTACGACGCCGCCGGTCGTTCAGATCACGGACGTTCCCGACACCACACCACCGCCGACCATCGTCATGGGCGGTCACGCCTTCATGCGCTCGGACACGGTGGTCTTCCATTCGAATCAAGATCTGCTCGGCAACGGGAACACCGTATCGCAGATCTTCATGTATTCGATTCGCAAGCGGACGAAGCAGCACATTCCCGCGATCGTGCAGCTCACGCGCGGTAACCTCCCAAGCCAAAACCCGAGCGGCGCGATTCGCCGTATCGCGGTCGCGTTCGAGTCGCAGGCGGACTTCCTCAACCGCGGCAGTGTCGGATCACAGGTGTTCGTCTTCCAGCAGGGCGACAGCCGCCGCGGCCTGACGGGGCCGCTCGTCCAGGTGACCACCGGCCCCGGCGAAAGCTTCAACCCTCAGCTGAGCCGCAACGGGTTGTTCATCGTCTTCGAATCGACGGCGGACTTGCTCGGTCTCGGACTGCCGCTGGGCCCGCGGCGCCTCTACCGGGCGCCGATGCGCGGTCTCGGCAGTGCCACCTGTCCCTCGTACCCGTGCACCGGCAATCCGGGACTCGTTTTGCTCAGTTCCGCCGAGGCGACGCACGCCCGCATCGATTTGGGTGGCAACACGATCGCCTTCCAATCGAGCGGCGACGTGCTCGGCGACAACAGCGCGAACGGCGCGAGCCAGATCTACGTCGAGCACATGGATACGGGCGTCGCCGAGCGCCTGACGAACGCCGCGTTGGGTAGCCGCAATCCCGATCTGTCGCGCGACGGCCGCCGGGTCGTGTTCGAGTCCGACGCCGACCTCCTCGGCACCGGCAGCACGCACACGCAGATCTTCCTGGCCCACGGCTTCATCCCGAACCACTCGAAGGTGACGGTGACCGCCACGTCGTTCGTCGTCGACCAGCAGCTCACGGCGGGAACCGACGGTGATACGACGGACCCGACGTTCAGTAATGCTCTTCTCGAAGAGCGCGTCGCGGTGCGCTCGAATGCCAATCTGCAATCGGGGCAGTTGACCCACGGCGTGAAACAGATCTTCTTGCTCGAGTACCTCGCGCCGCGTACGAGCCAGCTCACTACCAGAACCCTCGACGAGCCGCCGCCGGTGATCTCCGGCTCGTTCATCGTCTTCCCGAGCGACGAGGATCTGCTCGCGAACGGCAACCTGACGCAGCAGATGTTTCAGCTGAACACCTACAAACTGCTGAACCCGCCGGTTGCGCCGCTTCCCACTCCGACGGCGACGCCGACGCCGTCGCCGCCGACGCCGACGTTCACGCCGTCTCCGGTCCCCGGCGATCCCGTCACGGTGCGTCTGTCGATCGTGAACAAAGCCGAGGACAACGCCGACGGCACGGCGACCTGCATCCTCGGCGCCCTGGTGCTCGACGGCTACAACAATCCGGTGGCCGATGGCACGCAAGTCAATTTCGAGCTCGATCCGGTCGATGCGACGGTGACGGCGACCGACGGCACGACGAATGGGTCGGCCGCGTGTGACTTGACGGCATACCAGGCCGCAACCGGCGTGATCGTCACGTCGCAACCGGGCGTCGCGCACAGCTGCGTCTTCTATCCCGTCGATCAAGGGGGTACGTCGCGGACGTTCACGGCGACGGTCACCGGCATCTTCGGACCCGTCATCGGGACCCGGACGTTCCTGTTGCCGAACGTCGGCAACCCCACACCGACACCGACGAGCCTGACGCCGACGCCGACGCGCACGCCGACCGTGACCCCGACGCCGATCGTGAAGACGCCGACTCCGACGCGATCGGCGACGCCGACGAAGACACGCACCCCGACGCCGACCCGCTCCGCGACACCGACGAAGACGCGCACCCCGACGCCGACACGGTCCGCGACACCGACGAAGACGCGCACCCCGACCCCGACGAAGACTCCGTGAGCCGCGGCGCCGTGTCACGGCGCGCGCCGAACGGCGGTTGACAAGTCGTCCCTCGCGAGGCTGGTGGGGTGTGTGAGGACGGTGTGCCGCGCTCTCGCCGTGCGACCCTTCCGTGAGTGACCGCGGCGCACGTGTGGGCGATTCGCGGCCGCGCGACCAGCGCGCCTCGCGCGCCCCGGGCACGGATCCCCGCCGGGCCGACGGCGCCGCGTTCGCCGAGGAATCGCGCGCGGACGCGCTCTCGCGACCGCGGCGTCACACGCTCGAGGCGATCGTCTTCGTCGCCGGCGCCGTCACGATGATGGTCGAGATCGCCGGCGCGCGCGTCCTGGCACCGTTTTTCGGCAGCTCGCTCGTGACGTGGACGAGCCTCATCGGCGTCATGCTCGCGAGCTTGAGTGCGGGCTATTGGTGGGGCGGCGTCCTAGCGGACAAGCGCCCGTCGCAAGCGATGCTCGGCGGACTCCTCTTCGCCGCAGGTCTCGCGACCGCCCTCATTCCGACGCTGAAGGGTGTCCTCCTGCCGTCGCTCGCCGTGATTCGCGATCTTCGCGTGACCTCGCTTCTGGGAAGCGTCGTCCTCTTCGCTCCCGCGAGCGCGATCCTCGGCATGATCCCGCCCTATGCGGCGAAGCTCGCGCTCACCGACCTCGAGACCAGCGGAGCGGTCGTGGGGAGACTGTCGGCGTTCGCCGCGGCCGGAAGTATCGTCGGCACCTTTCTGACCGGCTACGTTCTGCTCGCGCTCGTCGGGAATACGATCCTCCTCCTCCTGCTCGCGGCGGTTCTCGTTTTGACGTCGTTCGTCGCGCTCGCAGGACGCGCCACGGGTGCACGACTCGTCGCACTCGTGGCGATCCTCTCGGCCGTTGCGATCGTCGTCGCCAGCGCGCGTCACGACCGCGGCGGCGCGAGCTTCGACACCGCCTACAACTGGTACGAGGTCTACGAGCTGCAGAGCGTCGATCAGCCCGCCGGACAAGCTCCGCGCCGCATGCGGGTGCTCTCGACCGACAAGAGCGCCATCCAATCGGCGATGTATCTCGACTCCGACGAGTTGCCGATTCCGTATACGCGCTACTACCGCCTGTCCGAGCACTTCGTTCCGGACGCGCGGCGGGTGCTGCTCATCGGCGGCGGCGCGTACACGGTGGCGCGCGATTTCCTCCGCCACAACCCGACGGGCCGCATCGACGTCGTCGAGATCGATCCGGATCTCACCGCGATCGCCAAGCGTTACTTCGCGCTGCGCGACGACCCGCGGTTGCGGATCGTCAACGAGGACGGCCGGACCTTCGTCAACCGCCCCGGCGACGTCTACGACGCGATCTACGTCGACGCGTTCAACGACTCGTTTGCGATCCCGTACCAGCTGACGACGAAAGAACTGGTGCAGCGGCTGTGGGAGCACCTCGCCGACCGCGGCGTCGTCATCGTGAATCTCGTGTCGGCGATCAGCGGCGAGCACGCGCAGTTTCTCCAGGCAGAGTACGCGACGTACGCCACGACGTTCCCGCAGGTGTTCGCCTTCGCAATCGAGACCCTGCCGCCGACGGACTGGCAGAACGTCGTGCTCGTCGCCCGCAAGGCGGCTGATCCTCCCCGCATGAACGACACCGATCCGGAACTCGACGCGTACCTCGGAAAACGTATCCAGGAACCGGCCGCTTCCGACGCGCCGATCCTGACCGACGACTTCGCACCCGTCGATCAGTATCTGCTGAAAGCCGCGCTGTGATCGCGCGACGGCACCGCGCCTGTCACACGGCGCGGACGCGCGACGCGTCCTGACCCGGCGGAATCGGGACGCGCAGGTGCTGCTTATTGGTGAGGCGTAGCAGGACCTTCATCGAGTTCTCGAACTCTTCGATCGGCCGCACCTCGAAGAGGCCCTCAGCGACCATGCGGTTGAAGAGCTCCTCGCCGTGCGCCGTCCGCAGGATCGTGATCGTCCAATCCATGGCGCCGACGCCGCCGCACGAGATATCGGCGAGCTCGGCGGAAAAGTCGCCGCAATGGTGGCACTCGGGGCGCGCATACTCCTGAGCGGCTTTGAGCTTCATCTCGATGAGACTGCCGTCGTGCTTGTAGATGAGCACCTTGCCCTTCACGTTGAACTTCTTGATGTCCGCGAGCGGAATGCCCATCTCGCCCTGAATCTTCTCGACCATCAAGCCCTCGTACGTGAAGACCTCGGTGCAGAGGAGCCCGATCGAGAGCGCGACACGCGCGCCGTAGCCCTTCAGGAACTTCGTCTGCCGCTCGATGTGTTTCTCTTTTTTGCGGCCGTTCACCAGATACGACTCGTCGACGAGCTGCATCTTGCGGACGGGCGTGATCTGACACGGGACGCCGACGAACGCGACCCGCTCGCAGCCGAGGCGCTCGGCATCGGCGAGCGCGAGGTTGTTCGCGCAGTACGTGTACCAGGAGCCGCTGCTCGCGAGGAGCTCGTCGACGGTCGTCACGAGCTTCGGCATCGGCTGCGCCGGCCGCTCCGGGTCGGCGACGGAGACCGCGGCACCGTCGATGACGCCGCGCTCGAGCGCCCAGCGCAGCATCGCGGTGACGACGCCGCCGTCCTGCGCGCGGCCGAGGACGTCGCGGTCGGTGGTGCGCGCGACGAGCACGCGACGGTACACGCCGAACGCGCCCTTGTACGGCTGATCGGCACCGTAGAGCAGGTCGGCGAGCTCGAACTCGCGCGGATTCAGCCGCGGGCAGACCTGGGCGCAGACGTCGCAGCCGATGCCGGTGCTGATGCCGCAGTAGTCGAACGGTGCACTCGCCTTCGCCACCTGCTTCGGCTTGCCGTCGATGTACTCGATGACGTTGTGTGGGCAGACGAGGACGCACGAGCCGCATTCGCAGCAGCTCCCGTACGCCACCACCTCGTTCATCATCGCTTTGAAGGTGGGATTGGCCGGCACCGGCGGAGCATAAGAAGGCCGGTGAGACGTGTCAATTTGCGGTCGCTCAGGGCGCAGCGCCGCGTTCGAGGAGACGCACGAGCGTCGCCGTCGTGGCGCCGTCGACGCCGCGCTGCTTCCAGCGCCCGATGACCGCCTGCGCCTCCGCGTCATCCGCCGCGGACGCCGCGTCGAGCGCGACGTGGGTCCGCACGCGACGGCACAGCAGCGCGTCGACGGCATGCGCGAGTCCGTACTCGACGCCGGCGCCGAAGACGACGGCGTCGCGGACACCGGCGGTGAGGTGATCGAACACGCGACGATGCACTGGATCCGTGTCGACCGCATTGCCGCATCCGCTCGCGACGTAATAGGCGTGCGCGCGATCGAGCCTCGGTGTCACGCTCCCCGCCGCGACGATCGCGAGCGGCAGCGCCGGCGTGCAGCTGGGGGTGACGGCGGCGCCCGGCGTGCCCGCGAGACAATGCGGCGCGAGGCGAGCCGGGGCCGTGCTCGGAGGCGGCGTCGGATCAGGTGGTGAGAGGAGCCTCGGCGAGTCGTGCTCGCAGCAGATGCCGCCTTCGCGGATGCCAAGCCGCATCGCGAGCGCGACGAGCGTCGCGACGTTTGCCGCCGTCTCGTCGCCGACGAGCGTCGCGGCACCGCCCGGCCAGAAGTCGCGCTGCGTACAGACGGCGACGAAGAGCGTCGAGCCGGGGACCATCGCGATCACCCCGGCGACGACGCTACTCGCCGGCGTACGAGAGCAGTGAGAACACGTCGTCGGTCGCGAGCCGCGCCCTGCCCTTCAAGAACGCGAGCTCGATGATGAACGCGCACGCGACGACCTCGCCGTCGAGCCGCCGGACGAGCTCGATCGCTGCCGATGCCGTGCCGCCGGTTGCGAGCAGATCGTCGACGATCAACACGCGGCTGCGGTCGCCGAGCGCGTCGCGGTGGATCTCGAGCGTGTCGGAGCCGTACTCGAGCTCGTAGCGCGCCGCATACCGCTCGTGCGGCAGCTTGCCGGGTTTCCGGACCAGCGCCAGGCCCAGACCAAGCGCGTACGCCACCGCGGCGCCGATGATGAAGCCGCGCGACTCGATTCCGAGGACCATGTCGACGCGCCCGCGGTACCGGCTCGCGATCCGATCGACGACCTCCTGAAACGCCGGTCCCGACGTGAGCAGCGGCGTGATGTCCTTGAAGACGATGCCCGGCTTCGGAAAATCCCGGATGTCGCGGATGTAGGTCTTCAGCTCGTCGAGCGTCATGTGGCGTCGTCCTCCGCGCGCTGCGCAGTTTGTCGTGCGGCCGTCTGGCCGGCGGGCAAGAAGTAGATCGGATTGCGGGCGATGTTGTCCTTCCGTACCTCGAAGTGGAGGTTCGGTCCGGAGGTGCGCCCGGTATTGCCGAGCCGGGCGAGCGTATCCCCTTGCCGCACGCGGTCGCCGGCGTGGACGAGGTTCTCCTCGTTGTGCGCATACACGGTCGCGTAGCCGCCGTCGTGCTCGACGATCACGACGTTGCCGTAGCCGCGCAGGGCGTCGCTGTAGATGACACTGCCGTTGCGCGCCGCGTGCACCGGCGTGCCGGGCGCCGCGCCGATGTCGATCCCGTCGTGGAAGCTCTCGCCGCGAGGGCCGAACGTCGACGTGAGGGTGCCGCTCGCGAGCGGCCAGATGAAGACGCCCTCCCCATGCGGGAAATCGTGCGGTTCGGGCGCGTCGGCGACCGCGCGCTTCGGGGTGATGAGGTTCACCGGCAGCACCCGTTGGCCGCCCGGAATGAAAATGCGCTGTCCCACCACCACCCGGTCCGGATTGGCGAGATTGTTGATCCGTGCGAGCTCACGATGCGAGATTCCGTACGCTTTGCCGATTCGGTAGAGGTTCTCGCCCGGCCGCACCTCGTGCACGATGCCGGGTCCCGAGACGGAAACCGTCGGTTCATGAATGGTCGCGCTGCATCCCGCCGCGGCAAGCAGCACCGCAGCCCATGTCGCCCGCGCACGCGGTCGACGCGCGCCCGACGCGTTCACCCCCATCCTCTCCACCGCCACACCTCCGCGCCGCCTCGCGGCGCCAACGGCTCACCGCGCGCCGCGATCACCTTCACGCGGTACGGTCGCGCGGATCACCGCTCCCACCCATAGCGCCCGACGAGCTTCACGAATCGGCAGTCGCCGAAGTACTCCTCGCGCAGGCGCTCCCCTTCCTTACGAATTCGCACGAGCGTTTGCAATTCTTCCTCGCCGATCGGAAACACGAGCCGGCCGCCATCGGCGAGCTGGCTGATCAGCGGTCGCGGTACTTGCGGCGTCCCCGCCGTCACGAGAATGGCGTCGAACGGCGCCTCGTCGCTCCAGCCGAGCGTGCCATCGCCGACGCGGATCGCGACGTTGTAGTAGCCGAGCCCATCCAGCAGCTGCCGTGCGGCGGTGGCGAGGCTCGAGATCCGCTCGACCGAGAAGACGTTCGCGACGAGCTCCGCGAGCACCGCCGTCTGGTACCCGCAGCCGGTGCCGATCTCGAGGACGCGCTCGCCGCCGCGCAAGGCGAGCGTTTCCGTCATCAGCCCGACCATGAACGGTTGCGAGATGGTCTGTCGGGCGCCGATCGGGAGCGGCTTGTCGTCGTACGCGCGCACCGCGAGCGCCTCGTCGACGAAACGATGGCGCTCGATCCGCGCCATCGCGGCGAGTACCTGCGCGTCGGAGATGCCACGGGCGACGAGCTGCTCATCGATCATCCGCGCTCGCGCGCGCTCGTAATTCACGGCCATTCCAGCGCGAGGCGGGAGAGTGCCTCCAACGAGGGGTAATGCGTGAGATCGAGATGAATCGGCGTGATCGACACCGCGCCATCCTGCACGGCGGCGAAATCGGTGCCGGGCTCGTCGACGAAATCGAGCTCGTCGCCGCCGATCCAGTAATACTTCTTGCCGCGCGGATCCGTTTTCTCGACCAGCGCCTCGCCGTAGCGGCGCTTCCCTTGGCGCGTGATCCGGTAGCCGCGCATGCGCTCGCGCGCGATCGCCGGCACGTTCACGTTGAGGAGCGTGTCGACGGGAAACGGGCGTGCGATCACCTGCGCCGCGAGCCGCGCGGCGAAATCGGCGGCGGCGTCGAACGCGAACTCCTCGCGTGCAACGAGCGACAGCGCAATCGAGGGAATGCCGAGCAACGTGCCTTCCATCGCCGCCGACACCGTGCCCGAATACGTGATGTCATCGCCGAGGTTGGCGCCTTTGTTGATACCGGAAAGGACGAGGCCGGGCCGCGCCGGCAAGATGCCGGAGACCGCGAGGTTCACGCAATCCGTCGGCGTGCCGTCGACCGCGTACTGGCGGGGTGCGATCTGCTCGACGCGCAGCGGTCGGTGCAGCGTCAGCGAATGGCTGACGGCGCTCTGCTCACGGTCCGGTGCCACGACGTACACCTCGCCGAGCGACTCGACGGCTCGCGCCAGCTGCTGAACGCCTTCGGAACGGATGCCGTCGTCGTTACAGACGAGGATGATCATACGGGTGGGACGGGCGAAGACGGATCCCTGAGACGCCGCGGGCGTCGGGATCGTTCCTCCTCTCCCCTCACCTCCTCCATCATCCCGCCACGAAATCGTCGGTACGCTATGCCAACCGGTGCCGAATGACAACGTGAATCTGCGCCACGAGCGCAGCGAGCGGGGGCAGCATCGGAGCGACCCGGATTCACTCCGGGTCGCGACGCCCAGCGCGAGCGCAGCGAGCGGGGGCAGCATCAATTGCCGGCCGCCGGGATTCACTCCCGGCGGCGACGCCCATCAGACGTGCATCCTAGCTCGAGTCGGGGCGGCCGGATTTGAACCGGCGACCACACGCACCCCAAGCGTGTGCGCTACCAGGCTGCGCCACGCCCCGCGACGCTGGACGTCGTCGATCGCTACCACGCGACCTGCACCCGCGCAAATTACGGCGACGGTCAGGAACTTGACGGCGCGCGCAGTCGTGCCGCGTACGAATCTGTCAAGGCCCATTTTGGCACCCGCGCGTCACGTTTCCCGTCGGAACGAGTGGTCGAGTGTCAAGTTTGTACCGTTGCACGATGCTGTGTGCTCCGACGACGGCGACGAAATCGCGTCCCTCACGACAATTGCGCGTGTGCATGAACGTGGCCTGCCCCTTGCTCCGACGGATACGCGCCCCGACGTGCGGGGCCGAGCAGCCGTCCCGTTGGACGCGAGAGGAGCCGCGATGATGAAGAGCCAGGTCGACGGAGAGATGTCACTCGAGTCGTTGGCCGAGACTGCGAGCGAGGCGCGGCGCTTCTCGGTACGCGACAGCCTGAGCGACGTCCTCGGGCCCGACGTCATTCTGCCGCAGCAATTCTTCGACGGCCCACGGCGCGACAGCGACTTCTCACCGGAGAAGGCGCTGATGCTCGCCGTCCTCGAGGACGCGATCCGCTGCTTCCAGGAGTATTTTCGGACGACGCGCGCCCGCCCGCGCATGCTGTCGCGGCAGGCGGAGCGCTGGATCCGTACGCGCGATTGGAACTGGCCGTTCTCGTTCAACAACGTCTGTGATGCGCTCGGCATCGACCCGGACTGCATGCGCGACACGCTGCTGCGCATGAAGTACGACCGGCTCATGGACGAGCGACGCCCGCGCGCGCATACAACCGAACCAGCGCGCATCGTGCGTCTCAGCGCGCGCGCGAAAGGCGGCAAACGCTGAGTTGACCACCGCAGGCGGGCGATCGTGGCCCATCTGCTGCGTTGCTCGGTCGTTCGCTTGTGCGGCATAGCTCCCGCTATGCCTCCGCGCTCACTCCCTCGCGCCTTGCATCTGGGCCACGCTCACCCGCCTGCTACGTGGTAGTCGCGAACAAATAAGGTGGCGCCGGGCGCTTCGCGCCGGCGCGCAGAGTAAACATTCGGCGAGCGATTCGCGCCGCCGCGGCGAGAAAAACATTCCGCGGCGCGCTTCGCGCGCCGCACTCAGCACGATCGTCGAACGGTCCCGTGTCGGCGGCGGCGGGCGAGAACGGGGTGCGCGGGGACGTAGAATTTGGCGCGCGTGCGCCTCCGTAGGCGAATGCGCCGACGTCCGCATGCGCGCACATCCGGACACGAGTGCGCCGACGTCGTGCGCGCGTGCCGGCCCCGCGCACCCCGTTCTCACCCGCCGCCGCGGACGCGCCGCATCGAGGTTCGTCTGTGAGTGGGCCGCGTTACGACGGGTTGATCGTTTTTTTGAGGACCTGGCTGGCTTTGAAGGTGAGGACTTTGCGGCCGGTGATGATGATTTCTTCGCCGGTTTGGGGGTTGCGACCTTTGCGGGGGCGTTTTTGATTGACGACGAAGTTGCCGAAGCCGGAGATTTTCACCTTATCGCCGTGCTCTAGGCGGGCTTTGATGATTTCGAAGATCGACTCTACTACTTCGGAGGCTTCTTTCTTGGAGAAGCCGACTTTCTCGTAGATGCGCTCTACGATGTCGGCTTTGGTCATCGTTGCGCCCTTTTGCGGCGCGCCTGCTCCGTCGTTCACTGGCGCACCTCCACGGGGACGCGACCGACGAGACGCGCAACGAGGTCCTCGTGCAACGCGTTCACTTCCTCGTCGGTGAGGGTTCGGTCCGCGGCTCGATAGGAGATCGAGTACGCGATGCTCTTCTTGCCCTGGGGGATCGGGGCTCCGGTGTATTGGTCGAACACCCGCACTTCCTCCACGAGAGGTGGTGCGACTTCGCTTATCGCGTCCAGAATCTGTTGCGCTTGGATACTGCCGTCTACCACGACCGCGAGGTCCCGAAGAACGGCGGGAAATCGTGGAAGTGGCCGAAAAACAACGCGGCGCGGACAGTACTGAACGACTCTGACCATGTCAAGTTCGGCCAGCCAGATGTCGCCGTCGAGGCCGCGTGCAGTGGCGACGTCGGGGTGCAACGCGCCGGCGACGCCGCAGAGGACGCCGGCGATCGTGATGCGCGCCGCCTTGCCGGGATGAAGATACGGCGCTTCGCTCTCGAGCGACTCCCAACGAGCGGGGCCGAGGCCGAGGCGCTCGAAGGCGAGCGCGACGGCACCTTTCAGGTCGGCGAACGTCGCCGGACGTGGCATCTCGCCGATGACGGCGGGAGGCCATTCGCCGGCGAGGATCATGCCGAGGGCGTCGCCCTCATGATACCGCTCGCCGTGGCGCGCGTACACGCGGCCGATCGCGTATCCCGCGACCAGGGGCTCGCCGTGACGACGATTCACATCCAGCGCCTGCAAGAGTCCCGGAAACAGGCTGCGACGCAGCTCGGCGGCGTCCGATGACGGCGCGTTCTGCAGCGCAACGGCCTCACCCGGTAGATCCGGGAGACCTGGGAAGACGCGATTGTCCTCTGCCGAGATCATCGCGAGGGTAATCATCTCGTCGAAGCCGGCGGCGCGAAGCGCGTGCCGGAGACGCTCCTCCGGTTCGCGATGAGGCCCCCGGCCGGGACCTGCGGCGACGATCGCCGGCATCGCGGCGGCAATGGCGTCGTAGCCGGAGAGCCGCGCGACCTCCTCGATCAGATCGACCTCGTTCTGCAAATCGCTGCGATGACTCGGCGCGATCACGCGTAGTGCGCTGCGGCCGCCGCTGACGATGGCCCCGAGGGCGCGCAGCGGACGCTCGATCTCGGCCGCGGTGAGGGTGGTGCCGAGGAGCGCGTTCACGCGTGCAGGTCGAACACGGATCGACGCCGGCCGGAGACGTCGCGCCGCCTGCTTATCGATGGCGCCGGACGCGATCATGCCGCCGGACGTGGCGGCGATGAGCTCCGCGGCACGGTCGAGCGCTGCGACGGTCGCGGTCGGATCGACGCCACGCTCGAAGCGATACGACGAATCGCTGACGAGGCCGAGACGGCGCGCCGTTCGCCGGATGCCGCTCGGCGTGAAATACGCGCTCTCGAGAAGTATGTCGGTGGTGTCGGGGCGAATCTCGGAGTTGGCGCCGCCCATGATGCCCGCCAGCGCGACGGGCCCTCGGCCGTCCGCGATGACCAAGTCGTCGGGGAGGAGCTCGCGCGCGACGCCGTCGAGCGTCACGAACGACTGGCGGCTGCCGGCGCGGCGCGCGACGATCCGCGCGTCGGCGATCCGCGCCAGGTCGAACGCGTGGAGCGGCTGGCCGCGCTCGAGCATCACGTAGTTCGTCACGTCGACCACGTTGCTGATCGGCCGCATGCCGACCATGACGAGGCGGGTCTGCATCCACGGCGGCGACGGCGCGACGCGGACACCGCGCGCGACGCGTGCGGCATACCGCGGACAGAGGTCCGGCGCGTCGACGTTGACACGTATCGCGGATCCAGTCGGCGGATCCTGCTCGTGAAGCGGCGCCGGTGCGACGTGCAGCTTCGCGCCGGTGAGCGCGGCGATCTCGCGCGCGATGCCGAGAACGCTCAAGCAGTCGCCGCGGTTCGGCGTGATTGCAAGGTCGAGAACGGTGTCGGCCGCGCCGAGATAGTCGACGAGGCGGCGCCCGGCCGGCGCGTCCGGCGGCAGGATCATGATGCCGTCGACGCCGTCCTCCGGGAGATCGAGCTCGCGGCTCGCGCACAGCATCCCTTCCGAGACCTGCCCTCGGATCGTCGCGCGCTCGATGCGGCGCGCGCCGGGAAGATCGGTGCCCGGCGGCGCGAGCGCGACCCTGTCACCCGCCTGCATGTTGCTGGCGCCGCAGACTACGCGCACGATCTCGGCGCTGCCGCGGCGGACGGTACAGAGTCGCAAGCGATCCGCGTTCGGATGCTTCTCGACGGCCACGAGCTCGACGATCTCCACCGGACTCCAGATGGGCCGGTGCTCGTCGAGGCCCTCGACCTCGATGCCGGCCATCACGAGCGCGTCGCAGAGTTCGTCGACCGGGAGCACGAGCTCGACGAAGTCTCGCAACCAATTGAGCGTGAGCTTCACCGCCGGCCCTCTGGACTCAGAATTGGCGGAGGAACCGCAGATCGTTCTGGAAGAGTAGACGGATGTCGTTGATGCCGTACTTCAGCATCGCCACCCGCTCGATTCCAACGCCGAACGCGAACCCGCTCACGGCCTCGGGGTCGTAGCCGACGGCGCGGAAGACTGCGGGATGGATCATCCCGGCGCCGAGGATCTCGAGCCAGCCGCTCGCCTTGCAGACGCGACACGCTGCGCCGCCGACCTCGCGCGTGCCGCCGCAGATGACGCAGCTGATGTCGATCTCCGCGCTCGGCTCGGTGAACGGAAAGAAGCTCGGACGGAAGCGCAACCGGCTGTCGTCGCCGAACATCCGCTGCACGAACAGCGACAACACGCCTTTCAAGTGCGCGAACGTGACGCCGCGGTCGACGAGGAATCCCTCGACCTGGTGAAACATCGGCGAGTGCGTGACGTCGTCGTCGTGGCGGAAGACCGCGCCCGGCGCGATCGCCGCGACCGGCGGCTCCTGGTTTTCCATCACGCGGATCTGCACCGGCGAGGTGTGCGTGCGCAAGATGTGGGTGCGATCGACGAAGAATGTATCGTGCATGTCGCGCGCCGGATGGTCGCTCGGAATGTTGAGGGCCTCGAAGTTGTGGTACTCGTCCTCGATGTGCGGCCCCTCGTAGACCGAGAAGCCGAGGCTCACGAGGATGCCCACCGTCTCGTCGAGCGCGGCGGTGAGCGGATGCGCGTGCCCGTAAGGCCACGCGCGTCCAGGCAACGTCGGGTCGAGCCGCTCGCCCTCGAGCTCGCGCTGGCGGCGTTCGGCCTTCCAGCGCTCGCGCAGATCGTCGATGCGTTGCTCGACACGACGTTTGAGCGCGTTCGCGAGCTCGCCGATCGCGGGTCGCTCCTCCGGCACGAGAGCGCCGACGCCGCGCATGACCTCCGTCAGGCGCCCTTTGCGGCCGAGGAACGCGATGCGCGCGCGCTCCAGGTCGTCCTCGGACCGGCAGGCGTCGAGCGCCGTCTCGATCTCGGCGCCGAGCGCCTCGAGCGTCCCCTTCATCTATCCGCCCCCCGGGCGCACGCTCGCCGGGCGGCGCGTGCAGGCACGCTCAGGCGGCGACGATCCGCGCCAAGTCGCCGAACGCGCCCGGGTCGCGGACGGCGAGATCGGCGAGCACCTTGCGGTCGAGATCGATGCCGGCCTTCTTGAGGCCTTGGATCAAGCGGCTGTAGCTCAACCCGTGCAGCCGCGCCGCGGCGTTGATGCGGACGATCCAGAGACTGCGGAAATCGCGCTTGCGGACCTTGCGGTCGCGATACGCGTAGACGAGTCCCTTCTCGACGGTCTCGCGTGCTTGGCGGTAGCCGCGCCGGCGGCCGCCGACGTTGCCCTTCGCGAGCTTCAGCAGCTTCTTGTGACGGCGCCGTGTCTTGGTGCCGCGCTTTACCCGTGGCATCGCTGTCGCTCCCTTCCTGTTCCTCTTGCGCTCACAAGTACGGGATCAGCCGCCGGATGCCGCGGCTGTCGACGTCGGCCACGGTCGTGGCGTGGCGCAGATTGCGTTTCTCCTTGCGCGTCTTGCACGAGAGCTGGTGGCGCTTGAACGCCTTGCCTCGCTTGATCTTGCCGCTCGCCGTCACCGTGAAGCGCTTGGCCGCTCCGCGGCGCGTTTTCATCTTCGGCATGGGTGTGGATCCTCTCGCGCCTGCGAACGCTTAGCGCGGCTGCAGCATCATCGACATGTTGCGGCCTTCGAGCCGCGGACTGATCTCCATATTGCTCAAATCTTTGACCTTTTCAAACACGCCCATCAAGAGGTCGCGGCCGATCTCGGGATGCGTGATCTCACGCCCACGGAAGAAGACGGAGACTTTCACGCGCTGGCTACGCTCGAGGAACTTGCGGATGTGGCCGACCTTGAAATCGACGTCGTGGACGCTGGTGCGGGAGCCCATCTTCACTTCCTTGATGGTGACGTACACCTGCTTCTTCTTCGACTCCTGCGCTTTTTTCTTCTTCTCGTAGCGGAATTTCCCGTAATCCATGATGCGGCAGACGGGAGGCGTCGCCGTCGGCGCGATCTCGACGAGATCGAGCTCCTTCTGCTCCGCGATGCGGAGGGCGTCGCCCGTCGGCAGGACGCCGAGCTGGCCACCGTCGGCGTCGATCACCCGAATCTCACGGACATTGATCTGATGATTGATGCGAACCTGCGCTTCTTTGACGCTTATGGGACACCTCCTGGCGCGCCAGCGCGCGCGTCGGCCGCGATGCTCGCGATGAAGCTCGGCACGTCGATCGCCGGCAGCGCTCCGACGCCGCGGCGGCGCGGCGCGACGGTCTCCGACGCGACCTCTTTGTCGCCGATCACCAGCACGATCGGCACCTTTTGCAGCTCGGCCTCGCGGATCTTGTAGCCGAGCTTCTCGTTGCGCAGATCGGCCTCCGCGCGCAGCCCGGCGGCACGCAGTTCGGCGAGGACGCGTTCGGCGTACGCGTGCTGCTGGTCGGTCACCGTGATGAGGCGCGCCTGCACCGGCGCCAGCCAGAGCGGGAAGTCGCCGGCGCAGTGCTCGAGCAGGATCGCCATGAAGCGCTCGATCGATCCAAGGAGCGCGCGGTGAATCATCACCGGCCGCTCCTCCTTGCTTTCATGATTGATGAAGTGGAGATCGAACCGCTCCGGCAGCGAGAAGTCGAGTTGGACGGTGCCGAGTTGCCACTCGCGGCGCATCGCATCGAGGATACAAAAATCGATCTTCGGACCGTAGAACGCGCCGTCGCCGGGATGTACTTCAAACTCGATACCCCGACGCTCGAGGACCTCGCGCAACGTACGCTCGGCGCGCCCCCACATCGCCGCGTCGCCGATCGAGCGTTCGGGGCGGGTGCCGAGATAGATGCGTCGCTCGGAGAACCCGAAGAGATCGTAGGTGCGGAAGATCATCTCGACGACGCTCGTCACCTCGGCGTCGATCTGCTCTGGTGTGCAGAAGATGTGCGCGTCGTCTTGCGAGAACGAACGCACGCGCGTGAGTCCGGCCGTCACCCCCGAGCGCTCGTACCGGTGTAGACGCCCGAAGTCGGCGAGGCGCAGCGGCAACTCGCGATACGAGCGCTTGCCGGCGGCGTACATGAGGCAGTGGCTCGGGCAGTTCATCGGCTTCACCGCCATCTGCCGCTCGTCGGCCTCGGTGAAGTACATGTTCTCGCGATAGTTCTCGTAATGACCGGAGCGCTTCCACAGCTCGACGTCGAGGATCTGCGGCGTCAGCACCTCGTCGTACCCGTACTGCCGATACAGGCCGCGGATGTAGGCGACGAGCGCGTTGTAGACGAGCGCGCCCTTGGGATGGAAAAACGGGCTCGCCGGCGCCTCGGGATGGAAGCTGAAGAGGTCGAGCTCGCGGCCGAGCTTGCGATGGTCCCGGCGCTTCGCCTCCTCGAGGAGCGCGAGGTGCTCCTTCAGCTCTTTCGGCGTCGGAAACGCGGTGCCGTAGATGCGCTGCAACATCTCGTTGCGCTCGTCGCCGCGCCAATACGCACCGGCGACGCTGGTGAGCTTGAATGCGCGCAGGCGTCCCGTCGACGGCACGTGCGGGCCGCGGCACAAGTCCGTGAAGTCGCCTTGGCTGTAGAGCGAGACCCGATCGTCGGGGATCCCCTCGATGATCTCGACCTTGTACTGCTCGCCCATCTCGCGGAAGAGCGCGATCGCGTCTTGGCGCGACATTTCCTGGCGATGCACCGCGATGTTCTCGCTCGCGATCTCGCGCATCGTCGCCTCGATGCGCTCGAGGTCTTCCGGGGTGAACGGCTGCGCGCGTTTGAAGTCGTAGTAGAAGCCGTTCTCGATGACGGGGCCGATCGTGACCTGCGTCTCGGGAAAGAGCCGCTTCACCGCGTGCGCGAGGAGATGCGCGCTCGAGTGACGGAGCACGTCGATGCCCTCACGCGAGTCGGCGAAGACCGGCGCGACCGTCGCGTCGGCGACCAGATCGCGCGAGAGATCGACGACGCGATCGTCGACCTTTACCGCCAGGGCCTCGCCCGCGCGCCGCTCGCCGAGGGCACGCAGCGCCTCGCCGGCCGTCGTTCCGCGTGGCACCGCCACCTCCGCCCCACTCGGCAGAGCCACTCGGATCCGGTCCTCGGTCATGCGGTGAGATGCAGGGGCTGGCCTGATAGGCACGGGCGGGATTGAACCGCCGGCCTCTTCCGTGTCAAGGAAGCGCTCTCCCACTGAGCTACGTGCCTGAAAATCGATAACAGATTGATTTGCCTATCAATCACCATTCCGAGTGTCAAGGCGCGAACGCGTATCAGCGCGGCATGCGAGTCGTTCGTCACTGCGAGATCGCCGTCGTGATCGCCGTCCTCGCCTTGCCGTGCGTCGCGCGTGGTGACAGCCCGCCCGTCGCCGCGCCGGCGCGCGAAACGTTCAGCGTGACGTACGGCGTCGAGATCGCGGGCGCGACGGCGACGACGGCGACGGTGCGCTGGGAGCTCGCGGGCATCGACGAGATCGAGCGCGTGCGCCTGCGTTTCGATCCCGAGCGCTTCGAAAACTTCGAGGGCAGCGGCGTGCTCGAGCGTCGCCGCGGCGAGATCGTCTGGACGCCGAACGGGCCGTACGCGCATCTCACATATCGCGCGACGCTTCGTCACCGGCGTGCGCCCGACAAGGGATTCGACAGCTACATCGGTGACGGCTGGGTCGTGACGCGCACGAGCGATCTCTTTCCGCGCAGCGCCGTGCTGTTTCGCCGTGACATCGAGCCCGAGCCGGAGTCGCGCGCGCGGCTCGTCTTCCACCTGCCGCGGGGATGGGACGCCGTGACGGTGATGCCACCGGCGGGACCGCGGCAGTTCGTCGTCGAAAGCCGCGGTCGCTTCGATCATCCGCGCGGCTGGCTGATCCTCGGGCGGTTTCACCGCACGGATGCGACGGTGCACGGCACCGCGGTCACGATCGCGAGCGTCCCCGGCGCCGGCCTTCCGCCCGAGCGCATCCTGGGTCTGCTCGATCGCGCCTTGCCGATCATGCACGACCTCCTCGGCGCGCGGGCGCGGCTCCTCATCGTGATGGGCGCGGATCCGATGTGGCGCGGCGGACTCAGCGGCGAGGACTCGTTCTACATGCACGGCGATCGGCCGTTGCAGACGCCCGATCGTACGAGCCCGTACCTGCACGAGCTCTTTCACGTCACGGCGCCGTTTCGTCCCGCGTGGGACGCGCACTGGCTCACCGAGGGCCTGGCGGAGTTCTACTCGATCGAGCTGCAGCGGCGGATCGGCGTGTTGGATGACCGCCGCTACGCGCAAGCGCTCCGCTTCTTCGCGCGCTACGGCGTCTGGGGGCATGACTTCACCCGCGACCAGACGCGCGCGATCCACAACAACAGCGCCCCGCTCGTCCTCTACGCCCTCGACCGCCGCATCCGCCACGGCACCGACGGCGCGCACAGTCTCGACGACGTCGTCCGCGCGCTGGCGCAGGAGGGCGGTGTCGTGACGACGGCACGCTTCCTCGGCACCGTCCGTCGCGTGACCGGCAAGAACTACGGCGCCTTCTTCCGCCGCCACGTCTACCAAGGCGAGCTCCCGCCGCCCGCCGACGCCGGCATCGGCCCTGAGCAACCGCAGCCGCCCCGTCGCTAACAACCCGTCGCGCGCGTCAGGCACGCTTATCGGCCGTCCCCGAGGGCGGTATGATAGCGGTGATGCGGCTGTTCCCCTGGCGATCGTTGCGGTTGCGCGTCGTCGCGCTGCTCGTCCTGACCGTCGTCCTGGTGTTGGCGGCGGCGACGGCGCTGGAGATCCGCCTCTCCACCCGCATCGCCGAGCGCAATCTCCAGGAGCGCGCCCTCACCTTGGCGAAGGAAATCGACATCCTCCTCGGCTCGCTGTGGGGACGCACCGACTTGCGCAACTTCCACCACCGCCTCGGCGAGCTCGCGCGTACCCATCGCAACGTCGCCGACATCGAGATCCTGCTCCCGGTCGGCAACCAATGGCGGCTCCTCGGCAGCTCCGGTCGCGCACGCCCGGCGGAACCGATCCCGCTCGATCGGCTCGCGATGGAGCTCGACCGGCCGATCTGGGAGCTCCTGCCCGGCAGCTCGCACCTCGGCCTCGCGGTGGCGCCGTTCCACCTCGGCCAGCGTGTCATCGGGTCGATCCGGGTGAAGGCGTCACTCGCCGAGGTCGAGCGCCTCAGCAACCTGCAAGCGCGACAGGCGTTGCTGCTCACTCTGCTCTGCGTGCTCGGCATCTCCGCCGTGCTCGGGCTCATTCTCACGCGCACGATCGCGCGCCCGATCCGGCTCCTCGTCGACGCGATGAACGCCGCGCGCGGCGGCCGTCTCGACACCCGCGTGCATCTCCGCGGCAGCGACGAGCTGCAGCAGCTCGGCGATCACTTCAACCGGATGCTGGAGACGATCGCCACCGCGGACCAAGAGAATCGCGAGCTCGTGGGACGTCTCAGCCGCTTCAACGACGAGCTCGAGACCCGCGTCGCCGCGGCGACGGCGGACATCGCCGCCAAGAACCTCGATCTGCAGCGCATCAACGAGCAGCTCTGGCACGTGCAGAAGCAGCTCGGCCGCGCCGAGCGCCTGGCCGCGCTCGGACAAATGACGGCGGCGATCGCCCACGAGCTCGGCACGCCGCTCAACTCCGTCCTCGGCTACACGCAGCTCCTGCAAAAGGAGGTGACGTCGCGCGACGGACGCGAGAAGCTGGCGATCATCGAGTCACAGGTGCGGGTCATGAGCCAGGCGATCCGCAACGCGCTCGACCAAACGCGAACGCCGACGTTGCAGCGCCAGCCGGTCGCCGTGGTGCCGCTCATCGAGGACACGCTCCAGCTTCTCGCTCCCATGCTGCGCGCGAAGCGGATCGCGGTCGCGCGCGACCTCGCCGCGGCGCCGGCGACGATCGCGGCGGATCCGCGCGGGTTGCAGCAAATCCTCTTGAACGTGCTGACGAACGCGGTCGACGCTCTCGACGAGGGCGGGCGCATCGTCGTCGCCGCCGAGGCGGTGACCGACAACGGCGGGCCGCCCGGTCTCGTGGTACGGATCAGCGACAACGGCAAGGGAATCGCCGCCGAGGACATGGCGCGCGTCTTCCAGCCGTTTTTCACGACGAAAGGCATCGGCCGCGGCACCGGTCTCGGCCTCACGATCAGCCAGGACATCGCCCGCGCCCACGACGGCGGCGTGCGGGTGCAGAGCCGGCGCGGCGAGGGAACGACCGTCGAAATTACGATCGGGCCGGGAGAGGCGGCATGAGCGCGCAGCTCCTCGTCATCGACGACGACGCGGTCACGCGCGAGCTCCTCACGGAGGTGCTGCAGAGCGAGGGTTATCGCGTCGCGGCGTGCGACAGCGGTCGGCGCGCCCTCGAGCGCGCCGAGCACGAGCACTTCGACCTCGCCGTCACCGACGTCCGCATGCCGGAGATGGACGGCATCGCGGTGACGCGCGCGCTGAAGGCGCGCGACCCGGCGATCCAGGTGATCGTCATGACCGCCTTCGGATCGGTCGAGACGGCGGTCGAGGCGATCCGCCACGGCGCGTTCGACTACGTCAGCAAGCCCATGAACCTCGAGGAGATCAAATCGACCGTGCGGCGCGCGCTCTCCGAGCGACGGCTCACCGACGCGCGCACGAACGGCGATCGCGCCGTCGACGACACGTACGGCATCGTCGTCGGCCGCAGCCCGGCGATGGTCGAGGTCTACAAGACGGTCGCGCGCGTCGCCCCGTCGCGCAGCACCGTCCTCATCGAGGGCGAGAGCGGCACCGGGAAGGAGCTGATCGCGGCGGCGCTGCACCGCCACAGCGGCCGCGCCACGGCGCGCTTCGTCGCGGTCGACTGCGGGTCGCTCACCGACACGCTGCTCGAGAGCGAGCTCTTCGGCTACGTGCGCGGCGCGTTCACCGGCGCGGTCGGCGAGAAGAAGGGTCTCTTCGAGGAAGCGAGCGGCGGCACGATTTTTCTCGACGAGATCGGCGACATCGGCGCGCCGATGCAGGCGAAGCTGCTGCGCGTCCTGCAGGAGTACGAGATCAAGCGCGTCGGCGGCCAGGAGTGGATCAAGGTCGACGTCCGCGTCGTCGCGGCAACGAACCGCAACCTCGAGCAGCTCGTGCAACGCGGCAGCTTCCGCGAGGACCTCTTCTATCGTTTGAAGGTGGTGACGATCACCTTGCCGCCGCTGCGCGAGCGTCGCGAGGACATTCCGCTGCTCGCGGAGCACTTCCTGCGCCGTTATGCCGACCGCAACCAGAAGCCGATCTCGCGCATCACGGACGAGGCGATGGTGCTGCTCATGGATTATCCCTGGCCGGGGAACATCCGCGAGCTCGAGCATTGCATCGAGCGCGCCGTCGCGCTCGCGAGCGGCACCGTGCTCGCGCCTGAGGACCTGGCGCCCGAGCTGCGCTCGACGCTCGAAGCGACGTTGCATCGCGGCAGCCCGACGCTCGAGGAGGTGAAGCGGCGCTACCTCGAGCACGTTCTCGCCGAGACCGGCGGCAACATCTCGCGCGCGGCGACGATCCTCGGCGTCGACCGGCGCTCCCTCTACCGCATGCTCCGCCGCTACGGTCTCCGCGCCTCCTGAGGCGTTTCGCCTCACCTCGGCGCCATCACGCCTCACCTGCACAAGTACCGGATTTCTCTCCGGTCGAGGCGTGTCGCGACGCAACGGTGTGCGATTCGCGGCCGTAGCCGCTCGCGGCAGACGAAACTCCGCAGGATTTTCGGGCGTCGATCGGTGGCACCGTCGTTGCTCTATCGACAGCGATGCGCGTGTTGATCATCGACGACGACCCGACGTTCTGCCGCTACCTCGGCGAGGTACTCACGGGACTCGGCCACTCCGCCGAGTGGGTGAGCGATGGGCTCGTCGGCTTCGAGCGCTGCCTGCGGCAGTCGTACGACGTCGTCATCTGCGACGTGCGGATGCCGCTGATCCTCGGCACCGAGCTCGTATCCGAGCTGCGGCGCGATCGCCCGGCGCAACGGGTCATCCTCATCTCGGCGTTCGCCGACGAGCAGCTGATGGCGCAAGCGGCACAATGCGGGGCGCGTCTGCTCTCGAAGCCCTTCGACGCGTCGGTCCTCGCGGGCACGCTCGCCGAGATGGCGGCCGGGCCCATGCCGCTCGCCGCCCCTCACCACGAACTACGACAGGAGCAACGATGAGTGCAGAAGCCGGAACGGTACCTCTCGAGCGCGAGCGACGTCTCGTTCTCGCGATCCTCGAGGAAGCGGTACGGAGCTATCAACATTACGCCTTCGCGACGAATCGTCGCGGGCGGCGACTCTTCGGCGAGACGTGCGAATGGTTCGACTCGCACGACAATACGTGGATCTTCTCGTTCGAGAACATCTGCTGTGCCCTCGACCTCGATCCCGAGCACATCCGCGAGGGCTTGACGCGATGGCGGCAAGAGCAAGCCCGCCGTCGCCCCGTCGTCGCGGCCCCGAACACCGTTGCCGCCGCATACCGTCTGCGCCGCGCCGCCGGCTGAGCGGCGCGCTTCTCCCACCATGCCCCTTCCGCCGCGCCGTGATCCGTACGGCGCGGCGAATTTGCCGCCTCCGCTGCTTCTTCGTATAGCTGCTGCATGGCTCGGAGCGCATCGCGTCCTCGCGCCGGAGCGGGTGGCAAGCGCGCGCCGCAGCCGTCGATCCGGCGGCTGCTGATCGCCGACGCGTTACGCTCGTGGGCACCGCCGACCGTCGCGGTCGCCGTTCTCGCGGTGACGATGCTGCTCGACGCGATCGAGCTCGTGCCCGATGGTCTCGCGGCGGCGATCGCGGTCGTCGCGTTTCTCGTGCTCGGCGTGTTCGTCGCGGTGGCGCCGCTCGTCGCCGACGAGCACCGCGATCGCGTGCAGCCGATCGTCCCGATTGTGGCGGGTGCGCTCGCGGCGTTGCTGCTGGCGTATCCGTTTCTCGTCCGGCTACTCCCGGGCGCGCCGCTTCGCGAGCTCGCGCTCGACGCCGCGGCGAAGGGAGCGGTCGTCGTCTCTCCCGACGAGGCGTCGCGCGTCGATCTCGTCGTCGACGCCCACCTACCGCTCGCGACCGACCGCCGCGATCGCACGCTGCACTACGACGTTGATCTCGTCGACGATGCGGGCGCGCACGAGCACGTCTCGGGCGAGGTCGGTGACAGTTGGCGCATGCGCCGCCTCGGTCGCCGCGGCAGCGCGCCGAGCCACTTCGAGCATCTCTCCGCGTCGCACGTGGTCGACGTCGGCAGCGGTGGGCTCCGCGTCGGGGATGTGACGCTCACCGGTGAGCCGCACGCCATCGCCTCGGCGACCGTGTACCGCCATCGTACGCCGCCGACGGCGGTGCTGTACGGCGGCGCGGCGCTGTTCGTCCTGGGCGCCCTCGTGTTCGATCTGTGGTGGGATCCCGCGGCCGGATCGACGACGACGATGGTGACGGCAAGCGCATGCGCGGCGGTGCTCGTGTTTGCCGACGGCGGCGCCGGCCATCCGGGTATCCGCGACGTCATCGGCGCGGCGCTCGTCGGTACCCTCGTCGGGACGCCCGTCGGCGGTGCCCTGGCATGGCTCGGGCGCCTCGTGTCGCCTTTCCAGCGTCCACGCCGGCGCGCGTGAGCGCGCCCGCCCAGCGTCCCCGAGCGATCGGCGCAAGCGATGCGGCGGCGCTCGTCGAGGTCGCGGCGCCGCCGGGCCTCCGCCGCCACCGCACGTGGGTGACGGTCGCCGTACTCTTCGGCATTGCTGTGCTCGTGTTCGTCGTGACACGCAGCGATCTCCGCGAGCTGCGCGAGACCGCGCGCGGCGTCGTCCCGATGCTCCTCCTCCTTCCCGCGATCGCGACCGTCGGCAGCTATTTGACGATGGCGCGATCGTACCAGGGGATCGCCGCGGCGGCGGGTTATCACGTTCCGTTCGGCGACATGCTGCGGATCACGATCGTCGCGAACACCGCCAACTATCTCGTTGCGGCAGGAGGCCTCTCCGGTTTCGCGCTGCGGATGTATCTCTTCATTCGCCGCGGCCTTCCGGCCGGGAGCGCCGTGCTCGTGTCGCTCGTGCAGACGCTGCTCACGAACCTCACCCTCCTCGTCTTCGTCATCGCCGGATTCGTACTCCTGCTCGTCTCGCACGTTCTCGTCGGCCGCGACCTATTGGTCGCCGCCGTCCTCTTGGGAGCGTTCAGCGTCGGCGTATTGCTCGCCACGTTGCTCATCGTGCGCCGCGGCTGGCGACGCCGATTCCTCTTCGTCACGACCGTCGTCCTGCACCGCGTGTGGCGCCGTGTCGCGAGCCGCCGCGCGCCGCGCCGGCTGGCGCTGCTGCGCTTTCAGCGCAACCTCAACGCCGGGCTCGACTTCCTTCTCGACCGCCCGTACGAGATGCTCGCGCCGACGGCGTACATCCTGCTCGATTGGGCGTTCACGCTGCTCGTCCTCTACGCGGCGTTCGTCGCGATCGGGCATCCGGTGCAGATGAGCTACGTCATCGCCGGGTTCGCGATCGGCATGTTCGTCTCGATCGTGTCGCTGGTGCCGGCGGGGCTCGGCGTCCTCGAGGGCTCGATGGCGGCCGTGTTCGCGAGCCTCGACGTGCCGCTCGAGCGTGCGGTCGTCGCCGTCCTCATCTTCCGCGTCGCGTACTACGGCCTGCCGCTCCTCGCGAGCCTCATCCTCGCGCGCTCGACCCTGCGCAGTTGAGCCGGCACGAGCGCTTCGGCGGGCCGAGCGAAGCGACCGCACGCACGGCGTTCCGGTGACGTTGGACCGCAGGGCGACGGGCGGCACGCGGCGTCTGCACCCGTGGTGCGCAGATGAACCGTATTGCGCACGTCGGGTGCGGAGGACGCGTGCCGCCCGTCGCCCTGCCGCCCTACTCTTCTCCGCCAACCGCCTCGCGCACGGAACGATGAAAATGCTCAAGCGCCTGTTCGAAGCGCCCGTACACGACATGATCGACCGCGCCGCAGTCGAAGTTGCGCTGGATGCCCTCGCCAATGGCGAAGTCCTCCTCGACGACACCAACGAGGAGATCCATGATCCGACGCCAGTCCACGTCGAGCCGGTTACGCGGAGCAAGAATGTCGATCTCCAGCCGGCAGCGGTTGCTGCGCTCGGGGTCGGGAAATATGCGATAG